>CAYSJH010000017.1:43948-70248 GCA_964431315.1 uncultured Bacteroides sp. | reverse complement strand
GGTGAAACCGTAAGATCCGGCGGATCCGGAGGGTTCTGCATGCCCTGAGGGTTCTGCGGGGAATCCCGGCCTTGGGTAGACATACAATTTGTAGTTTTTCCGGATCTCGGAAGCATTTTTCCACTCAGCGAAGGTGGGCAGCCCGTCGCTCCCCATGATGATGGTAAACAGGTTGCCCGGGTATTTTTCGGAAAGCCAGGTCAGGGTATCGATGGTGTAGGAGGGGGTCGGCATCTTGAATTCGATGTCCGATGCCCTGAACCGGTCATCACCTGCAATTGCCCGTTCGACCAGTTCGAGGCGGTGATGATCGGCCAGCAGGGTTGTCCTTTCCTTGAAGGGGTTATGGGGACTGATCACAAACCAGACCTGGTCCATATCGGTGAACTCGACCATGTAATTGGCAATGGCCATATGACCGATATGAATTGGATTAAAACTCCCGAAATACAGTCCCACTTTCATTTCAAACTCATCCTCCTATTTATACCACCGGGCCGGATCTTTCACAGGCTAAAATGGCCGGTTGTTCATTCACCTGCCCTGCCTATGGCCCGAAGGTCCGGCTCGGCGCTGAAAGGAAATCCCGCACCACTTTCTCCGCCTCCGCCAGTGCATCCTCAAGCCTGTCGTTGATGAGGATCACGTCGAACAGCCCGGCATATTCCATTTCCGAGGCGGCCTTGGACAGCCGGGCCCGGATCTTTTCTTCCGGGTCGGTTGAACGCGCCCTCAGCCTCTGTTCCAGCACCTCCAGCGATGGCGGTTTTACAAAGACAGCCAGCGCATCGTTGCCGAATATCTGCTTCAGGTCCTTTCCCCCCACAACGTCTACATCGAATACGGCATGCTTTCCCACATTCCAGATCCTTTCCAGCTCGCTTTTAAGGGTTCCGTAATACTGGTCCTTATAGACTTCTTCCCATTCCACGAATTCGTCCCTTTCAATTCCCGCCCTGAATTCTTCCACGCTCATGAAATAGTAATCCCTGCCGTCCACCTCGTTTTTCCGGGGCTTCCTGCTGCAGGCCGATACCGAGAACTCCAGGTTCAGGTCCAGCTGCAGCAGATGCCTGACAATGGTGGTTTTCCCTGAACCGGAAGGGGCTGAGAATATGATGGATTTGCCTTTCATTTACAGTACGTTCAGGACCTGCTCCTTGATCTTTTCCAGCTCATCTTTCATTTCGACGACCAGGCGCTGCATGTCCGAATCCGCAGCCTTGGAACCCAGGGTATTGATCTCACGCCCCATTTCCTGGGTGATGAATCCGAGTTTTTTACCTGAAGAGGGACCGTCTTTCAGGGTCTCCATAAAATATTTGCAGTGGTTCCTGAGCCGGACCTTTTCTTCCGTAATATCCATCTTGTCAAGGTAGAGGATCATCTCCTGTTCCATGCGGTTGGGATCGACCGGCACCTCTTTGCTGAGTTCTTCCAGTCCCCCCGAAAGACGCCTGCGGATCCGGTTGATCCTTTCCTCCTCATAGGGTTCGATCTGGGCGAGTTTTCCGAGGATGGAGTGGACTCTCATGCTGATGTCCTCCTCGATGGCACTGCCTTCCTGTGTCCGGAACCTGACCAGCTCATCGATCGCCTGCCGGATGGCGAGCCTGATCTTATCCCAATCCTCCTCACCGAGGATCTCCTTGTCGGACTTCATGACATCGGGAAGCCGCATCGCCACCTGCAGCAGGCGTTCATCCTCTTCCAGGCCCGATTCCTGAGTGATCCTGCGCAACTGTTTGATGTATTCTCTTACAACCTGCCCGTTGATGGAATGAACGGTGGTTCCTTCCTTTGCCTCCGGGTAAATGCCGATCTCTATTTTGCCGCGCTGCAGCTCGATATTGATCATGTTCCGGATTTCCGCTTCCCGGTTCCTCAGCGATAACGGCAACTTCACGGCCGTGTCGAGCTGTTTGCTGTTGAGTGATTTGATCTCGATCGAATAGACCATCCCGGGAAGGTCACATTCTGCCCGGCCGAAGCCTGTCATGGATAGTAGCATAATAGGCAAAATTATAATTTTTAAGGAGGAAAATTAAAACTAACATGGAAAATGGAAGCTCTTGTTAATCCGGAAGCCCGCGTTAATGAAGCCTTTCCCTGTGGACGCCACGGTCCCCTGCCTGCCATATCCTTTTTATTGCCGGTTTCGATCGTTTTATGCAAAATCGGACTCAAGGAACCACCTTCCCCGTATCCAATTGAGCATCTTTTTCCGGAGTGTACTGATCATTAACTGTAAATCTTGAAAGCTATTTCTGATAATTGAGAATGTTTTACAAACCAAGAATTTTCTTGTAAACATTAATGTAGCCAGCAATCATTTTTTTCTTACTGAACTTACTTTCTGCCCATTCCCTGCAGTATTTTCGCCTGATACCGGGAATATCAAACACCCTTTCCACAGCTTCGTCAATATCCTGTACGAGAAAACCAGTACAGGCATCAAGTATCAATTCTTGCATTGCCCCTTTTTTAAACGCAATTACAGGAGTACCACAAAACATTGATTCAGCCACACTCAGGCCAAATGGTTCTTTAAAATTAATCGGGTGTAAAAGTGCATACGCATTGCCTAATAATGTATTTCGCATATCCGGGCCGGCACTGCCTGCATAAACTATGTCTTCATCATTTAAATATGGAGCAACTTTTTCGGTGAAATAGGCCTTATCCTGAATTATACCTGAAATTATAAGCTTCATTTTAGCCTTTTTCGCAATTTGAATAGCTTCCCATGTTCCTTTGTCATGGTGAATCCGGCCAAAATACAAAAGATAGTCTCCCGGTTTTTCTTTCAGGGTGAAAAGATTTTCATCAATCCCATTGTAGACTGTTGAAACATACTTTAATTCATGACTTCTGTCGGAATTACTGATGGATACGTAATAATTACTGCCGTTATATTTCTTATAGACCGGAATTATTTTTGGTGAAGAAAATCCGTGTATGGTTGTCACCATAGGAGTTTTTATCAAACGTGAATAGGTAAGGGGCAGAAAATCAAAATGATTATGAATAAGGTCAAACCTGCTGGCTTTTTCCATCAGGTAACCGATATGCATGCATTCGGCAACTTTTGGGTCTATATCCTTATCTTCTTCATAACCCATTGGTATTACCCCGTCTAATCTGCCTTTTGTTTCAGAGTCTTTTGTAGCAAATAAGGTTACATCAATACCCTGTTCAATCAAGCCTTCAGCAATATTGAATGCGATTTGCTCCCAGGGACCGTAATGCCTGGGTGGTGTGCGCCATGCCACGGAGGATAATATGGCTATTCTCATTTCTATATTGCTTTTCTGCTGTTGGTTAAGCAAAAATCCACCAAGTCGCTAATTCTGGCCGTGCCCGCACACATTACCGTGTCTGCCCCGCCCCAATATATTTTCACGGTTCCGTCATCTTCAGGCACTGCCCCACAGGTAAACACAACATTATGAACATAGCCTGTGATTTCATAAGGCTCTTCGGGTTGCAATATCCAGTTATCACCAACCCCTATTATTTTAGAAGGGTCATTTAAATCATGCAGGGCTGCGCCCAGCCGATAAACGCTTCCATCCATTGTAGGATAAACTCCATGATAAATATTTAACCAACCTTTTGCGGTTTTTATGGGCGGAGCACCCGGGCCTATCTTCATCTCGTCCCAATGGTATTGAACCGGTTTCATGATTAGTTTTGCATCGCCCCAATAACGCAAATCAGGGGAATAACTAATCCAAACCGACCAGGGACTGATTTCCGAATGAGGACGGTCTAAGCGGGCATATAAACCACTGAATTTTTCCGGAAAAATAACCACGTTCCTGTAATCGGCTTCGGTAATCAATGAAAAACGCTCAAGAGATTTCCAATCCTTCGTTTTTGCCAGTCCAATCCTTACTCCATTTTGAGAATATGCCGAATAGGTAATCAGATATTCATTATCCAGGTAAGTGATTCGGGGGTCTTCTACCCCAAAGGTTTCATATTCGGCAAATTCTCCCGATTGTGCAGGTTCCATAAATGGTTTTTCGTCCACCTTAAACTGAAAACCATCTTTACTTCTTGCAAGACCCAAAATGCTTCTTCCATTTAGTTTGTGTGAACGGAACAACATGATATACTCTCCATTATATTTTGTAACACCGGCATTGTGAACAGTGGCTACATCATAAGGAACATCCCGTTTAGTGAGTATCGGGTTATTTTTGTATCGGGTTACCAATTCCATAATTTATTGTTTTACAGAAAGTTTTTAGCTAAATGGACTTTTGACATTTTCCTTGAATTATTTTATTCTTTGCTCACTTCAAATTCCGGGCTCAAGGAAACACCTTCACCGGATCCAATTGATAATCTTTATCCTGAATATATTGATAAATGTAATCTAATTAAAAATGAATTGTTTACCAAAAAGGATTTTATAGGGGAAAGCTGGTTCTGTACCACCTGCACCACATATTTCTTTTAAAATTTTTACTGAATTTTGTGTAAAGCCGTCAACGCATTCGTGACCAATAGATTACAATAGATGAACAACGAATAGCCCGAGAATGTTTTTTACCTTGTTCTGAAATAGACGTATTATATATAGCCTAGAGTATTATTTTGGACAACAGGGATATCATCCGATACTGTATTAACAGGGACGAAGATGCTTTCAGAATGCTGGTAGACAGATATTCTGACTTTGCGTTTTCGGTGGCATTCAGAATAACAAATGATGAGGATGAATCGAATGATATTGTTCAGGAAACATTTATATCTGTCTGGAACAGGATAGGGCATTTTAATATTGAAAAGAATTTCAGCAACTGGCTTTACAGGATCATCGTCAATAAATGCTATGATTTTCTCAGAAGAAAAAAAAGAATGTTGGTGATCCATCCTGATACGGACAACTGGGATATCCCGGAACTATTCAGTGAGAGTAATCCGGAAAGAAATTTAAATAATGAGGAGATTGGCAAGATCATTCGCCTGTTTACAAATAAATTAAGCTCCAAACAGAAAATCGTATTTGTATTAAGTGAACTGGAGGGACTCACACACGAAGAGATTTCAGAAATAACAAGCATGGTCAAAGCATCTGTTAAAAGTAACCTTTACCATGCACGGCGCAATATTGGAAAAATGATTGAAAAATATCTCTGACATGAATGATGATAATAAGTATTCGAGGGTAATTGAATCCCTTAAGCGTAACAGGCCCATACTGCAGGACAGGGAAAGGCTGACGGATGATATCATGAGGGAGATCAAAACGTCATCGGCTGAAGCTACGCTTCCGGAGAAACTGGTAAATTATTTTTTCGCCTGGGTGAATAATTACTGGCTGCGAGGCACAATGGCAGTCACCGCAGTACTTTTTGCCGGGTTTTTCATCATTCAGCAGCTTGTTATCGCAGATCGGCTGGATAAGCTTGAAAGGCAAGTGGTACGAACACTATATACGATTAACGATCATGAACCGGACCTGGGAATAAACCAGAGAATCCTGCTGAACCTGGTCCTGAATGAACAGATGACGGAGGATAGCATTACTGTGTCCACATCCGATATGGAAGAACTGCTGAACTATGTCCTGGAACTGCAAAATGAATATGGAGATCTGTTGCAGGATGCCGGAAAGAATCCATACATATTAAAGAGAATCAGGCAAAGCCTTGAGGAAAGTACCAATAGTGATGAAATTTAAAAAATTCTTTAACGAGATGAAAAAAAGATTTAAAATATTGTTCACAGTTTTTATCATGTTAATGTTTTCTTCCTGTGGCGATAATGAAACCCATGTAATCAACACGGTTCATGAAGATGGGTCAGTTAACCGGAAAGTGACCGTGAAAACGACCGACAAGAAAGATTTTATACAAAAAAATTCACGTGTGCCCGTTGACAGTACCTGGCGGATTGAAATTACTTATGATATAAACGAAAATAAGGATACTGTCTGGCTCCTAACTGCGGATAAGCATTTCGATAGTGTGGAAGAGATAAATGAAGAATACGATAAGGACAAGGGAAGCAACAGGGCTCTGAAACGAAGCGCAGACTTTACAAAGAGCTTCAAATGGTTCACCACGGTTTTCAGGTATACCGAAACCATTGAAAAAGTCCTGACCATCGACTGTCCGATGTCAGATTTCCTTACAGGGGAAGAATTGAAATTTGCCTACCTGCCGGGCAAAATCAGGGGAGATCTTAAAAACGGACCTGACAGCGTAAGAATCAAGGAGATGGAAGAAAGAATCGACCGAAAATCAGAAGAATGGTTATGGACCTGCGAATTCAGGCAGTGGGTTGAAGTATTCTATGATCTTTTTGGAGACAATCCGGATCTTGGAATTACACGGGACGAAATGAGGTCGAGAGAGTCGGAGTTCGCACAGCTGATGACGGGAGACGACAATAATAATGATGAAGGTGCTAATTTGGATTCTCTTTTTGCAACCGTGGTAGGAGAGGATTTTGTTAAGACATTCAAAACTGAAATTGATAGTGCCGGTTCTGTCGTGGATACGATTGACAGTCCGTTCTGGGGAGCAAGTAAATATGACATGGAAATAAGGATGCCCGGCAGGATCATTGCATCAAACGGATATGCTGAGATAGATCCGGATTCTGATAACGGGGGAGGTATCCTGTGGACAGTCAAAGGAGATTATTTTCTTACCGAGACATATGAAATGTGGGCCGAATCAAAAGTGAACAACTACTTCATATGGATAATTACAGGGCTTTTTATTCTTTTTGTTTCCAGTGGATTAATATTCTATCACAGAAAGGCGAAAAGCTCATAGGTATGAGTCCATAAGATTTGAAATAGTGAAAAGTAAAAGGACCTTAACATCAGTGATAATTACCTTTTAAGATTACATTCTTTAATTCACCAACGAAATCATCACCCCCGAAAAAAAAATCACACTCACACCCACACCCAAACCCATGCCTTCATGTGGTACCAACTGGAATCGAACCGACGGGAAGGACGGTTTTGTGTCCCGCTCAGGAACGATTATATGTCCCATTCAGGACCGGGGTGAACCGCCGGCAGGTGAGGAACCGGTTGCACGGGATGAATGGGCGGAGGCGGTGGCTGATCCTGCCGATGATGCAAGGGTTGAGGATGTGCCTGATACAACGGTTGATGAAACGGCTGATGCAGCGGCTGTTTGAGCCTCAGGAGGCATGGTTCTGGCCACATGCCTTACCACGCTTATCTTTTTCCATCTTCCGGTAAGGTAATAGCTGATGGAGAGTATAAGTCCCACGGCCCATCCGGCGGGGGAGGACCACCATATCCCGGCTTCGCCAATATGGCCGGAAAAATACCATGCAAAGGGAACGCGTATGATCCATAGGGATGTGAGTGTTATGAACATGGGGATAAGCGTGTCTCCAGCCCCCCGAAGCACTCCGTTGAAATTCATCATGACCGTCAGCAGGAGGTAGAAGGAACTGACGATAAGCAAATATTCCCCACCAATTCGCATCACTTCCGGATCGTTTGTGAACAGGCCCATGATCTGGTGTTTGAACAGGACAACGACACCTGTAACCAGGAGGGATACTGTAGATGACATTAGCAGGGTTGAGATGAGTCCCTTGCGCACCCGTTCCTTTTTCCCCGCCCCGATGTTCTGTCCCACGAATGTTGAAAGCGCTGAGGAAAAGTTCATGGCAGGCAGGATGGCCAGGCTGTCGATCCGCAGCGCGCCGGAGTATCCAGCTATAACGTTGGTCCCGAATGTATTGACGATGGACATGATGGCCATCATTCCCAGGGAAACGAAGGTCTGCTGCAAACCGGTCGGGAGGCCGATCTTCAGGCTCTGCCAGAAGATCCTGCGGTTGAATTTCCATGATCGCAGGTTGAAGTCGATCAACCTGTGGTTCCTGTGCAGGTAGATCACCGCGGTAACAAATGCACCTGCCTGGGAAATGACGGTTGCCACTGCGGCCCCGGCGATGCCCCACTTGAAAACAAGTATGAAAAGCAGGTCAAATGCAATGTTGAAAAAGGTTGAGATCATCAGGAAATAGAGCGGTGTCTTGGAATCCCCCAGTCCCCTCAGAATGGCAGAAGTAGCATTGAATCCGAAAGATGGCAGGAGTCCCGCAAGATAGATTGAAAGATACAAGGTGGCATGCGGCATCAGCTCCTGGGGCAGCCGGATCAGTCGGAAGATTTCATCCGTCAGCGGTATGCTGATCAGGGTGAGTGCAAGGGCGGCTACGGTCAGAAAGATATAGGTTGTATGTACGGCCTTTTTGACATTGTCAAACTGTTTTGCCCCGAAGTACTGGGCGATAACAATGGTAGCACCGATTCCGACCCCCATGATCAGGGAGATCAGGGTGAATACAATGGGAAATGAGGCCCCGACTGCCGCCAGCGCTTCCTTGCCGAGGAATTTGCCCACGATGATCGTGTCTGTAATGTTGTAAAGCTGCTGGAACAGGTTGCCCAGCAGCATGGGTATTGCAAAGTTTAATATCAGGCGGGCTTCATTTCCTTTGGAGAAATCTTTCATTGATCCCTGGAAATATTAAAAGTCCAAAGGTGGGCATTATTTGAGCTTCTGCAAAACGGGTTTTGTGAAACAGGTGTTAAACCGGGAGGGTCGTTTATTCCTTTCCCTTTTGTTTGATTTCTTCAAGATGAAGGTTGCAGTATTTATCGTACAGCTCCTTCCTGAGTGAATCCGCCTTTTCCTGCCGGAGCTGGTAATCCTCTTTCTTTTCGCCTTTCTGCCGCTCTTCAAACAGGCCGGATTCTTTCATTTCCTTTTGAAGTTCGCTGAAATAGTAGTATTCTGCGATAAACCGGGGTGAGATTTCATAAACCATCACCTTCCCGTCATTCGAGCAGGTAAGGACGTGTTTGCTGTCGGGCAGGAAATCGGCTGCATACAGTGCATCCGAGTGATCGACGAAAGTATAAATGCAATTGCCTGTGGCCACTTCCCAGAGACGCGCGGTCTTGTCGTAGGACGCACTTACCAGGTATCGGCCATCGGGACTGAAGCGCACATAGACCACGGCATAGTCATGCCCGGCCAGAAGCCTGTGAATTTTGCCGGTTTCCACGTTCCACAGCTTAACCATTTTGTCCATGGAGGCGGATGCCAGCAGTTTTCCATCGGGACTGAAATCAATCGACAGGATGTTCTCCCCGTGGGCGGAGATGTCGTGGATCACTTCCCCGCTGGCTGCATCCCATATCTTGATGCTAAGGTCGAGCGATCCGCTGGCGATCTTTGTGTTATCGGGACTGTATGCGGCCACCAGGCAGGATTTGCTGTGCTGGTCGAACTCCCTGATCACAACGCCCTGTTCGCGGTCCCATTCATTGAATTTGTTCTTCAGGCTGGTGCTCAGGAAACGCGAAGCGTCATTGTTGAAATCGAGGTTATAGACATGGGTAACGTGTTTGAGGTAGACCCTCCAGCTGCCGTTCTCAAGGTCCCATACCCTGATCTCGGTTCCGGCGGCACTCAGCAGGTACCTGCCGTCTTTCGAGAAACAAAGGTACTTTACCGGTTTTGTATGTCCCTCCAGGGTTTTGCTTATCTCACCCGTCATCGGGTCCCACAGAAGGATCTTCATGTCCTCCGAACCGGTGGCAACGATCTTTCCGCCGGGGTGGACGGCCAGGCTGTAAACGGGACCCTTATGGCCCCCGAAGGTCTCGATAAGGCTCTCATCGTCCTGGGCTGATAGATTCTGCGCGATAAGCAGCAAGCAAAGAAATGGCACGAAAAAAATCAGCCTTCCCGCCCGGATCCTCCCCGTTGAATTATTCATTATTGAGGTATCCAATATTCCTGCTCCTGAAGAATTGCATGTATTTTTGATCATAATTGAGGCTCTGCAGGTGGTTTTGGTCATTCCCGGGTTCTTTTCAGGATCATTCTTCCGGCCTGGGCAGCCTTACGCTGAAATTCGTTCCCCTGCCCGGTTTACTGGTAACTTTTATGGTCCCGTTGTTCTTCTCCACGAATTCCCTGCACAGGGCCAGTCCCAGTCCCGATCCCTCCTCATTGGCCGTACCGGTCCGGGTGGTGGAACCGTCAATCCGGAACAGTTTCCCGATCATATCACCTGGAATCCCGATCCCGTTGTCGCTTACCACAATGTCTATGCATTTCCTGGTACTCTTAGCATTCACCGTTATTTTTCCCTTTGGCCTTGTGAATTTTATGGCATTGGAGACAAGGTTCCTGAAAACGGTCGGGATCATGTTAGCGTCTCCGTGGACGAGGGTTCCCGGTTGCACCCTGTTCTCCAGCGACAGGTTTTTTTCCCGGGCGCTGCTTTCATAAAGGCGGAAGATGGATTCGATGGTCTCGTGAACATCGACGCCGGTGGGTTCTATGGTGATATTTCCGGTCTGTGCCCTTGTCCAGTTCAGAAGATTTTCCAGCAGGTTATGCGCCTGCCAGGAAGCATCGTAAATCATTTTTACGAAAGTGAGCACTTCCTCCCTGTCATAGCTGGCATAATCCTTCATCAGGATGTCCGAAATACCCAGGATGGAATTGAAGGGATTTCTAAGATCATGGGCAATGATAGAGAAAAACCGGTCCTTTGCAGCGCTCGCTTCCCTGAGCTCGCTTTCCGACTTCCGGAGTTCCTTCTCGGCCTTTCTCTGTTCGGTGATATCGCGGAATATGGCAAATGTGCCCATGAATTCCTTCTCCCAGTACTGCGGGGAAGCGGTCACCAGGATCTGCCTGGTATCGCCCCCTTTCCGGAGGATCTCCATTTCATAAGTATCCTTTTCTCCCTTTTTCCGCCTTTCGGTCTGTTCCCTGATCAGGTCCTTTCCCTCATCGTCGATGAAATCAAAAAGCGACCTTCCTTCAAGTTTTCCCCGGGGAACCCCGAAGATCTCCTCTGCTTTGGGATTGGCGAAAAGAAAGTTATCCTCAGGATCGACCATGCCGATCCCTTCTCCCTGGTTGTTGATAAGCATCCGGTATTTCTCTTCGCTTTTATACAATTCCTCCAGGGTGTTCCTGTATTCCGAAATATCCCTTGAAATACTGGCAACTGCGATCAGGTGATTCTTTTCATCGTACACCGGGAATTTTTTCACCAGGGAATGGATCTTTCTCCCGTCAGTATACTTGAAAACCTCATCGCTGACCAGGGTTTCCCCTTTCCTGAGCTCCAGGGCTTTCCAGTCATCCTCCATATATTGCCTGACATGCTCATAGTCCCCGTAAACCTCGATATCCGTCTTGCCGATCAACTGGTCTGCAGATTTCTTGCCCGCGGCGCGGGTGTTAGCCGGGTTGCTGGCGATGATCTTCAGGGAAGTATCCTTTATGACCGCGTGATCTTCCAGGTTTTCGACGATGGCGGCGAGAAAGTTCTTTTCCCTTTGAGCCTTTTTGCGGTCGGTGATGTCCTGTGCAGTCCCGATGGACAGGTACGGCTTTTTATGGTCGTCAAACAGTACAAAGGACCTGGTCCAGATCAGTTTTTCACTGCCGTCCTTGTCGATTATCCTGTATTCCAGGTCCAGTCCCTTTCCCCTGGTTATCTTCCTGTATTCCCGCTTTACAAATTCAACGTCGTCCGGGTGGACCGCCTTCAGGAAGGAACCCGGATTTTGATAGAGGCTGTTTACACTCCTGCCGTAAACATCCCTGTACTTGGGACTCACATATAGCAGCCGGTCCTTCTTCAGGTCATGGATCCAGAACACCTCCTTGATGGTTTCAACGAGCAGTGTGAAGATCTTCTGTTGTTTTTTCAGTTCTTCCTCGGCCGCAATCCTATCAGTGATGTCCTGGGCAATCCCTTCCACTCCTGTAATCTCTCCCTGATCGTCGAAGATCGGCAGCTCGGTGTTGCTGAAGATCCTGGTGGTTCCGTCACGATGATAGAGTTCGTTCATGAAGGGTGGCTGGACATTCC
This sequence comes from uncultured Bacteroides sp., assembly GCA_964431315.1. Lineage (GTDB taxonomy): Bacteria > Bacteroidota > Bacteroidia > Bacteroidales > SM23-62 > SM23-62. The sequence goes on along the minus strand of CAYSJH010000017.1, from coordinate 58,323 downwards.
CTTTCAGGCTCTCTTCGGAACACTTCAAGGCTGCCTCGTTCATTTTATGATCCGTAAGAAACTCCCTGTAATTGCGCATGGCTTCCTCCTGTGAGTAGCCGAGGACCCTGGTTATGGACGGGCTCAGGTAGGTGATCATTCCCGAGGTATCATGGGCATAGAATATGAATTCATCGCTCAGGCTCTCAACCAGTCTTTTATATCTTTCCTCACTGCGCCTGAGGGATTCTTCCATGGCCTGCCGGTCGCTTATATCGCGGATGATGGCGAATGCATAACGTTTCCTGCCGTGCATTAAGATGTGCGAATAGATATCGGAATAGATCTTCCTGCCGCTCTTGGTGAAGAATGTTTTCTCGAAGGTGAAGGATTCAGGGAAGAGGGAGATCTTTTTTGCACTGCTTATGGATCCTTCCACCAGGTCCTGGAAGGACATTTTCCGGATCTCATCGGCCGAATATTCCAGCTGAATGAGGGCGGCAGGATTGGCCATGAGGATCTTGCCGGGTTTACCGCGTTGATCCGATTCGGCAATAATGATCATATCGGCCGCCTTCTGGAACAATTCACCGAACATTCCTGTATCAAGGAGGAGATCGGGATTGTTCGTCAGCTGGTCAAGCTGCTCCTCCAGGAATTCGATGCGGCTTTCAAGCTCGGTCCGTATCTTCTCCAGTTCTTTGTATGTGGGCTTTTCGCTCAAGGGAGTCGCTTCTATTTGCAAAATTGTCTAAAAACTGTGAATTTGCAAGGGACTGTGAAAAAAAAGCCTGGCTGTCATTCCCGACAGCCAGGCTTAGAAAGGCTTAGTGGTTAAGGTGTTCAGTAATCGATGGACAATGTCTTGCCTTGAGTAAAGGTAAAGAATTTTTCCTTATTTGCAAGTACCACCCCATCCATAAGGTCACTTTCGGAATAGCCAGCAACCTTAAGGCAGGTTGGACATGCCTGGATAATCACCCCTGCCTCCAGGAGCTTTTTGATCTGTTCCAGGGAGGATGGAAAGCCTTCCTTGCTCACATCGGGCGCATCCTTAACTACCAGGCGAACGGCCTCGATATCAAGATACATGAGTACATCCTTATCGGCCGACATCACCTCGGCCATTTTTAAGGCCATCAGCACCCTGTGGGGATCTTCCGGTCCATTCGAGAGGTGTATGAACATCCCGTCGCGGGGAGCCGCGTTTTCCATTGTCGCCGCCTGTCCCCCGGATGAGGGATTTTCCTTTGACTGGCAGGAGAACAGCATTAAAACCGGCAGGAGCATAGTAAAAGCTAAAGTTTTCATTGTAATGACTGGTTTAGAGGTTTACATCACGGACCTTAAAGTTAGTAATTTGTCCCCGGCCGGTAAAATTTAATTACCTCCGGTATCATTAAAACGTCGCTTCAAAATTTGGGAGCCCTGCCTTCCCGATGAGGCATTGTCAAATGACGAACCTACTTTTTGCCGCAGGCAAAAATCCGAAAGGAATTGACAATGCCGAAGAAGGCATCCCAAATTTTGGCAGGCGACTTTTTTAACAATACCTCCGGTGATCAATTAAATTTTACCTGCCGGGGCAGGATCAGTCCTCTTTGAGTTCCCTGCGGTAAACCTCCAGGTTGTCGTCGTCGAAGATGCAGAAAATGACCTTTTCTATGCTTTTTGCCTTCGCAAGCTCCTCCCTGACGGAGGTAATGGCGATCTGTGCAGCCAGTTCCTTCGGGAATCCGTAAATGCCTGTACTGATGTTCGGAAAGGCGATGGATCTGAGCTTCATGTTAGCCGCTATGCGGACGGGATTTTTATAGGCACTGGCAAGGAGCTTTTCCTCGCCAAAGTCTCCGCCTCTCCAGACGGGCCCGACGGCATGAATCACGAATTTGCAGGGAAGGTTGTAGGCGCTGGTGATTTTTGCCTGCCCGGTGGGACAACCATTGAGCATACGGCATTCATCGAGCAGCCCGGGTCCGGCCGCCCGGTGGATGGCCCCGTCGACGCCCCCGCCCCCGAGGAGGGAAGTGTTGGCTGCATTTACGATTGCATCCACCTCCAGGGTGGTGATGTCTCCTTGATGGATCTCAATTTTACTCATGATGCTGTTTTATGACTTTGCCTGCCGGATGAGAGCATGGACCTTTTTCTCAAGATTTGCCTGAATGTGGTCCATTATACGGTCAATTTCCTTATCGGTTAAGGTTTTTTCAGGATTTTGCAGGACAAATGCCATAGCATAGGATTTTTTTCCCTTCTCCAGCCGGTCGCTTTCATAGACATCAAAAAGGCTTACGGATTTCAACAGCTTCTTTTCAGAGGCAAGTGCAATTTCCCGGATTTCCGCAAAGGTTACTCTGCGGTCTATGATCATGGAAAGGTCACGTCGCACCTCGGGGTACCTGGGCATGGGCTCCAGGGTGATCTTAACGGTCCTGACGGCATCCATGATATGGTCCCAAATGAAATCAGCGTAATACACGGGTGCCGTGATCTCGAACTGATTAAGCAGGGCGGAGGACACCATGCCCATCTCCGCGAGTTTTTTGCCTTTTTTCCAGTATCCCATTCCATCGTCAAAATAGGTTGAATCCGGTGGACGGGTCTCGAGGTCCCCGGTCCTTATCCCCAGTCTCTCAAATACATGTTCGACATAGGTTTTCAGCTCATAAAACGATCCCGGCTGGTCCTTTTCGATCCAGTTCCCCTCATAACGCTTTCCGGTAATAAAAATGGCCAGATGTTCCTCTTCTTCATAGGTGTCAAGGATATCGGGACTCGATTCCGGGGCCATGTGGTAGCAGTTGCCGAATTCGTAAAGCCTCAGGTTACTGCGCTTCCGGTTGATGTTGTAAATGATGGTTTCGAGTCCCCCGTAAAGCAAATTCGTCCGCATGCGGTTCAGATCAGAGCTCAGGGGGTTGAACAGGCGGACGGCGCTCCGGTCGTCCGTGTAATAGGCCTCCCTGGTCAGTGAGTTGCACATGATCTCGTTGAACCCGTTGCTGCTCAGGTGGTCCGATACGATCTGGACCAGTTTTTCCTTCTCGGGTTTTTCCGTATGGGTGACCTTGGAGTTCATCCGTTCAGCGAATCCCACGTTATCGTATCCGTAGATCCGGAGGATTTCTTCGATCACGTCCGCTTCCCGCTGGACGTCCACCCTGTAGAGGGGGACCGATACTTCCATGCCTTCCTCGCTCCGGGATAAAATTTTGATTTCCAAGGAATGAAGGATCTTTTCAATGGTTTTCCGCTCGATCCTGATCCCGATCAGCCTGTCGATGTGCGCATACCTGAGCTCAACCCGGCAGGGTTCCATTTTAACCGGGTAAACATCGACGATCCCGGAAGAGATGGTGCCTCCGGCGATTTCCCTGATCAATGCGGCGGCCCGTTTCAGGGCAAAAATCGTCATTTCGGGGTCAGCCCCCCTTTCAAAGCGGAAACTGGCATCGGTGTTAAGCCCGTGCCTCCTGGAGGTGCGCCGGATGTAGACCGGGTCGAACCAGGCGCTTTCCAGGAAAAGGTTTTTTGTTGCCTGCGTTACCCCGGAATGGATGCCGCCGAATACTCCTCCGATGCACATGCCGTCTTTATCGTCGCAGATCATCAGGTCGTCTGCCGAAAGGGTCCTTTCCACCTCATCCAGGGTCACGAACCGGGTTCCTTCCTTCATCGTCCGGACGACTATGGTTTTTCCCCCGATCCGGTCGGCATCAAAGGCATGCAGGGGCTGTCCCAGTTCAAAGAGGACAAAATTGGTGATGTCCACAACGTTATTGATGGGTGTGAGTCCCACTGAAAGCAGCCTGTTCTTCAGCCATTGCGGCGAATCCTTGACGGTAATGCCGCTGAGGGTGACCCCCGTGTAGCGCTTGCAGGCTTCCTGGTTGTCTATGCGGACCCCGATCTGGAGGTCATTGTTGTCGATGCTGAATGCATCCGTGGAAGGTTTTTTCAGGCGGGCACCGCCGTTCAGGCTGAGCCATGCGGCCAGGTCCCGCGCCACCCCGTAATGGGAGGCTCCGTCAATCCGGTTCGGGGTCAGCCCGATCTCGTAGACCGTGTCGGTCACCAGGTTGAAGTACTCCCTTGCCGAAAGGCCGATCTCCGCATCCTTATCCAGGACCATGATCCCGTCGTGGGAATCGCCAAGCCCGATCTCATCCTCGGCACAGATCATCCCCTCGGAATGCTCACCCCTGATCTTCACCTTTTTCAGGGTCAGGCTGTTGCCTCCCTGGTGAAGCGTGGTTCCGACAGTGGCCACGACCACCTTCTGTCCCGCCCTGACATTGGGAGCCCCGCAGACAATGTCGAGGTGCCGTTCACCGCCGATATCGACCGTCGTCAGGCTCAGCTTGTCGGCATTGGGATGTTTTCTGCAGGTTTTCACCTGGCCGATGTAGCAGCCCTCCATACCGCCCTTCACCGTTTCAAAGGACTCCATTCCTTCCACCTCCAGCCCGATATTCGTCAGGACATTGCCGAGTTCGGCCGGGGGCAGTTCCAGGTTTATATAGTCTTTAAGCCAGTTGTAGGATATTTTCATGAAAACCGAAAGGATGAATAAGTTCATGCAAAAGTAGAGAAAAAAAATGTACCCTGCCATTTATTATTATCTTTGTTGGCTGGTGAATGGAAGCCTTAAAAACCTGACATGAAAGAGGATCGACTTTTCCTGGTTACCAATGATGACGGCATTCGTGCGAGGGGACTCGACGCCCTGATCGAGGTGGTCCGCCCCTACGGGAAGGTTTTCGTCATCGCACCCGAGGAAGGGCAGTCCGGCATGTCGCATGCGATCACCGTTAAGTTCCCCATTCGGATCCGGAAGGTACATGAGGAAAAGGGTCTCATCAAGTACAGCAGTAACGGCACCCCGGTGGACTGTGTAAAGCTGGCACTGAATAAACTGCTCGACCGGAAACCGGACATGATCCTTTCCGGGATCAACCACGGCTCCAATTCCTCGGCCAGTGTCCTCTACTCGGGCACTATGGCCGCTGCCATCGAGGGCTGCATCAACGGGATACCCTCCATCGGGTTCTCCCTGCTGGATTATTCCCCCGATGCCAATTTCGCTTCCATCATCAAATACGTTGAAAGGATCGTCAGGCAGTCCCTCGAAAAGGGGATCCCCGGGGAAACCTGCCTCAATGTCAATATCCCCGTGAATACCTATCACAAGATCAGGGGGATCAGGGTATGCAGGCAGAACAAGGGCATGTGGAAGGAGGAATTCGACCACCGCACTGATCCCCAGAACAGGGATTACTTTTGGCTCACCGGGGAATTCCGCAACCTCGAACCGGAAGCTCCGGATACCGATGAATGGGCCCTGAGCAACAACTATATAAGCATTGTTCCCGTGCACGTCGACCTGACTGCCTACCGGGCGATCGAAGAGTTGCGGGAATGGGAGATCGAATCCGGGTAGACCATGGCCGGCAGGTACAATAATATCCGTCTGGGGCTGGTGTCCGGCCTGCTTGCTCCCCTCCTGGGTTTCGTCGTGGTTTACCTGTTTGCCTTCCGGGGCATGCACTTCCTGGAATACATTGAATTGCTGGTATATCATAAACAACTCAGTGCCGTGATCAGCCTGAGCGTGATCCCTAACCTCCTGCTGTTTTTTATTTTCATCTGGCTGAATTATCTTTATTCGGCGAGGGGTGTACTGGCATCCACCATCATTTTTGCAGGGATCGTAGTGGTAACCAAATTTTTACTCTGAGCCTGAACTTCGAATTATGAAGTATTATCTGATCGCAGGGGAAGCTTCGGGGGACCTGCATGGCAGCAAGCTGATGGGGGGATTGAAAATAAAGGACCCGGAAGCAGAATTCAGGTATTTCGGCGGGGACCTCATGGCCGCCGAAGGGGGGATCCTGGTCCGCCATTACAGGCAGACCGCAGTCATGGGCCTGTTCAAGGTGATCACCAACCTGGGCAGGATCTCCAGGAACCTTAAGCTCTGCAGGCAGGATATCCTCGCATACCGTCCCGATGCCCTCATCCTCATTGATTATTCCGGTTTCAACCTGCGCATAGCCAGATGGGCCAGGCCGGCGGGATTCAGGGTGATCTATTACATTTCGCCCAAGGTCTGGGCATGGAACAGCCGGCGGGTCCGGACCATAAAGGAGTATGTGGACCGGATGTATGTGATCCTTCCTTTCGAGGTGGATTTTTACAGGGAACACGATTACCCGGTGGAATACGTCGGCAACCCGGTCCTCGATTCGGTCGAGCAGCACCGGGCAGATCCCCTTTCCAGGCAGGAATTCCTGGAAAAGAACAGGCTGGAGGACGAACCGATCATCGCCCTCCTGGCCGGCAGCCGCAGGGAAGAGATCAGGCATTGCCTTCCGGAAATGCTGGCGGTCACGGGAGAGTTCCCGGGGTACCGGTTCGTGATCGCGGGGGCACCCGGCATTTCACCGGAACTATACAGCCGGTATACCGGGGTATATTCGGGGTCCCTGGAATCCGGCGAGTCCGGGAGATCCACAGCATCCGGGGGATTCACGGTACACGTCGTTTTCAACCAGACCTACGACCTGCTGATGCAGGCGGAGGCTGCCGTGGTCACATCGGGGACCGCCACACTCGAGACTGCACTGTTCGGGGTGCCGGAGGCCGTGATCTACAAAATGGGCAAGCTGACCTATACCATCGGCAGCCGGTTCATCAAACCCCGGTTTTTCAGCCTGGTGAACCTGATCATGGACCGGGAGGTGGTCAGGGAGATCCTGCAGGTCAGGGTCAGGCAGAAGATCTCTGCCGAGCTTCACCGGATACTGGAGGATGAGTCATACCGGAAGCAGATGCAGGAGGATTTCAGGGAACTGAGATCCCGCCTTGGTGAAACCGATGCGCCATTAAGGCTCGCAGAACGGATCACCGCTTTCCTGGGGGAATCCGCCTCCACAGGTTAGGTTATGTCAGGTTAGATCCCGATAAACAGCATGGTCATGTCGATTACAGAACGAAAATACAATTTGCCTCCCGGTCCCGTCCATGAGCTCCCTTTGCGAACTGCATGGATAAGCTGCGTGGGCCGGCTGAGCCTTTTGATCCTGCTGCTGCTGCGGGCAGGGTCCCTGTTCTCGATTGATCTTAAGGTGGGACTCTTCCATGATTACCTGGTGCAATCCGCGCTGTTCACGGTGGTGGAAGGCCGGTACACGGCAAGCTGGGAGGGAGCGGAACACGTTGCCTGCGAACAGGGCAGCTCCTGGTTCATCCTTCACCGGGACGATTCACTCTATTTCAGGGACCCCCGGGGAAACTGGCACACATCCCGCGGGATCCGTTTCGCCGCGGACGGTCCGGGCGTGTTTTCACTCAAACCCGCCGACCCCGCCATGGACACGAGAGAATACAACGGGGAGCTCCGGGTGGGGATCTCGATGAAATCCCTGCAAATGATCAATTCCATCGACCTGGAAAGGTATGTCATGGGGGTAGTTGAATCGGAAGCGGGACCTTCCTGTCCCCTTGAATACTACAAGGTCCAGGCCGTTATCTGCCGGACCTTTGCCCTGAAAAACATTGACCGACATAAGGAAGAAGGGTTCAACCTGTGCGACGGTGTGCACTGCCAGTCCTACAGGGGAAGGAACATCTGGAACGAGGATGTGGAGATCGGCACCGAGGTCACGGACGGACTGGTGCTCTGTGACGAAGATACGGTGCTGATCAATCCCGTCTTTCATGCCAACAGCGGAGGGGAAACCCGCGGGGCGGGGAAGGCCTGGCTGAAGGAGGAACCCTACCTGCAGCCGGTGCTCGATCCGTTCAGCGTGGGACAGCCGAATGCCACCTGGGAGAGGAGCATGCAGGTGAGGGATTGGATCATGTACCTGCTTTCATACGGCATCCGCTTCCCGGAAAAGGCCGATACGGCCGCCCTCGAAATGCATATGAAGCACCGGCAGGATTATTACAGGGTATTCGGCGATTCCATCCCCGTTGCCGGCATCCGCGATGATTTCAGCTACAGGTCGGAATTTTTTGATGTCCTTGTCGAAGGGAACATGATAAGGATCAAAGGAAAGGGTTACGGCCACGGAGTCGGCCTCAGCCAGGAAGGGGCGATGGAGATGGCCCGCAGGAGGTACCACTATACAGCCATCCTGAATTATTATTATTACGGGATACTGATCATTCCCTACTTTGAAGTAAAAGAACTATTTTCGCAGGGAATATTTCACTAGGGAATATTTCAACAGGGAATGTTTACACTTTTTCGGAAGGAGATCAGCGTTTTCTTCAGCACCCTTACCGGGTATGTCGTGATCATCGTGTTCCTGGTGGCCAACTCCCTTTTCATGTGGGTTTTCAAGGGGAACCTGAACGTGCTTGACGGGGGACAGGCAAACCTGGATACCCTGTTCATCATGGCCCCCTGGATCTTCCTCTTTCTCGTTCCGGCCATTACCATGCGGATTTTCGCCGAGGAAAAAAAGAGCGGCACCCTTGAACTGCTGCTCACGCAGCCTATCCCGGAGATGAAGATCGTGCTGGCCAAGTACCTGGCCGCCTTGGTCCTGATCCTGTTCTCCCTGCTTCCGACGATGGTTTATTATTTTTCGTTAAGCAGGCTCGGGAGTCCCCCCGGGAACCTCGACAACGGAGGTATCGCAGGTTCCTACCTCGGATTGTTTTTCCTGGCTGCCGTGTATGCTTCGATAGGCATCTTCTCCTCGGCCGTCACCGATAACCAGATCATTTCATTCATCCTTGCCCTGCTGGTCTCGTTTTTCCTTTACACCGGCTTCGACCTGCTGACCACGGCGGACCTGTTCGGCAACCTGGACACCTTCCTCATCAGGCTCGGGATCAATGAACATTACCGGTCGATCAGCCGCGGGGTAGTCGATACGCGCGACCTGATCTATTTTTTCAGCGTGGCGGGGATTTTTCTGCTGGGGACCAAAATAGTGCTGCAGAGCAGGAAATGGTAGGAGGATTGAAATGAAAAGAAAGCAGCTCAAGCGGACCCATATCATCCAGATGGCCATTACCCTGGCGATCATCCTGCTGGTCAATTACATCGGCTCCTTCGCTTTCCACCGTTTCGACCTTACCCAGGAAAAGCGCTATTCCCTGGCCCCGGAAACCAGGCAGATCCTGAGAAGCCTGGACGATGTCGTGTTTGTCAGGATCTACCTCGAAGGCGACCTGCCCGTTGGCTTCAACCGGCTGAAGACCGCGATCGGGGAACTGCTCGATGAATTCAGGGCCTATGCACCAAAGAACCTACAGTACAAATTCATTGATCCTGCAGAGGATCCCGATCCCCGGATCCGGAACAATGTGTTCACGGAACTTTATGATGCTGGACTTCAGCCCACCAACGCCCAGGTCAGGGCGCGTGACGGCAGCATTTCGCAAAAAATCGTATTCCCGGGCGCTATCCTAACGTACCGGGAGACGGAGGTTCCCCTGAACCTGCTGAAGAATAACCCGGGACTGCCGGGCGAAGTGAACCTCCAGCAATCCATACAGTCCCTCGAATACGAATTCATCAGCATGATCCGCAACCTCAGCAGCGATACCATCGAAAAGGTGGCCTTCCTGGAGGGACAGGGGGAGCTGGATGCTTTCCAGGTGGGGGACATCACCAAGGCCCTTGCCAATTTCTACCAGGTTGACCGGGGGGCCGTGCGTGGGCGCTACGGCACTCTGGATCCCTATTCCGCGGTCATCATTGCCAAGCCCCGGCTGCCCTTTTCCGAGGCGGATAAATTCGTGATCGACCAGTACATCATGAACGGGGGGAAGGTCCTCTGGCTGATCGACCCGGTAGAGGTCTCGATGGACAGCCTGTTCATGGGCACCACCATAGCCTTCTACCGGCCGCTTAACATCGAGGACCAGCTGTTCCGGTACGGGGTCAGGCTCAATCCCAACCTGGTCATGGACATCCAGTGCCATTTCATCCCGGTCAACAGGGGAATTGCAGGGGGACAGGCGGACTGGCAGCTGAGTCCCTGGTACTACTACCCGGTCCTTTCCCCGCGGAATGATCACCTGATCACCCGGGCCCTGAACATGATCCTGATCCGGTTCGGCTCGGTGATCGATACGGTAGGGGAGGATCCCGGCATCCGGAAAACCGTGCTGCTGAGTACCTCACCCTACAGCCGGCAGGTTGCCGTTCCTGCACAGATCAGCCTGAGGGAGGCGGAAAATCCCCCGATTGAATCGGAATACAACCGTTCGAACCTTCCCCTGGGGATCCTGCTGGAGGGGGAATTCGAATCGGTTTTCACCCACCGCCCGCCGGTCCCCGGCATCCGGTCCGAAGTCCCGGTAAAGGTCCGTGAAAAAAGCCGGCCCACCCGCATGATCGTGGTTTCGGACGGCGACATCATACGGAACGATGTCACGGATTCACCCGATGGTCCCGCGATCGCACCCCTCGGGTTTGACCGCTACACTTCCCAGACCTTCGGGAACCGGGAGTTCATCCTGAATGCGGTCAATTTCCTGACCGACGAAACGGGACTGATGCGGCTCAGGGGAAGGGAGTTCAGGCTCCGCCTGCTCGACCGGCAAAAGATCCAGACGGAATCGCTGAAATGGAAGCTGCTCAATACCCTGCTGCCGGTAATCCTGGTCGTGCTTTTCGGCACGGCCGTCCATTTCAACAGAAGGAGGAAATACAGCACGAGCCTGAAATGAAAGGAATCCGACAATACCTGGTCCTGCTCGGGCTGCTGGCGGCCCTTGCGCTTTATTTTTTCCTCGGGCGCCGTTCCGGGACCTTCGCCCCTTCGGAGAATGATTTTGCCGTCACGGACACCGGCCGGATCGATTCGGTATGGATCTCATCCCGGCAGGGGGAGCTGAACCTGGAAAGGGGGGAAGGCCGGTGGCTGGTGAACGGGTACCCCGCCAGAAAGGAATCCATGCGGGCGTTCTTCATGCTCCTGTCCAGGCTGGAGGCCGGAGCCCCCGTGTCAAAGTCCACCGAAAAAACGGTCCGGGAGGGACTGGCAGACCATTCCACCAGGGTGAGGATCGGTATGATGGGTAAACGGGAGAAAGCTTTCCGGGTCTATTACGACAGCCTTTCGGCGTCCACATTCATGGTCCTGGAAGGTTCGGATCAACCGTTCCGGGTCCGCGTCAGGGGATACAGGCAGCAAAACCTGCAGGTTCTTTTTCCTGCAGACCCCGGGTACTGGAGAGAGAAGGTCATCTTTCACTGCCTGCCCCGCGACATCCGGTCCGTATCCCTCATAAACAACCGGGATCCCGGCAGATCGTTTCACCTTTCGAGGGATGAGGAAGGGAACTTTCAGGTTGCAGCGGGAAAGCTGCCCGGTTCATGGTTGCCTGCCACGGCTGAAAGTGTCACCCAGTACCTGGAATACTTTTATGACGTACGTTTCGAATCGTTCCTGGATACGGAGAAGGATACCCTTTATCATTCCGATGAGCCGGACTTTGTCCTTTCCCTCGAACTGGCCGGCCGCGGAAGGATCAGGATAGAGCTGTTTCCCGTTTACCACAACAAGGGCTCCCGGGGCGGGTATGAACCTGACTTGAACCGCCTTTATGCACACCTGGACAAGGGGGATGAATGGGTTGTTGTTAAATATGTCCAGGTCGACCTGCTTCTCAAGGATTTTGAGTATTTTGCAGGCTTTTAAAAAATGAAATACGAGTGCAAGGCTTCTGGTTTTTTTTTCGTATTATTGATATTTAGAAATAAAACTGACCATCCATGAAATTTGTTGTTTCCAGTACCGAACTCCTGGCTCATTTGCAGAACGTAAGCAGGGTAATCAGTTCTAAGAACACCCTTCCGATACTCGATAATTTCTTGTTCAAACTGGATGGCAAAGAACTCGAAATCACAGCCTCCGACCTCGAGTCCACCCTGATCACCCGGATTTCCCTTGAGAATACCTCGGACAGCGGGAGCATTGCGGTCCCCGCCAGGATCCTTACCGACACCCTTAAGGAATTCCCGGAACAGCCCCTCACTTTCGAGATCGATACCAACAAACTGACCATCGTCATCAATTCAGAGAACGGGAAGTTCAGCATAGTGGGACAGAACGCCGGAGATTTCCCGCAGATGCCTGCCATGCGTACCGATACCCTGTCAAAGGTTGACCTGCAGCCGGAAGTCCTCCACAACGGAATTGTTAAAACCCTCTTCGCCACTGCGGACGATGAGCTAAGGCCCGTTATGAACGGCATATTCATCGAGCTTTCGACCGATGATATGACCTTTGTTGCCTCGGATGCCCATAAACTGGTTCGTTACAAACGTACCGATGCCAAAGCAGAAACGGCTGCATCCTTCATTCTCCCGAAAAAACCTGCATCCCTTCTCAGGAACGTCCTGCCCGGGGAAAAGAACCCGGTGTCGATGCAGTTCGACGAGAAAAATGCCTTTTTCACCATGACAGAATACAAGCTGGTCTGCCGGCTGGTGGAAGGCAATTATCCCAGCTATAATTCCGTCATACCTACGGATAATCCCAACAAGCTCAGCATCGACCGTGCAGAATTCTACAATACCCTGAAGCGTGTGGCGGTGTATTCCAACCAGGCAAGTAACCTGGTAAAACTGACCCTGAAAGGGAACCAGATGACCGTATCGGCCCAGGACATCGATTTTTCGATATCCGCCTACGAAAGGCTTAACTGCCAGTACGAGGGGGAGGACCTGGAGATCGGCTTCAAGTCCACCTTCCTGCTCGAGATCCTGGCCAACCTGGCATCTGCAGATGTGATGATCGAATTGTCCGATCCCACCAGGGCCGGGATCCTGTTGCCGGCCACTAAGGCCAATGAGGACGAAGATGTACTGATGCTGCTGATGCCCATGATGATCAATGCATAACCCTAACCAGCCATATAAACCAAAAAGACCCGGCAGGCTTTTTCTGGCCGGGTTTTTTAATAAAGACGAACTATGGAGCTAAAGCTAAAAAATCCGATCGTTTTCTTTGACCTTGAAACCACGGGCATAAACGTCGCCAGTGACCGGATCGTGGAGATCTCGTGGCTGAAAATAATGCCTTCCGGGCAGGAGGTCAGCCATACCCAGCTTGTCAACCCGACCATTCCCATCGATCCCAGGGCTACCGCCATCCATGGCATCTCGGATGAAGACGTGAAGGATAAACCGACTTTCAAAGAGATTGCCAAGTCCCTCGTTCGGGAATTCGAAGGCTGTGACCTGGCGGGCTATAACTCGAACAAATTTGACATACCCCTGCTTGCAGAGGAGTTCCTGAGGGCGGAAGTCGATTTTGACATGAGCCGGCGAAAGTTCATTGATGTGCAGGTGATCTTTCACAAGATGGAGCAGCGGACCCTGAGCGCGGCCTATAAGTTTTACTGCGAGAAGGATCTGGAAGAAGCCCACACCGCGGAGGCGGATACCCGGGCCACTTACGAGATACTGAAGGCACAGCTCGACCGGTACGGGGATCTCGAAAACAGCGTGGAGTTCCTCTCCGGGTTTTCGGCACAGAAACGAAACGTGGATTTTGCAGGGCGGATCATCCTGAATGACAGGGATGTGGAGGTGTTCAATTTCGGAAAGTACAAGGGGGAACCGGTGGAGGAGGTCCTGCGGAAAGACCCGGGTTATTTCGGATGGATCCTGAACGGGGATTTTCCCCTCCATACCAAGAAGGTCCTCACCAACATCAAGCTCAGGGCATTCGGCAAATAGACCTGATCATACATACCCATGAAAATCATCTGCCTGGCGAGGAATTACGTTGCCCATGCAAGGGAATTGAACAATCCGCTTCCTGAAAAGCCCCTGTTTTTCATGAAACATGAGAATTGCATTGTAAGGGGGAACAAACCGTTTTATTATCCCGACTTCAGTTCCGATGTTCACCATGAGGTGGAACTCGTGGTGAAGATCTCAAAGGTTGGAAAGAACATCGACCGGAAGTTTGCGCACCGTTATTACGATGAAGTGGGACTCGGGATCGATTTCACCGCCCGCGACCTGCAGAATGAGGCCAGGCAGGGGGGCGCGCCCTGGGAGATCGCCAAGTCCTTTGATTATTCGGCCCCTCTGAGCAAATTCCTGCCTTTGAAGGAGCTCGGGGACATAAACCGGATCACATTCCGGCTCGATGTGAACGGGAAGACCGTTCAGCAGGGTGATGCGTCACTGATGATCTTCCCCGTCGATGTGCAGATCGCCTATATCTCGCGGTTCATCACCCTTAAGACGGGCGACTTGATTTTTACCGGCACACCTGCCGGGGTGGGTCCCGTTAAAATCGGCGACCGCCTGCAGGCCTGGCTCGGCGATAAAAAAATGATGGATTTTTACGTGAAGTGAACGGCTGCCCGTGCAGGTGGGCGTTCACACGTGCAGGCGGGCGTTCACA
>CAYSJH010000017.1:0-43848 GCA_964431315.1 uncultured Bacteroides sp. | reverse complement strand
TTCACACGTGCAGGCGGGGCTTCACCCGTACATTTGAAGTTCCCGGTCGAGTGCCCTGAACCAGTCCCCGATCTCCTCTTCAAACCCGGTCCGGGGCAATTCCCGGTCTTTTTGGAGAAGGTTCTTCCGGTCCCGTATGCCGTCCCTTATCATCCCGATGAGCGACGGTTCCCACGATGGATTTTCATCCCCTTCTGCAAAGGCCTGTGAAAGGCGCAGGTAAAACTCGTATACCTGCAGGTAACGCTGTTCCTGGACCCGGATGAAATCCTCCAGCAGGGCAAAGGCGTTCTGGAGGTTGTCAAAGCGGTTTTTAACGTTTTCGGCGACTTTACGGGGGAGTTGCTCCACCCCGACGCTGCGCATCAGGTATATTTCGGCATAGCGGTAGATGCCGATAGGACCGAATGCATCCATGTCATCGGCTGAGGAAAGCAGGCTCAGGAGTCGCGGTGCATCCCCCGGCCTGATTTCAGGATCTGCGCCTTTACGGGATTTATCGTCGTGGTGTTCGATGGCATGCATGATCATGCGCATGGATGCTCCGGGTATCGGGGAACCCGGCGGGGAACCGGCACCGGGCTGACTGAAAAATTCCTCGCAGAGACGGCGGCTTTCCCTTCCGTGCCTTTCTGCGGAAGTGCGTGCCAGTCCCGCGTCATGAAAAAACACGGCAACCAGCAGTTCTTCCGGCAGGCTGGCGGGGATTCTGACACCGGCCTCATCGAGCAGTATGATCAGCGAACGTGCATGCGACCAGACACGGGCATGATGGTGATGGTCGTGCGAAGGGAGGAAAGTCCCGCTGAACAATCCCGCGCAATGCCGGTAGAGCGGTCCGTACCACCTGGATTCTGCTTCCCGGACGATTTCTGGTGTTGTCTTCAATAGCCTCCTTAAACGTAGCTCAGCTTTACGATATTGGTCCGTCCCCTTTCGTTAGTTGGGGTGCTGCCCACATGGATGACCACATCGTCTTCATGGACCAGGTCCATCTCCTTCATCTGCCTGATGGAATGCTCTATGTAATCATCGATGGTGGCAAAAACCTCGGCATAATAGGCCCGGATACCCCAGACGAGGGACAATTTGCGGAGGATCCTGCGGTTATCGGTAAATGCAAAGATGGATGCCGCCGGCCGGTGGCTGGCGATGCGAAGGGCCGTGTAACCCGAATAGGTAAAGGTGACAATGGCCTTGGCCCTGGTCTGCTCGGCCATGCTGCAGGCGGCATAGCAGATGGAATCGGCCAGGAAGGTACGGCTGAATTCCCGGGGCGGATTGTCGCGGAAATAATGATATCCCCTTTCCGTCGTATCGATGATCTTCTGCATGCTGCGGACCACTTCCACCGGATACTTCCCGACCGAGGTCTCTCCGCTGAGCATAAGGGCATCGGCTCCATCCAGCACGGCATTGCCCACGTCGTTGGCTTCCGCCCGGGTGGGACGGAAGTTGGTGATCATGCTCTCCATCATCTGGGTGGCGACGATCACGGGCTTACTGCGCTGGATGCATTTGCTCACCAGGTCTTTCTGGATAAGGGGCACCTGGTCAAAGGGGACTTCCACGCCGAGGTCCCCGCGTGCGACCATGATTCCGTCGGACATATCGATGATCTGATCGATCTCGTTCAGCGCTTCGGGCTTTTCGATCTTCGCGATGACCCTTGCCTGCGGGCGCTTGCTGTGTTTAATAACCTCTTTTAGATCGAGGATGTCGGTCACGTTCCTGACAAAAGAAAGGGCGATCCAGTCTATTCCCTGGTCCAGTGCAAAATTGGCATCGGTAATGTCCTTTTCCGTGAGGCTGGGCAGGGAGATCTTCGTATGCGGAAGGTTCACGCCCTTTTTGGAGGACAGGATGCCGCCGCTTACGACCCTGGTTGTTACTTCATCCTTACCATTGGAGGCGGTAACTTCCAGGCAGATCTTTCCATCGTCGAGCAGGATCTGTTCCCCTATGGTGACATCCTTCGCGAGAAGTGGATAGCTCATGTAGGCCCGTTCTGCCGTCCCGGTGCATTCCTGGTTCACAAGCCGGAAATCCTTCCCGTCCACCAGTTCAACCCCGCCTTCCTCCATCACGCCGACGCGAAGTTTGGGTCCCTGGAGATCCGCCAGCATGGCCACGTTGGTCCCGTTCTCCTCGTTGATCTCCTTAATCAGGTTGATGATTTTGAGGTGGTCCTCATGGCTGCCGTGAGAGAAATTAAGCCGGCATACGTCGATGCCTTCCTCAAACATTCCCTCAAGCACCTTTTTTGAGGAGCAGGCGGGACCCATGGTGGCAACCACCTTGGTATGGGATCGGTCGTGTCGTAATTTTAAGGGACTCATAAACGGGTATTTTAATAAGTGACAATGATAACAATTTCATTGGATGAAGTCCTCGTAGGAGCGTGGAAGCATCCCGAAACTCATAACGCAGTTATAGTCGTATGATTTATGCGGTTTTATGGAAACCCCGATGGAGTTGAACCTGGGATTCAGGATATTATTCCTGTGTCCCAGGTCCTCGATGCCTTCATCGATCAGCAGCTGGAGCACGATCTCCTCGGGGGTATACTTTCCGTAATAAATATTTTCTCCGACCTCCATGTACCTGTCCATGACCGGGGTATAGCGGCCCTTGAATCCCTTGTGACCCTCATAACCCTTCATTCCCGATCGGGTGGCATGGTCGCGGGCTATATCATACAGGTCCTTTTCCGGAAACAGCATCGGCAGGTTCTTCACCTTCTGGAGATCATGATAGAGTGAACGGATGTATTTATTGCTTTTTTTTTCTTTCAGGGCCAGGTAGTTTTTCAGGAAGGTTTCAGCGAATAAAAGACCATCGGCTCTTGCCAGGTTCATGATCAGGATCACTTTCTGTTCGTCCTCATTCAGGAATTCAGAACCGGCGGCTGTATTGGCTTTTTTCAGCACCTGGTCGTCCCATTGGCTGTAAACCCCGTTGTGCTGTGCCTGGAGACAGGCGGCCATGCCAAGCAGGATTATGGTCATTATGCCGTATCGTCTCATTTCCATGGCCGACCGCTGAGATCCCTCATCATATAAATATCGTAATCCGTGAAGGCGAAGAAGCCAAGCTTCTCGTACAGGCGCTTTGCCGGATAATTTTCATTATGCACTTCCAGTTTTACCTGCTGCCCGGTCTGGCGGATCCACTCGAGCGATTCGATTGCAAGCCTCGTTCCAAGTCCCCTTTTCTGGTAACCGGGCAGAATGCCGAAGTGATGAAGATAGATCCGCCGCCCGTCCCAGGTCATCCAGGAGGATCCTATGATCTTTCCGCTTTCGGTGTCTTCCATGACGAGCAGCTTCCCCCCTTTTTCATTGCACCGCTCGATCACGCCGGCATCGTCGCCCCGTTCCGGCTGGTCCAGGTCGGTCTGCTTCCACAATTCGAGAAGTAAGGTATAATCCCCGGGCAGGTAATCCCTGACCCGGATGTTATTTTCCGGCGTCTTCCTTATCATCCTTGATCACATATAGCTGTCCCTGCAGGTATCTGAGCACCCTGATTTTCTCACCTTTGTTGATGAACCCGTATTCGGAAGCGGCATCATAGATCTCGTCGTCGATCCGTACCTTGCCAGATGGCCTGAGTACCGATTCGGCCACACCCGTCCTGCCCACAAGCTGCCTGGGCTGGCTTTCAACCCCGAGGAATCCCTCGTCGGTGTTGAGGTCACGATCCAGTGCCAGTCCCGCAAAAGCCTTATTCGTAAAGAGCTGTTTGCCCAGGATAAGCGAGAGGACCAGGGAGACGAACATGGATGCAATGACGATAAAAAACTTCTTGACCACCTCTGCCAGGGCGATGTTCCATTTCAGGTCGAACACGACGTTATCCACCATGGCCAGGGTGAGTCCCGTGATAACCAGCAAAATCCCGGTCACCCCGGCAACACCGAAACCGGGAATGGCGAATATCTCGACCACGATAAGGATGAGGCCGACGATAAAAAGAAGCAGTTCCCAGTTCTGTGCCAGTCCCTCCAGGTAGAGCGGTGCAAAATAAAGAATGGCCGCAAGTACTGCGGCGGCCAGGGGAAAACCTATGCCGGGGGACTGAAGCTCGAAGTAAATCCCGCCTATGAGGACTATGATGAGGATCCCGCTGACGATCGGGTTGAGCAGGAAGCCGATGACCTTGTCCAGTGCGCTCGATTCGTATTTGATCAAATCGTAGTTTTCAATATGGGCCTCTTTCAGGACCTCTGTCAGGTTTTTTGCCAGGCCTTCGCAGAAACCGTGCTGCATGGCCTCCTCGGCCGTGAAAGTCAGAACTTTCCCGGTGTCAACGATCCCCGGGATGAAGAGGGAGGGATCCACCATGGCCTCGGCGATCTTGGGGTCCCTGTGCCAGCGGATGATCGTATCGTTACCCGTAACGATGGTGTCTTTGCCATGCGCTTCTGCTGTTGCACGCATCATGGAACGCATGAAGGACTGGTACTTATCGGGGACCACCGCGCCGGACTGGTCCACCACGGTTGCCGCCCCGATGCTTCCCCCGGGACGCATGTAAATGCGTTCGCAGGCGATGGAGATCAGGGCCCCGGCAGATGCCGCGTTATTGTCGATGAACACCCATACCGGGATCCTGCAGTTCAGGATCCTGGTCCGCATGGAATCCGCCGTTGCGAGCATACCACCGTAGGTATTCATACGGATGATGATCAGGTCCACATCCAGGCTTTCCGCCTTTTCGAAGGCCTGCTGGGTTGTTCTCCAGGCAGGAGGGGCAATGTTTTCTAGTATTTCGAAGGTAAAAACCTTCATCTTCGCCGGGGCATCCTTCTCCCCTGCGGGTTGGGCCGACAGTCCCAGTAGGGAGGTCAGCATAAAAAGATATAGGGTCTTTCGTTCCATGGACGATCGCTTGTATGGTCTGATTTCTGCTTAAAAATACAAAAAGAATGGCAGATCGGATTTTACCAGTAAAAACTTCTAACTTTACTGCAGGAAACGTAACGCAATACTATTGTTCCAGCATGAAAATTTCAGAACTGTCAGCCATTTCACCGATCGACGGAAGGTATCGTGCCAAGGTGGAGGAACTGGCCCCCTTTTTTTCTGAATTTGGACTGATCCGCTACCGGGTTTTCGTGGAGATCGAATACTTTATCGCTCTCTGCGAACTTCCCCTGCCCGGGTTATCGGACCTGGATGCCCCTGTTTATGAAAAACTCCGGTCGGTCTACACGGAATTCAGCCTTTCCGATGCAGAGCAGATCAAGGAATTTGAGAAAACCACCAACCACGATGTCAAGGCGGTGGAATATTTCATCAAGGGAAAATTCGATGAACTCGGCCTCTCCGCGAAGAAGGAATTCGTCCATTTTGCCCTGACATCGCAGGACATCAACAATACGGCCACTCCGCTTTCGCTGAAGGATGCCATGAGCCAGATCTATTATCCCCTGATGGAGGATTTCCTGGGGATGCTCAGGGAGCGATCCGACCAGTGGGCCCTGATCCCCATGATTGGAAGAACCCACGGGCAACCGGCATCGCCCACACGCATGGGAAAGGAAATGAAGGTTTTCCTTGAAAGGCTGGACGTGCAGCTCAAATCACTCCGCGAGATCCCCTATACCGGAAAATTCGGGGGAGCCACCGGCAACTTCAATGCCCACCATGTGGCGTACCCCGGGGTGGACTGGGTTCTTTTTGCCGACCGGTTCGTCGGGGAGAAACTGGGACTCGAACGGCAGCGGACCACCACCCAGATCGAGCATTACGACCAGCTTGCCGCCCTGTTTGACAACCTGAAGCGGATCAATACCATCCTGATCGACCTCTCAAGGGACATCTGGTCTTACATTTCCATGGAGTATTTCAAACAGAAGATCAGTAAAGGGGAAGTGGGCTCTTCCGTCATGCCCCACAAGGTCAATCCCATTGATTTCGAGAATGCGGAAGGGAACCTGGGGGTGGCCAATGCGATTTTTGAACACCTCGGGGCCAAACTTCCCGTTTCAAGGTTGCAGCGCGACCTGACGGATTCAACGGTCCTGAGGAACATCGGCATGCCGCTTGCACATACTGTACTTGCCCTGAAATCACTGCAGAAGGGCCTTGGAAAACTGATCATCAACGAGGAAAAGATGAGGGAGGACCTGGACCAGAACTGGGCGGTGGTGACCGAGGCGATCCAGACCATTCTAAGGAGGGAGGGATACCCGAAACCCTATGAGGCACTGAAGGATCTGGCAAGGACCAATAAAATCATCACCCGAGATATAATACATTCCTTTCTCGATACGTTAGAATTAGATGCGGAGGTCATCGATGAGCTTAAGCGGATTACACCCTCCGGGTATACCGGTATCTGACGAAACCTGAACCACTATTCCAGACCATTCGATGAAGCGATTCAAGGTCATTGCAGGCTATATCAAACCTTACTGGTTCTATGCCGTTCTGAACATAGTTTTCAATATACTTTCCGCATTCTTCGCCCTGTTTTCCTTCGTGATGGCCATCCCCTTCCTCAGGATCCTGTTCAAGACGCAGGAACTTGTTACCGAGACCATGCCCTTTGCCCTGAACACGGAGGCTATTCAGCATAATTTCAATTTTTACCTCAGTTCGATCATTATCCGTTTCGGTGACGCTCCGGCTTTAATGATGGTCTCCGTAGTGGTGATCATCCTGGCCGTACTGAAAACGGGTTCCAAATTCCTGGCCAACTATTACATTACACCGGTCAGGGTGGGGGTGGTCAGGGACATCCGCAACCGGGTCTATGAAAAAACCCTTCGCCTTCCCATGTCATACTTTTCAGATTCCAGGAAGGGCGACATCATGGCTCGGGTCGGGATGGATGTGAATGAGATCGAACTTTCGGTAATGAGTTCCCTCGAGATTATCTTCCGGGATCCGATCACCATCATCGTATTCCTTATCTCTATGTTTGTCATGAGTTACCAGCTGACCCTGTTCGCACTGGTCCTCCTTCCTTTTTCCGGCATACTTATCGGCCGGATCGGCAAAAACCTGAGGAAGCAATCAATGAACCTCCAGAACCAGCAGGGGACACTGCTATCCGTCATCGAGGAAACCCTTTCCGGGATGAGGATCATTAAGGCCTTCAACGGGGAGAAGAAAATGATTCGGAAATTCTCGGAAATAAACGAAGAATTCACCGATACCATTACCAGAGTTTACCGCCGCCGTTTCCTGGCATCGCCCATGAGCGAATTCCTGGGTACGGTTGTGATGATGGTGCTGATGTACCTGGGAGGCACCATCGTTCTGAAACAGACTTCACCGCTTGACCCCGAGGCCTTTATCGCTTATCTCATCGTTTTTTCTCAGATCATCACGCCTGCCAAGGCCTTCTCGACCGGCTATTATAACATACAGAAAGGGATGGCCGCCTTTGAGCGTGTGGAGCAGATCCTCGAGACCGAGATCCGTATAAAGGATACGGCAAATGCCGTCCCCGTGAAGGATTTTGAGACCATGATCGAGTACAGGGATGTATCCTTTGCATACAATACCGAACCGGTGCTCAAACACATTAACCTGAAGATTGAAAAGGGGAAAACCCTCGCCATAGTCGGGAAATCAGGATCCGGGAAATCGACACTGGTGGATCTGTTGCCCAGGTTCATTGATCCGCAGGAAGGGGGCATCCTGATCAACGGAAGGGACATAAAGACTTACCGTATCGCCGACCTGAGGAATCTCATGGGCATCGTGAGCCAGCAATCGATCCTGTTCAATGATACCTTTTATAATAATATTGCCTTCGGCGTGGATGAGATTGAGGAGGAAAAGGTCATAGCCGCTGCAAAAATTGCCAATGCCCACGAATTTATCATGGAAACCCCGAACGGCTACCAGTCCAACGTGGGAGACGCAGGCAGCAAGCTTTCAGGGGGACAGAGGCAGAGGATCAGCATCGCGCGGGCACTTCTGAAAAATCCACCGATTCTGATCCTTGATGAAGCAACCTCTTCGCTCGATACCGAGTCTGAGAAGTATGTGCAGGAAGCAATCGAGAACCTGATGATGAACCGGACATCGATCGTGATCGCACATCGCCTTTCAACTGTAAAGCATGCCGATGAGATCGTCGTTATCGAGGAAGGCCGGATCGATGAGCGCGGCACCCATGGAGACCTCCTGAGGAAAAAAGGCCTGTATGCAAAGTACCACATGCTTCAGATGTTTTAATAACCATAAATTATGAAGGTCTGCGGATTCAGTTTCGTTCGTAATGCGGAGAGATTCTCCTACCCGGTTATTGAATCGGTACAATCCGTACTACCGGTATGTGATAAGTTCATCATGAACGTGGGGAATTCCGAGGATGGCACCATGGAACTCATCCGGTCCATACCCTCGGATAAGATCGAGATCGTGGAAAGTACCTGGGACGAGTCACTGAGGAGGAACGGGGAGGTCCTGTCCGAAGAAACCAACAAGGCCTTCGACCGGATACCCGAAGAATACGACTGGGCTTTTTACATCCAGGCCGATGAAGTCCTTCATGAAAAATACCATCCCGGCGTCCGCAGATCCATGGAGGAATGGCTTGACAATCCGGAAGTGGAAGGCCTCCTGTTCCGTTACCTGCATTTTTTCGGCAGCTATGATTACAACGCCGATTCCCGGTCCTGGTACCGCCATGAGATCAGGATCATCCGCAACAACAAGGACATCCGTTCCTACAGGGATGCCCAGGGATTCAGGATGGACAACCGCAAACTGAACGTCAAACCGGTCCATGCCTACATGTACCATTACGGGTGGGTTCGTCCCCCTGATATCATGCAGGAGAAGCATGTCAACTTCAACCGCCTGTACCACAGCGATCAGTGGGTCGACCGTAAGGTGAACCACACGCAGCTCTACGATTACTCATCCGTTGAATCCATTACCCGGTTCAAGGGCACCCACCCGAAAGTGATGGGAGACAGGATCAGGCAGCTGAACTGGAAGGTGGCACTCGACGAGAGCAAGAAAAGCTTCAAAACCACCGACCGGATCCTGCACTGGATCGAAAGGAAAACCGGTAAGCGGCTTTTCGAATACCGGAATTATAAGCTGATCTGATATTAATACCATTTGTAGGTCCTGAGTCCAATTGCAAAACAGGCTATGCCAAGTATGCCCAGGATCAGAGCATTGAGGCTCACCTGGGCAAGGCCGGCACCCTCGTTGAAGATGCTGCGTATGGAATCAGCCATCATGGTAAGGGGGAGCTTTTGAATGATGGGTATGACATAATCCGGGAAATTATGATAGCTGAAGAATATCCCGGAAAGAACCGTCATGGGCAGGCTGATGACATTGATCAATCCCGTTCCGATCCTTGAATTGGCTGTCCGGGAGGAGATGAGGATGGCGATTCCGCTGAAAGCGATATTGCCGGCAAGAAAGATCAGAATTAAGGCCGGCAGGCTCCCCTGAATTGAAATATGGAAATAGGCAAAGGCAAATGCAAGGAGCAGGAGGGCCTCGATAATGGTTATCGACAGGCGTGCAACGAAGATACTTATCAGGAACTCCGACCGTTTCATGGGAGTGGCAACCATCCTTCTCATGAGTTTCTTTGCACGCATCTCGATCAGTGCATAGCTGATGCCCCATAGCAGGGAGTTCATGACGCCCATAGCGATCAGTCCCGGTATAAGAAAATCAATGTAACGGTTCCCTTTTTGAGTCAGCGGGTTAATGCCGGCCGTTTCATGGACCAGGTGTTCGTTGTTCAGGGCGGAGCTCAGCAGGATGTAGACCATCTTTGCCTGCGGGTTCTGTGGATCGAAATAGTATTCCAGGCTGTCCGGGTATTCCCTGAGGATCAGGTTGACCCTGCCCCGCTTCAGCATCAGGAGGCCGCCGTCCCAGTCGGTCAACAGGAATTTGTAAGAGGTTTTCCCCAGTTTCTCATTGTGAATTGTTTTTTCAAGGTAACCCGGTGCCTCCTGTTCCGGATCGTCAACATATACAGCATCATTCAGGAACTGGCGCAATTCTGCATTCATATTCAGGGAATCCTCGATGAAGGCTACCTGCTGGACCAGCTCATTCTGTTTCGAAAAGGCGATTCCGAGGACCCAGGCCATCAGCACCGGGAAGATGATCGACCAGAACAGGATCCCCGGTTCCCGTATGAATTCCCGGTAATGAATGAGTATCAGCTGGATCAGGGAGTTCCGTTTCATTGTATTTTTCGGATTATTCAGCGAGCCTCCTTCCGGTAAGGGATATAAACAGGTCGTCAAGGGTCATTCTCCGGCAGGTCAGGGCTCCAATGCCAATTCCCCTGGATTCCGACCGCTCTATAATTTCAGGAAGGGCTTCAAGGATCGCGGTTACAAAAAGTGTAAGCCTGTTCCTCCCGGGGTCAAAGCTGTACTTTTTTAGCCACGGCATGCTTTCAAGTCCCAGTTCCCCGGGGTCCCCTGAAGGAATGAATTCAATGATCTCTTCGCTGTGGTTCTGGCTGAGCAGTTCATCAAGGCTTCCCTGGGCAAGGATCTTCCCCTGGTCCATGATGACGATCCGGTCACACAGGTAAGCGGCTTCCTCCATGTAATGGGTTGTCAGGATCATGGTGGTATGCTGATCCCTTTTCAATTCCATCAGGATGTCCCATATCTCCCGCCGCGAGTTGGGATCCAGCCCGGTCGTGGGTTCATCGAGCAGCAGGATGGAGGGTTCGTTCAGCAGGGCCAGTCCCAGTGCCAGCCTCTGCCTTTGTCCGCCTGAAAGATTCACCGTAAAAGCCCTGCTCTTGTCCGTAAGCCTGATCATATCGAGTACCTCGTTCACCCGGGATTGCTCAATCCCGTGAAAGCTGGCGAACAACTCGAGCACTTCGCGGGTCCTTAGCTTGTCGATGAATCGGGTTTCCTGGAGTGAAATCCCGAGCAGGCTGCGAAGATGTACCTCATTCCCTTTCCAGGGAAGTCCCAGTATAAGGATTTCACCGGAATTCTGCTTCTGAAGGCCTTCGACCATTTCGACGAGGGTGGTTTTACCCGCTCCGTTCGGTCCGAGAAGGGCAAGGAATTCCCCTTCCCGGATGCTGAGGTCTATGCCGTCAACTGCCCTGACATCCTTGAAGTACTTGCGTACCTCACTGATCTGTATTACGGGTTCCTTATCCAGACCAAAATTTTTACCGGTTCAAATGAACGAAAAACTTTTTAATAAGCTTTGCCCGGACCATAATAAATAAAAACCGCGCCGAAGCGCGGTATGGTTAGGTTTGCGGAGAAAGAGGGATTCGAACCCCCGGTCCCGCGATAGCAGGACAACGGTTTTCAAGACCGCCGCATTCGACCACTCTGCCATTTCTCCGTTGGGGCAAAAATAAGACATATTTGCTTAAATCTCATAAAAATGTCAAGTATCAGGTTATCAAATAATTAACATTTTGGCTCCCGGAATGCCCGGATCCCCGGAATTGCAGTTTTCATGGGGCTTTTGAAAGGTTTAGTTAACAGAAATGTACATTTTATCAACATTTCCGGCATTTTTTTAGACTCAAACTTGCTAAAGATGAATAATAGTCTATATTTGTAATAAAATATTGAGTTTCTCTAGAATTACTAACCCTAAAATTTATTTATTATGAACAAAGCACAATTAATTGATGCTATTGCCAGCGAAGCTAAACTGACAAAGGCCGATGCAAAAAGAGCTCTGGATGCGTTCGTAAAGACAACAACCCATGCGCTCAAGAAAGGTAACAGAGTAGCACTGGTTGGATTTGGATCTTTCTCCGTATCCAAGAGGAATGCCAGGACCGGGAGGAATCCCCAGACAGGCAAGCCCATCACAATCGCTGCAAAGAAAGTTGTTAAGTTCAAGGCTGGAGCAGACTTATCAGGTGCTGTTTAATAAAAATATCTTGTTGAAATTTTAAGGGGCACAACCGTGCTCCTTTTTTTTTTTGAAAAAACTGATCGGCCATCTTGCAGGTTTCATCCGCGGGCGGAGGATGGAACTGTTTGAACGAGTGCTGGATTACCGCATTGTCGCTACTACTGCCAGGGAAGGAGCGATGGCCCTGGAAGATTTCGATGTTCAGAATGGCAAATTCGCACTGTTTTTCGGGTCCGAGCGGATGGGACTGACGGATGAAATCCATCAAACACCTTAGGGGGAAATCCCCGGAAGACCTGTCCATTCCTGAATAGTCCTGTCCAGTTTTGACCGGTCCTGTCCAATCTTGAATAAATCTAAATTGGGTCCACCATCCCGCGTAAAATATTCTGAGGATCACCATCGAAAGGATTTATTTTATATATTTGATGAATAGGATGTTAGAAGTGATAAATTAAATTTTATCGTTGACTAAACTGAAATTGAATGAATTGCATCATTATTGAAGACGACAAGCTTTCACTCAGGATCATCGAAGAGTTCGTAAACAAGACTGCGGATCTCAACCTGGTGGATACATACAGCAACGCCGTGGATGCAATCAACCTGCTCGGAAAGAACGAAAACATTCAGCTGATCTTTCTTGATGTTGAGCTTCCCGACATGTCGGGGATGGAATTCCTGGATTCCATCAAGGTCACCCCGCAGGTGGTGATCATTTCCTCAAAGGATAAATATGCCGTTCAGGCTTTTAATTACGAGGTAACGGATTACCTGGTCAAGCCCATTACCTATGCCCGTTTCTACAAGGCCATCGAACGTGCCCGGAAGCGTATGCAGATGAGGAACGGGCTGGACAAGATCGGCAAGGACGAGATTTTCATCAAGAAGAATTCCACTCTTGTCAGGCTCCGGTATGATGACATACTCTGGGTGGAAGCGCTAGAAAACTATGTGATATTCAATACCTTCGATGATAAGTATACCATCCATTTCACGATGAAGGCCATTGAGCAGAAGCTGCCGTTGGACAAGTTCACCCGGGTGCACCGTTCCTACATCGTGAATACAGGGAGCATCGAGATCATAGAGGATAATTCAGTCCTGATCCGGACACACGACGGCACCAAGACGATCCCCATCGGGAAATCATACAAGGACAAGCTGATGGGAGACATCAACCTGATGATCAAGTAATGGCTGACAATCGCCATTTATTCCTTCAATACCTGGCCCAGACCTCCGATGACCCGTATCTTCTTGAAATTGAAAGGGCGGAAGGTATTTACCTGTACGGCCCGGACGGGAAAGCTTACGTGGACCTGGTGTCGGGGGTTTCTGTAAGCAACCTGGGACACGGGCATCCGAAGATACTGGAAGCCATCCGCAAGCAGGCCGGCCGTTACCTGCACCTGCATGTTTACGGTGAACTCGTACAGGAGCCCCAGGTGGCACTGGCTGCCGCCCTGGCCGAAGTCCTTCCGGAGACTCTTTCCTGTACCTATTTCGTCAATTCCGGCAGCGAGGCCGTGGAGGGTGCCCTGAAGCTTGCCAGGAGGCATACCGGCAGGCAGCGGACCATTGCTTTCCGGAAAGCTTACCACGGAAGTACCCTGGGAGCACTCGGCTTAATGGGAGGGGAGGGATACAAAAATGCGTTCAGGCCGGTTCCGCCGGGGACCAGCTTCCTGGATTTTAATGACTTCGGGGGACTGGATGAAATAGACCGGTCCGTCGCTGCGGTCATGATGGAACCCATCCAGGGGGAAGCAGGGATCGTGTTGCCTGAAAAGGGCTTCCTGGAAGAGATCCGCAGGCGATGTGATACGACGGGGACCTTGCTGGTATTCGACGAGGTCCAGACTGCCTTCGGCCGGACCGGAACGATGTTTGCTTTTGAACACTGGAACGTGGTACCCGATGTTCTGGTCCTGGCAAAGGCCCTCGGAGGCGGCATGCCCCTGGGTGCGTTCATCGCTTCGCCGGACATCATGAAATCCCTGTGCAGCGATCCCCCGCTCGGCCACATCACCACCTTCGGCGGACACCCGGTTTCCTGTGCAGCAGGACTGGCCAGTCTTCGCGCCTTGCTCGGTGAAGGATGGATCGGGCAGGCTGCTGAAAAGGAACGGCTTTTCAGGGAACATCTCAGCCACCCCTCCATCAGGGAGATAAGGGGAATGGGACTTTACCTGGCCGTGGAGCTGGGGGACGCGGATAAGGCATATCGCTTCCTGAGGCTGGCTCTCTCGGATGGCATTGTTTCCGATTCCTTCCTATTTCATGAAACCGCATTCCGTGTGAGTCCCCCCCTCACCATAACCCCGCAGCAGATCCTGGAGGTCTGCAAACGGCTGAAAGGGTTGCTGGACCGTCTTTGATCCGGACAGTTTTCACCGGATTCTCATACTAATTCACCCGGATCTGAGTTATATTTGCTGACATGTCCCGAATTATACACATAATTGCCTTTCTGCTTGCAGCCTTCCCCTTATGTTCCCAGGTCCCTGGTCCCACTGCAACGGAGGACAGCCTTTTCGGGCTCTTCGAACGATTCCCTGCGCTTCGGTCCACCGAGGAAAGACAACATCTGGATTCGGTTATCCTTCAATACATGGAGGAGAAGCTGGCCGAGCCGGAATCCTTCACCTACCGGTTTGACAGCCTGAGAAAGCGGGTGGGCATCCTGACGGCCGACGACGGGCAGTTCCGGATCTTTACCTGGAACGTGCCTTTAAGTACATGGGAGCATGAATACCATGGCGTGATCCAGGTACGTGACAACCGGGATAACTCGGTCCGGGTCCACGTCCTGGTTGACCGGCTCCCGTACATTCCCGACCTGCTTCATGCCCGGACCGGAAAGGACATGTGGCCGGGAGCGCTTTACTACGATCTCAGGAGGGAGAAGCAGGGGAAAGAGGTCATCTATACCTTGATGGGATTCAATTTCAATGACCGCTGGTCGGATAAGAAAATCATCGACGTCCTGTATTTTGACAGCGAAATGGATCCGCAGTTCGGGAAACCCGTTTTCAACACACCTTCGGGCATCCAGCACAGGGTGGTTTTCGAATATTCAGGTGAGGTGGCCATGAACCTGCGGTACAACCCGGACCTGAAAATGATCGTTTACGACCATCTCTCCCCAATAGAACCGGAACTGAAGGACCACCCGCGTTTTTACGCACCGGATTTTTCCTACGACGGATACAAGTTCAGGAAGGGCATGTGGGAACACCAGTCCGACGTGGACGTCCGGAACCGATAGCGCTGGAACCGATAGCGCTGGAACCGATAGCGCTGGAACCGATAGCTCTGGAACCGTTAGCGCCGGTTCCATGCCTTCCTGCCGTCCCGTCCGGTCACTTCCCATGACGAAATGTCAGTCCCCCTCCAATGGCATGCCGTTTGAAACAGGCGGGAAAGAAATTGATTTAGAACCTAACTAATATAGAAGAAAATGCAAACAGGAAAAATTGGCGTTACCACCGAGAACATCTTTCCGATCATTAAGAAATTCCTTTACTCGGAACACGAAATATTCCTGCGGGAACTGATATCCAACGCGGTCGATGCAACCCAGAAGCTGAAGACGCTTGCCTCCGCGGGGGAATACAAGGAAGAGATCGGGGAACTGAAGATCCGCGTCAGCCTGGATAAAAAGAAAAAAACGCTTACCGTATCCGACAACGGGATCGGGATGACCGGGGAGGAGATCAAGAAGTACATCAACCAGATCGCCTTCTCAAGCGCTGAAGAGTTCCTTGAAAAATACAAGAATCAAAGCAATGCCATCATCGGGCATTTCGGACTGGGATTTTACTCGTCTTTTATGGTGTCGGACAAGGTTGAGATCAAGACCAAATCCTATAAAAAGGGCAGCAAGGCCGTTCACTGGTCCTGCGACGGAAGCCCCGAGTACACCCTCGATGACCTGGAAAGGGATGAAACCGGTACGGAGGTGATCCTGCACCTGGATAAGGATTCGAAGGAATTCCTTGAAGAGTCCAGGATCGAGCAGATGCTGAAGCGGTATTGCCGCTTCCTGCCGGTTGAGATTGCATTCGGGAAGGAAAAGGAGTGGAAGGAGGACAAATACGTCGAGACGGACAAAGACCGGATCATCAATGAGACGAAGCCGCTGTGGACCCGGAAGCCGGTGGACCTGAAAGAAGAGGATTACACGGCCTTCTACCAGGACCTTTATCCAATGTCGGAGGAACCCCTTTTCAACATCCACCTGAACGTTGACTACCCGTTCAACCTGACCGGGATCCTTTACTTTCCCCGTATAAAGTCCAACATCGAGGTCCAGAAAAACAAGATCCAGCTCTACTGCAACCAGGTCTTCGTAACGGACTCGGTCGAAGGGATCGTCCCCGAATTCCTGACCCTGCTGCACGGGGTGCTCGATTCCCCCGATATCCCGCTGAATGTCTCGCGGAGTTACCTGCAGGGGGACCCCAATGTCAAGAAGATCTCGAGCCATATTACCAAAAAGGTCGCCGACCGTCTCGAGGAAATATTCAAGAACGAACGGCCGGAATTCGAGAAGAAATGGGACGACTTGAAACTGTTCATCAACTACGGCATGATGACGGAGGAAAAGTTTTACGAACGTGCGCAGAAGTTTGCCTTGATGAAGAACACCGACGGAAAATATTTCACCTACGAGGAATACGAAAAACTGATCAAACCGGAGCAAACCGATAAAAATAAGAACCTGATATACCTCTACGCCACGGATAGGGAGGAACAGCTCAGCTTCATTGAAAAGGCAAAGAACAGGGGCTACGATGTCCTGCTGATGGACGGCCATCTGGACACCCACTTCCTGAACCACCTGGAAACGAAATTCAAGGATTCGAGGTTTGCCAGGGTGGATTCCGACATCATCGATAAGCTGATCATGAAGGAAGACCTGAAAGCGACCGACCTGAGCCAGGAGGAGCAGGACGAGCTTGGCACTGTATTCAAGAGCCAGCTTCCCGACGAGGCCCATTACCTGGTCAGCTTCGAGAACCTCGGAGAGGATGAGAGTCCCCTGATCATCACCCAGAGTGAATTCACCAGGCGGATGAAGGAAATGGCGGAGCTTGGAGGGGGACCGAATTTCTACGGCGGTTTGCCCGATTCCTATAACCTCGTGGTGAACGCAAGCCACCCGCTTGTAGCAAAAGTCCGTGAAGCCAAGGAAAAAAACCTTTCCAAAAAGCTGGGGGACCTGAAGGATCAGCTGGCACCGCTCCGGGAAGAAAATAGCAGGCTTGAAAAGGAGAAGGAAGGGAAGAAGGATGAGGAAGTCCCCCATGAACTGAAAGACCAGCTGGAGGATCTGCGGAAAAAGATCTCCGAAACAGAGGATAAAAAGAAAGACCTCCTCGGGGAATACGGCGGCAAGAACAAGATCGTCAGGCAGCTGATCGACCTTGCCCTTCTCTCCAATAACATGCTGAAAGGGGAGGAGCTGGTACGGTTCGTCAAGCGGAGCGTGGAGCTGATCAAATAGTCCGGCTTCCTATGGTCGACCTTGCTGTCACGGCAACGCTGTAGACCTTCCGGAAAGCTCACCCGTACAATTCCCGGATCTCATTTTTCAGGAAATCAAGGGCCTCCTGCACAGGGGGGTCCTTAAGCTGTACGACCTGTTCAAATACCTTCTGGCTCAGGGTTATGGACGTGGCGTCATCCTTTACCTGGTCCACTGCGGCATTGATCAGCCCGATTACGTTCGCCCGGGCATTGCGTATCAATTCCCAGGCTTCGTTGCTGATGTAGACCTGCTGGGAGAGGTTATGTTCATATTCTGCCCTGATGGATGAGAGCAGTTCCGCATGAAGCTGCTTTGCGCTCATTCCCGGCTGGTTGATACGCATGATGAGCGATTCCGGCGAGATGCGTTCCAGCAGAAGGGCCAGCCTTTCGTAGGCCTGGAGACGGATCGGCAGGACGGTTTTCCGGTCCGCCCCTGCAATTTCCCTGAAAGTGGACTGTTCCTCCCGGCGGATGAACCCCCTGATCAGCACAAAAGCCGTCAGAAAAACGATGAGGGCCGGGAGGGTATATTTCAGGATCTCGAGGGCTGTCTCCATGTTGATAATTTTTTATCAGAATCTCTGTTGCAATATTAATTAATTTATGATTAAAAGTTTAATTTTAAAAATTCAAATCAAAACCCAGTTTTTTGTGTTAATTTAATATTTAAACATTTATGGAACAAGTATCTGATCGTTTAGCGAGATTGTCGGCTTCTGCGACTATTGCAATGAACCAGCGAAGCAAAGATCTTCAGAGTCAGGGGATCGATGTAATTAACCTGAGCGTTGGAGAACCGGACTTCAACTCTCCGGATCACATCAAGGAAGCAGCCAAGAAGGCAATTGATGATAATTATTCTTTCTACCCCCCGGTCGCAGGTTTTCCGGAGCTCAGGAAAGCCATCGTGGACAAACTGAAGAAACAGAACGGGCTGGATTATACTGCTGATCAGATCGTGGTTTCCAGCGGTGCCAAGCACAGTATCGTCAACGTGTTGCTCTGCATCATCAACCAGGGCGATGAGGTGATCGTTCCTGCCCCGTACTGGGTCAGTTACCCGGAACAGGTCAAAATTGCAGACGGGACCAACGTCATCATTGATACCGGCATCGAAAGTGATTTCAAGATCACGCCCCAGCAGCTTGAAGAGGCAATCAGTCCCAAAACCCGGGCCGTCATCCTCTGTTCACCGTCAAATCCCACCGGCAGCCTTTATTCAAAGGATGAACTGAAAGGCCTGGCGGACGTGCTCGCAAAGCATGAAAAGGTCATCGTGATCTCCGATGAGATCTACGAACACATCAACTTTGTCGGCAAGCATGAAAGCATTGCGCAGTTCAATAATATCAAGGATCGTGTCGTACTTGTCAACGGAGTGTCAAAAGGCTACGCCATGACCGGCTGGAGACTCGGATACATAGCCGCCCCGGTCTGGATCACAAAGGCCGTGACAAAGCTCCAGGGACAATTCACTTCCGGGGCTACCTCGGTTGCCCAGATCGCTTCCGTTGCCGCCCTGACAGGTGATCATAAACCTACCGAGGAAATGAACAAGGCATTCAAACGCAGGCGTGACCTCCTTCTGAGACACCTTGGAGAGATCAAAGGCCTTAAGTGCTCTGTACCCGGCGGGGCCTTCTACGTTTTTCCCGATATGAGTTATTATTTCGGTAAGAAAGCCGGTGATAAGACCATTGAAAACTCCGGTGACCTGTGCATGTACCTGCTTGAATCGGGACACATCGCCACCGTTCCCGGGGCAGCCTTCGGCGCACCGGGCTGCGTCCGCATATCCTTCGCCAACTCAGACGAGAACCTGGAAGAGGCTATGAAGAGGCTGAAGGCAGCACTGGCAAAACTTGTTTAGGAGTCCCGGTCCCGGTGGATTAACGTCCACCGGATCCGATTTTAAGCCATGAAATCGAACAGATTTGCCCTTGTCGCGGGACTGCTGGCCATCGGAAATGATCCCGCAGATTCTTACACGCCCGCAGATCAGGTATCTTCGATACTCCGGTCGATGTATTCCTGGTAATTCTTTACCTTCTGCTGGTAGGGTTTGTTAAACAGGTCCGATGAGATCATGAAGTCGGCGGTAGACCTGTTACAGGCTGTCGGGATGTTATACAGCACCGCTATCCGGAGCAGGGCCTTGACATCGACGTCGTGGGGCTGTGCGCTCATAGGATCCCAGAGAAAGATGATGATGTCAATCTTTCCCTCGGCGATCAGTGCCCCCATCTGCTGGTCGCCTCCAAGGGGACCGGATTTCAGCCTGGTTATTTTGAGTTCCCGGCCCGTTTCTCTGTCCATATTTGCCTCAAGGGCTTTTTCCACAAGAAGACCGGTCGTGCCGGTGCATATGATGTGATGATGCTGAAGGATCTCCCAGTTCCATTCGACCCATTCGATAAGATCGGCTTTGCGGTGATCATGGGCGATCATGGCTATCCTTTTGATTTTTTCCATATTTGCATACTTGTTTGGTATTCCAAAAATACTAAGCCTGCAGTAAAAACTGTTATATTAGTTTTACGAACCTGTTAATTTTTTTGACAACGCCGGTTTATGAGGAAGTTTATCTACATCCTGCTTTTCCTGATCCTGGCTGCGGGAGGGTCAGCAGTGCTGTTAATGTACGGCCGGATCTGGCGCAACAACATCAATCTGCCTGCAGGTGAATCCATTGTCCTGTATATCCCTACAGGTTCAGACTTTAATGATGTATACGACCGGTTGCGGGAACAGGGGATCCTTCAGGACACCGCCTCCTTCCGCTGGGTGGCTCTCAAGAAGAATTATCCCCGGAATGTGCGGCCCGGCAGGTACAGGATCCGCTCAGGAATGAGCAATGACCGTCTGGCAGGAATGCTCAGGTCTGGCAACCAGGAACCCGTACGGCTGGTATTTAACAACATTAGGACTCCTGCAATGCTGGCAGGGGTGGTGTCGGAACAGATTGAGGCGGATTCGCTTTCAATCCTCTCCCTGTTCTCAGATACGAAATTGCTTGAAGCCAATCAATTGACCCGGGAAACCGTCATGGGGATATTCATCCCCAACACCTATGAGATCTACTGGAATACGTCAGCCAGGCAGTTTTTCGACCGTATGTTACGGGAATACAGGCTTTTCTGGAATGAGAAGCGGCTTGCCCAGGCCAGGCGGATGGGAATGGAGCCCATGGAGGTCATGACACTGGCCTCCATCGTTGATGAGGAAACCCTGATCCCTGAGGAAGAGGCCAGGGTGGCGGGAGTTTACATCAACCGGCTGAACCGGCGCATGCGTTTGCAGGCCGACCCGACGGTAAAGTTCGCGGCAGGGGACATGAACATGACCCGGGTCCTGAAAAAACACCTGCTCATTGATTCCCCATACAATACTTACCGTCACGGAGGATTGCCCCCGGGACCGATTGTTATCCCCTCCATTTCTGTCATCGATGCGGTGCTGAATTATGAGCGCCATAATTACATCTATTTCTGTGCTAAGGAAGACTTCTCAGGCTACCATAATTTTGCGGCCACACTTGCTCAACATAACAAAAATGCACGTTCGTACCAGAATGCGCTGGACCGGCGGAAAATTTTCAACTAATCGGGAAAAAAACCGTATTTTTCTGTATAGAAACCACTTTCAATCTCAATGGACAGGATCAAATTCGGTACGGATGGCTGGCGGGGCATTATTGCACACCAGTTTACCGTGGCAAACGTGGCCAAAATCACCAATGCCGCAGCGATGTGGTTGCTCAAGAAATACCAGGAACCCGAGGTCATTGTCGGGTACGATACCCGGTTCCAGGGAAAAATGTTTGCCGAAACAGTTGCCAAGGTCCTGGCCTCCAAGGGAATAAAGGTCAGAATCTCGGATGATTTTGTCAGTACCCCTATGGTAAGCCTGGCCGTGAGGGAATGGAATGCAAACCTCGGGGTCATGATCACCGCCAGCCATAATGACCATTCCTACAGCGGTTACAAGCTCAAGGGAAGCCACGGGGGACCCCTGCTGGCAGAAGACCTGAAGAACATCGAGGATCTCATATCCACAGAGAATAACATTGACCTTGATCTTTTGAAATGGGACCAGTTCGTAGGGCAGGAAATGATCCGGTATGCCGATCTCGAAGCCCTTTACGTCCAGTTTGTCAACCATTATTTCGACCTGGAAAGTATCCGGAGTTCAGGCCTTAAAGTGGCAATTGATGCCATGTACGGAAGCGGGCAGAAAGTGATCCGCAAACTCCTGCCGGATGCCGTCTTTTTGCACTGCGAACCCGATCCTATGTTCGGGGGCATCCATCCCGAGCCCCTGGAAGCCAACCTTCAGGAACTGATCGGGTTCATGCAATCCTCCAAAAAGATTGATCTGGCCTTTGCCCTGGACGGCGATGGTGACCGCATCGCCATTGTAAACAAAGGGGGAAGGTACATCGATTCGCACAACATCATCCTGGTCCTGATCCATTACCTTGCCCATTACAGGAAAATGAACGGAAAGGTCGTGACGGGGTTTTCATCAACGGCAAAGGTTGAAAAACTCTGCCGCCATTATGACCTGGAAGTGATGAGGGTCCCCATTGGTTTCAAGGACATATGCCGGGTGATGCTGTCAGAAGACGTCCTGGTCGGTGGGGAAGAATCCGGCGGGATCTCGATCAGCGGCTACCTCCCGGAGCGGGATGGGATATGGATGGGACTGACCATCCTTCAGTTCATGGCCGAAACCGGCAGGACCCTTGATGAGATCCTGGATGAGATTCACCGGATAACCGGGGAATTTCATTGCATGCGCCGGGATATTCCCATCCCTAAAGAGAAAAGGGGAAAGGTTATGGATGCCTGTTACCGGGGTGATCTTGAATCGTTCGGGCGGTTCCGGGTTGTACGCACGGTTGCCCTTGATGGATTAAAATTCTATTTTAATGAGGATGAGTGGGTTATGATACGTTTATCGGGGACTGAACCCCTGCTGAGGACCTATGCCGAAGCAGCAGACCGCGAAACAGCCGAGGAAATCCTCGATGCAGCCGGGCAGACCATTGCCAGGCTGGGCAAGTAAATTCAGATGACATTGACTTCTTTCTCCAACCGGATCCCGAACTTTGTATAAACTTCATCCTCGATGCCGGTCGCTAGTTCCAGGATGTCCCTGCCGCTTGCCGATCCATGGTTGACCAGGACCAGGGGCTGTTTTTCATAACAGCCTGCATCTCCCGAGCGTTTCCCTTTCCATCCGCATTGTTCGATCAGCCAGGCTGCAGGGATCTTCCTCGATCCGGCCTGGGTGGGGTAGGATGGCATCACGGGATGTTCGGTGGTGAGCTGCCGGAACTGTTCTTCCGGTACGACGGGATTTTTAAAAAAACTGCCGGCATTTCCAAGCTCAGCGGGGTCCGGTAGCCTGGATCTGCGGATCCCGATGATGACCTGCCTCATGCTTTCCACATCCTGTGTTTTCCTTGCAGCCATTTTTTCAGCAACCAGGGGATATCCCATGTTCAGTTTCGGCCGCTTGTCCAGGCGTAAGGTAACGGTGCTGATGATGCATTTGTTTTGCCATTCCCGTTTGAATATGCTGTCGCGGTAACCGAAACGGCAGGCCTCGTTAGTGAAGGTCAGCTTTTGCCCGGTCAGGGTATCGATGGCTTCCACCTCCTCGATGCTGTCCCTGACCTCGGCACCGTAGGCTCCGATGTTTTGAATGGGACCTGAACCTACCGAGCCCGGGATGAGGGACAGGTTCTCGATGCCCCCGAAGCCCCATGCTGTTGTCCAGGCCACGAATTCATCCCAGTTTTCCCCTGCACCGGCCCTGATCCAGACGCTGTTGCGGTCTTCCCGTATGATCTCCCTCCCAAGGATGAGGGGCCGGATGACGAGTCCCCCGAAATCCCCCGTAAAAAGTATATTGCTCCCTTCTCCCAGGATAAGTGTCTCCAGGTCCCTGAATTCATCACGGGATATGATCTCACGGATATCCCGGACGGATCGACACTCGCAGTATCCCTTTGCCCGGACATCGAGATGGAAACTGTTCAGCTCCCGGAGGGAATGATTATGCAGGATCTCTGGCATGGCGCAAAGATAGCCAAAAGTTTAAGCCTCAAGGACAATAACTCTGGCGACCTTTTGCGTTACGGTATATAATGCTTATGTTTAAGAAGGCAAGAGCCCTTAAGGCATGAAGGGTAAACGCATAATCATCGCCGTGAGCAATGACCTGGTGGTGGACCAGCGGGTTCACCGCTGTGCCGCCACGCTTTCCGGGAACGGGGCGGTGGTCCTGGTTGTGGGACGGAAACTTCCCGGCAGTCAGCCGGTTGATGGAAGGCCTTACCGGGTAAGGCGGATGCGCCTGGTGTTCCGAAGGGGACCGCTTTTCTATGCATGTTATAACATCCGCCTGTTTTTCTTTCTCCTCTTTCGCAGGGCTGACCTGCTTGTTGCGAACGACCTGGATACACTCCCTGCCTGTTATCTCGCTTCACGGATCAGGGGCAGGTCCCTCGTCTACGACAGCCACGAGTATTTTACGGAGGTGCCCGAGCTGATCGGGCGGAATTTTACCAGGAAAGTATGGACCGGTATTGAAAAACACATCCTGCCCCGCATTAAATTTTCCTCTACGGTCAGTTTGTCCGTTGCAGAAGCCTACAGGGGACTCTACGGGCTGCGGATGGAAGTAATCCGCAACCTGCCCGGACTGGAAAACAGGGAAACCGGAAGGCCGGACCTGCTCGAGTTTAATCCGCGACGGATCATAATATACCAGGGTGCACTGAATGTTGGAAGGGGACTTGAAACGATGATTGAGGCTATGCAATTCCTGGGGGACTTCCATTTCCAGATTTTCGGGGATGGGGACATTTCCGTTCAGCTTAAGGTACTGGCAGGGGAACTGGGGGTAGGGGACCGGGTCGAATTCATGGGCAGGATTCCCTTCCGGGAACTGAAAGCCTTTACCAGGCAGGCTTCCCTGGGCATATCGCTTGAGGAGGACAGGGGACTGAATTACCGTTATGCGTTGCCTAACAAACTGTTCGATTACATCCAGGCATGCATCCCCGTCCTGGTATCCGATCTTCCTGAAATGAGCGGGATCATAATGGAATACGGGATCGGCCAGGTTGTGAAAGACCCTGCACCCGAAGCCCTGGCAGTCCAGGTCAGGGGAATGATGGATTCACATGATCAGCGGATGGTCTGGAAGAAAAACCTCTGCAAAGCCGCTGCAGAGTTATGCTGGGAGAAGGAGGAAGAAAAACTGCTCGCCCTTTACAGGAGGGCACTTGCAGGCTGATTTTATACCTCGCGCAAGATCAGTTCTTCAAAACTTTCCGGGTCCGTAACCCCTTCCGTATTAAAAACAAGCACCCTGGATGTTTCGTTCAGGCCTATCATTTCCTTTGCTTCCTTAAGCGATTCGTCGCCTGCCAGCGCCAGGAGTCCCCCGAGTCCCGCCGCCCCCGACTCTCCTGCAAAGATCTGTGTATCGTTCTTGAACGGAAAATACAGGTTCTGCATCGCCTTAATCGCGTACTCGTCCGGAATGGCGAGGAACAGGTCGATGCCTGCACTCAGGATCTCCCAGGCCTGCCGGGAGGGAGTACCGCAATTCAGTCCGGCCATGATCGTTTTCTGGGTCCCCTTTGTTGTCGAAAGGGCCTGGTTCCGGCAGGATTCAAGGAGGGCATCGGATTCCAGGGGTTCTACGGTGATGAATTTCGGCATGCATCTCGGGTACCGGTTCCGGTAGAATGCCACCACGGAAGATGCCCATGTGCCCACGCCGGATTGCAGGAAAACAAAGTCTATCCCCGGATCCCGCTTGGAATGCAGAAGGTTATCGAGCTCAAGCAGCATGGTCTTGTATCCGGTAGTAATGAGGGTGGGAATTTCCGTGTATCCGTTCCAGGAGCTATCCTGGATCAGCACATAACCGTTCTTTTCTGAATCTTCCCTGGCCTGCATCACGGTTGCATCGTAGTCCCCTTGCACAACAACAACCTTTGCCCGCTGCTTCTTTATGTTCTTTATCCTGGATTCAGCCGTATGCTCCGGTACGTAGATGACCGCCTTCTGTTTATGCCTGCGTGCAGCCCAGGCCACCGAACGGCCATGGTTCCCGTCGGTTGCAGTGCAGAAGGTATATTTGCCCGGAGTCGATTCAAGGTATTTGTTGATGGCAAAGGAGGCGCCCAGGGTCTTGAAGGTGTTCTGCCGGAATCTTGCAGATTCGTCCTTGATATATAATTCTTTGATATTTAAATTTTTAGCCATCCTGGAGAGGCTGACCAACGGGGTGGGCTCGTATTTACGGATCTTGCTGTGGTAAGCAAGCGGGTCTTCGTTTTTGAAAACAGCGTTGAATTTCCTGTCCAGGTTGAACCTAGGGCGATCCCGGGGCTGGAGATAATACTGACAGCTTTGTTGCATACGTTTAAAGATCCAGCAACCGTTTTTCCGGATCAGTCCCCCCAAACATCAGTTGAACCGGATTTTCGATAAGTTTCTTAACCTTTACAAGAAAACTGACGGAATCCCTGCCGTCAATGAGCCGGTGGTCGTACGACAGGGCGATGTACATCATGGGCCGTATTTCCACCTTCCCGTTAACGGCCACAGGCCTTTCCTGGATGTTATGCATGCCCAGGATGGCTGATTGGGGCGGGTTCAGGATGGGCGTCGATAACATCGACCCGAATACTCCCCCGTTTGTGATCGTAAAGGAACCACCCGTCATATCCTCCAGGCTGATCCTGGCTGCCCTGGCCTTGCCGGCGAGTTCAAGAATCGCTGCCTCGATCCCGGCAAGGCTCAGGCTTTCAGTGTTCCGGATCACCGGGACCATCAGTCCCTTGTCGGTCTGCACCGCAATCCCGATGTCGCAGTACTCAGGTGTAACCATATCCTCTCCGTCAATCCTTGAATTCACGTTGGGAAATACGCGAAGTGCCCCGGTAACGGCCTTTACAAAAAAGGACATGAAACCCAGTTTGACACCATGTTTTTCGATAAACGCATTCTGGTACTTCTTGCGTAGTTCCATGACCTCGCTCATGTCGCATTCGTTGAAGGTGGTGAGCATGGCCGTCTCATTCTTCACGGTAACCAGCCTTTCGGCGAGTTTCCTGCGAAGCGTGCTCATCCTCTCCCGTTTCTCCTCCCGGCTGGCGGCTGCCTGGATTTGTTCGCCCGGGGGTGCGGCAACTGCGTCGAGGACCATCCGGACTTCCTTCTTCGTGATCCGTTTCAGTCCCCTTATAATATCCTCGACCGAAAGGCCGTTTTCTTCCATCATTTTCGAAGCGACCGGGGATATCCTTACGTCTGGGGTCGATTCAGGGAGGACCGATCCCTCAGCTTCAGGTGCTTTCCCAGATGAGGGTACTTTCCCGTCCGGAGGAGTTATCCCACCTGAGGGAGCTTTTTCACCCGAGGGAACTTTGCTGTCTGATAGGACAATCCCATCCGTATTGATGCTGCAAACCACGGTCCCCACCTGTATGGCCTTTCCTGTATCGGCCAGGATCCGGATCGTCCCGGACTGCTCGGCGATCAGGGGGAGGGTTGCCTTGTCCGATTCCACCTCCGCAATTTCCTGGTCTTTCTCTACGTAGTCCCCGTCCTCAACCAGCCAGCTGGCTATCTCCACTTCTGAGATCGATTCACCCGGACTGGGGACTTTTATTTCGACAATCATCTGCTGTCAATTTGGCTATGAAAAGTAATAAATTGTGAGGAATATATTAATTCTTTCGGAAATATTGATGCTGTTTGAGGATTTCCTTGCGGGAACTGCCCACCACGCACTGGAGACCGCAATAGATGTTTTTCAGTTCACAGTCGCATTTACGGAACACTTTCTGGATGATCTCTTCCTGACCCATCAGGTGCACTTTTGTAAGTCCGGTAGCGGGACTCCCGCTGGCCTGCCTTGTCACGGGTTCCGGCCGGATGCCGGCCATCTCCTGCTGGATGTGCCGCCAGGGACCCATGTTGACAGGCTCTTCCTGTACCCAGAGTGAGAGCAGATTGTTGCGGTATTTTTTATGGATCTTCTGAACCTCCCTGATCGGGAAGGGGTGCAATTGCTCGATCCGCACCAGGGCAATGTCTCGGGCTTTAAACTCTTCCTTGCGGGCCTGCAGGTCGTAATATACCTTTCCGGAACAGTAGACGACGCGGCGGACTTCCTCCACATCCACATCCGGGTCATCGATCACTTCATGAAAGGTGTCGCTTTCGAAAT
Source organism: uncultured Bacteroides sp. (assembly GCA_964431315.1). Taxonomy (GTDB): domain Bacteria; phylum Bacteroidota; class Bacteroidia; order Bacteroidales; family SM23-62; genus SM23-62. Next base: position 16,189 of record CAYSJH010000017.1, on the reverse strand, counting down.
CCTCGAGTGTGGAAACGCATTTCGGGTGCCGCAGCAGGCTTTTGGGGGTGAAGATGATCAGGGGGGTCCGGTAGTTGGCATACAGGTGCTTGCGAAGGATATGAAATAAATTTGCCGGTGTGGTGCAGTTTACAATATGCATGTTATTCCTTGCGGCCATGGACAGGAAACGTTCGATGCGGGCGCTGGAATGTTCCGGTCCCTGTCCCTCGAAACCATGCGGAAGGTAACAGACCAGCCCGTTCATGAGTCCCCATTTCTCCTCCGCGGAACTGATGTACTGGTCGAAGATTACCTGGGCAACATTATGAAAATCACCAAACTGGGCCTCCCAGACTGTGAGCCCGCCGGGGACTGCCAGGGCGTAACCGTATTCAAATCCCAGCACCCCGTATTCCGAAAGTGGGGAGTTGTATATTTCGAAAGGGGCCTGGGCTTCATCCAGGTGTTTCAGGGGGATGTACTGCTGGTCTGTATCTTCAATGACGAACCCGGCGTGGCGGTGCGAAAAGGTGCCACGGATGGAATCCTGCCCGGAGATGCGAACCGGGAAGCCTTCCGTCAGCAGGGTGCCGTAGGCAAGGAGTTCACCCATGGCCCAGTCCAGGCGGTTCTCCGTGATGGATTTTTTGCGGTCCTCCACCAGGCGTATGATTTTATCGATGAATTTTTTATCCTCCGGAAGGCGGTTCATCTGCCCGGCCACCTTCAGCAGTTTTTCACGAGTCACCCCGGTATCGATGTGCTTGCTGAAATCCGAGAGCGATGCATACCTGAACCCTTTCCAGTCCTCCTTCAGAAACCTCTGTATGTATACTTTTTTCAATTCTTTGGAGGCCGCCAGCTTCCCTTCCAGGATGTCGTTGTAATCCCGTTCAAACTGCAGTATTTCTTCCTTGCTGTAAATTCCTTCTTCCAGCAGGTGATCCGCATAGATGTCCCTCGTATTGGGGTGGCTCGCTATAGCCTTATAAAGCAGGGGCTGGGTGAAACGCGGCTCGTCGCCTTCATTATGCCCGTATTTCCTGTAGCAGAGGATATCAATGAAAACATCCGAATGGAACCGTTGCCGGTACTCCATGGCAATTTCAACCGTGTGAAGCATGGATTCGACCTCATCCCCGTTGACGTGAAAAATGGGGGCCTTGGTGACTTTCCCTACGTCTGTGCAATAGGTGCTTGAACGTCCGTCCAGGTAATTGGTCGTGAAACCCACCTGGTTGTTGATCACGAAATGGATGGTGCCGCCTGTTTTGTATCCCGCCAGCTCGACCATCTGGATCACTTCATAAACAACTCCCTGCGAGGCTATTGCCGCATCTCCGTGTATGAGTACGGGAACAAGGCTGCGGAAATCCCCCCCGTATTTATGGTCAATCCGCGCCCTTGAGAGTCCCTCTATCACCGGTGAGACCGCTTCCAGGTGGGAAGGATTGGGGGCCAGGTTCAGCCTGACGGTCTGGCCCGAGATGGTTTTTATATCGTTTACATAGCCCAGGTGGTATTTCACATCGCCTAGGGAGATGCCTTCCTCGTACGCTTCCCCTTCAAATTCCTTGAAGATGTTCTCGTAGGGTTTCTGCATCACATTGGCCAGCACATTTAGCCTTCCCCTGTGGGCCATCCCGATCATAAATTCCCTGGCATCAAGGGCCGACCCCTTTTCAATGGTGGCGATCAGCGCGGGAATCAGTACCTCGGCACCTTCCAGCGAGAATCGTTTCTGTCCCACGAACTTTTTGTGAATAAATTTTTCGAATCCCACTGCCTTCTTCAGATGCATGAAGATCTCCTTTTTCTGTTCGGGGGAATAGGTGGTCACGTTGCGGGTGCTTTCCATGCGGTGGCTCAGCCACAGGAGCTTTTCCGGGTTGCGGATGAACATGTATTCCGCCCCGACCGTTGAGGCATAGGTCTGGCGCAGGTGGTCCACGATGGTCCGCAGGGGAGCGGGACCGATCATGATCTCTTTCCCGGCATGAAAGACGGTATCCAGGTCATCGTCCCCCAGCCCGTAATTCTCAAGGTCGAGTGTGGGAAAATACTTGCGGCGTGTGCGGACCGGGTTGGTCTTGGTGAAAAGGTGTCCCCTTTTGCGGTAGGCATCGATCAGGTTGATCACCTTGAATTCCTTGTCCAGTGTCTCGGGAGGCAGCTGGGGACTGAACTCATGCCGGGCAAACTCAAAACCCCTGAAAAACTGCTGCCAGCTCTTTTCTACGGAATTGGGATCTTTCTGATAATCCCTGTAGAGGGCCTCTATGGTTTCAATATCCAGGTTCCCGAGAAAAGAAAATTCGTCCTGTTTCATTCCAGAGCTGCTAATCGGGGGGCAAGTGTAAAAGTACCTAAATTCCTCCTAGTTCTCACTCAGGATGTAATCGTCGTATTCGATCTCGAACCGGAGCTTATGCCTGGCCTCCTCCTGTGCCAGCAAAAGGAAGACATCCCTGGCGTTATCATTATCCGTGCGGTCCGCAAGGTCGGAGTAAAGTTTAAAGGCGGCTTTCTCTTCCTTCATGGCAATGATCAGGGCATCCTGGTAACTGAGATCGTCGCGTGAAGTATTGACCTCGACCAGGTAATCGCCGATCTTAAGATCCTGGACCTTCTCATCGGTGACAGCAACAGCGTCGCCGAACTTCATCCTTTCCAGTTTCTTCTTATGGCCGAGCTCTTCCTGGGAAAATTGCTCGAATACCCTCTTTATCTCCTTGTTCCTGCTTTTTTTGGCAAGACCGGCGTAAAGGTTAGAGGCTCTTATTTCATCCTTGATTGCAAAATCCAGGATCTCATCAAGTGAATTGAATGTTTTCATTCCACAAAAATATCATTAAAGGGCTTGAATGACAAAAATCATTTGAAATATTCTGCGGTTGGGCAAATTTTATGATGTATTTTTGGGAATTTAACGATGAACAGAATAGTAGCCAAGGAATACTTTTCCGACCTGGTGGTTAAACTGGTACTGGAAGCTCCGTATATCGCAAAAAGCCGGAAAGCAGGCCATTTTGTTATTGTGCGGGTGGGCGATAAAGGGGAAAGGATCCCGCTTACCATTGCCGAAGCGGATATTGAGCAGGGGACCATTACCATCATTGTGCAGAAGGTCGGGGTCAGTTCCATCAAGCTCTGCAACCTTGAGGTTGGTGACAGCATCCGGGACGTCGTCGGTCCCCTGGGTCACCCAACCCACATCAAGAAGGTCGGGACCATCCTGGCTGCCGGCGGGGGCGTCGGGGTGGCTCCCCTGCTGCCCATTGTTGAAGCCTTCAAGAATGCGGGAAATAAAGTCATTTCTGTGCTTGCGGCCCGGCAGAAAAACCTGATCATACTCGAGGACCAGATCCGGAAGCACTCCGACGAGGTGGTGATCATGACCGATGACGGTTCTTACGGGAAAAAGGGACTGGTGACCGATGGCATGGAAGAGGTGATCAAGCGGGAGAAGATCGACCAGGTGGTAACTGTCGGTCCCGCTATAATGATGAAATACGTGGCCCTGCTGACTAAAAAATACAATCTGCCCACTCTTGCCAGCCTGAACACCATCATGGTCGACGGGACGGGCATGTGCGGGGCCTGCCGGGTTTCGGTTGGAGGGAAGACGAAATTCGTCTGCGTGGACGGTCCCGAGTTCAACGCCCACGAGGTGGATTTCGACGAAATGCTGATGCGGCTGGGCTCCTACCGGGAAGAAGAAAACCTTGCCTACGAGCGTTTTATTAACAAATACAGAAAAGCCTGACCGATGGAAGGAATACTCGAATATTTAAAGAAGGAGAGGAGCCAGGAATGGAGGGCCGAGCTCAGGAATAATCTGAAAACCAAGGAGAGGACCCAGCTCGAAAGGCTGCCCATGCCCGAGCAGGAACCGGATGTAAGGAACAAGAACTTTAAGGAAGTTAACCTGGGACTGACCGAGGAACAGGCTGTCCATGAGGCCAGGCGATGCATCGATTGCCCGAGCCCGACCTGCATCACCGGCTGCCCGGTCGGGATAAACATACCTAAATTCATTAAGAAAATTGAGGCCGGGGAGTTCCTCGATGCGGCAAAGGTCCTCAAGGAAACCAACACCCTGCCTGCGGTCTGCGGAAGGGTTTGTCCCCAGGAAGTCCAGTGCGAACAGGTCTGTTATTATCCGCAGAAAATGCAGAAACCGGCCGTTGCTATTGGCAACCTCGAGCGTTTCGCTGCCGATTACGAACGGAAGAGCGGAAAGATCTCAGTCCCCGAAATAACCGCCCGCAACGGGATCAAGGTGGCATCGGTGGGTTCGGGTCCCGCGGGACTCGCATTTGCGGGCGACATGGCCAAGATGGGTTACGATGTGACGGTATTCGAAGCCTTGCACGAGATTGGCGGGGTACTCAAGTACGGGATACCGGAATTCCGACTGCCCAACGAAATCGTCGACGTGGAGATCGATATCCTCAGGCAAATGGGGGTGAAATTCGTGAACAATTTTATTGTGGGAAAGACCGCTTCCATCAAGGACCTGATGAAGGAAGGATACGTCGCATTCATGGTTGGAAGCGGAGCCGGCCTGCCAAATTTCATGAATATTCCGGGGGAGAACCTGACCGGCATCTATTCTTCCAACGAGTACCTTACCAGGATCAACCTGATGAAGGCTGCCAATCCGGATTATGACACTCCGGTGGTAAGCGGGAAAAGAGTGGCCGTGATCGGAGGGGGGAATACGGCAATGGACTCGGTCAGGACCGCCAAGCGGCTGGGTGCCGAGCGGGCCATGATCATTTACCGCCGCTCCATCGAGGAAATGCCCGCGAGGAACGAAGAGATCAAACATGCCCAGGAAGAAGGCATCGAATTCATGAACCTGCATAATCCGGTCGCCTACATCGGTGACGATAAGGGGAAGGTCAGGCAGATGAAGCTTCTGAAAATGAAACTCGGGGAGCCCGATGATTCCGGCCGGCGAAGGCCTATACCCATCGAAGGTTCCGAATTCCTGGTTGATGTGGACACTGTGGTGGTAAGCGTGGGGGTCTCACCGAATCCACTCATCCCTCAAAGCATGAAGGAACTGGAGGTATCATCCTGGGGCACGATCAATGTGGACAAGGAGTCCATGCAGTCCTCCTTACCGGATATTTTCGCCGGGGGGGATATTGTGCGGGGGGGAGCCACCGTGATCCTGGCCATGGGTGACGGGCGGAAGGCTGCTGCCTCGATGGACCGGTACATCAAGCAGAAAGTCCGCAACATCATTTCGCTGATCAAGGAATTCAAAACCATCGGTGAAATCCTTGAGTTTGCAGGCTGAAAACTGTGCACACGTTACAATAATTTCATAACTTACCTGTGGAAAGGTTCAATACCGCCCCTGCCATGGAAACAAATCTTAATCTGGTTTCCCTCAGGGTAAAATGCCCGGTTTGCGGGCATTCCCTGATGGACGAAAAACGCCTGGTCGATAACTGTCCCAGCATCAGAATGAAGATCGCAATCGGCGAAAATGAAGGCATCATCCATCTGAGCTCGGTCTATGAGAGTTACAATTATGTCTGCAACATCGAGAACCCCGATGGTGAAGTGATCAGGCTTTTCTGCGAGCATTGCAATTCCGAGATCAAGTGCACCGCTGAATGTGAGTTGTGTAAGTCGTGCATGATCTCCCTGGATCTCGAACTGGGTGGCTCGGTAAGCATCTGCTCCCGCATCGGCTGTAAGAACCATTTTGTAAAGTTCGTCGATTTCTCCTTCGCACTCAAACAGTTTTACGTTGACGAAGGTCATGAGGGCCGGCCATACCTGGAGGATATGAAGGAGGCCCTTGCAAAGGAAAAACCCTTGAACGAGGAAGAAGAACATGTAGCGATCATGAAAACGGGCACCTTCCTGCAAACCTATTGTCCCCATTGCAAGAAATCCCTGATCGAAAAGGGTTCCATTAAACTGCACATTCACCGGGGAGAAGAGCGGGGGCACCTGTTACTGAGTCCTTATCTAAATGTCTTTAATTCAAAGACCACCATCCGAATTCCCGAGGACGAGTTCATCGGCGACCTCTATTGCATCCACTGCCATAAACCACTGCTTGTGGAAGGCGAGAAATGCGGGGAATGCGGCAGTGAAATTGCCAGGCTCACCGTAAGCGCCAGCAAGCGGCTGGTCGATTTCTACATCTGCGCCAGGAAAGGCTGCCGCTGGCATGGCCTGAGCAAGGAGGACCTCAACGACATCCGCCTCGAGGACAGCCTGGAATGGTAAACCCGGTCATTTGCATATCCATTTGAGGTATTGTTAAACAAGGCACCTTCTCAAATTTGGGAATCTTCGGGATTGTCAATTCGTCTCGGATTTTTGCCTCCGGCAAAAAAAGGTTCCTCATTTGACAATCCCTCATCTGGCAGGTTGGGCTCCCAAATTTGGCAGCGCCGGTTTAATCAATACCGAAAATGTTAAATGACCGGGTTTACCTTCCCATCACGTAGTCGTGGATGCTCCGGGCGGCGACTTTGCCGGCCCCCATTGCCAGGATCACGGTGGCGGCGCCGGTAGCCACATCACCGCCTGCAAAGACCCCGGGTTTCGAAGTTTTGCCCGTAGCCGGATCGGTGGTAATATTCCCCCATTTTCCCGTTTCGATGTCGGGTGTGGTATTGGGAATAAGGGGATTGGGACTGTTGCCGATGGCAATAACGGCCACATCGATGGGCATCCGGTAATTGGCATCGGGGATGGGGACAGGCCTTCTGCGGCCGGAGTCGTCCGGTTCACCGAGCTTCATGCGGATGCATTCCACTTCCCTGAGCCAGTTCCTATCGTCTCCGTGGAATGCCGCAGGGGTGGAGAGAAGTTTGAATATTACACCTTCCTGCTCGGCATGGTGGATCTCCTCCTCCCTGGCCGGCATCTCCTGCCTGGACCGGCGATACAGGATGATGGATTGTTCGGCCCCAAGCCTCAGGGCAGTCCGTGCACAGTCCATCGCCACATTACCTCCCCCGACGGTCACAACCCTCCTGCCTTTGACAATCGGGGTCTTGTATTTCGGGAAGAGGTAGGCTTTCATGAGGTTTGCACGGGTCAGGTATTCGTTGGCGGAGTAAATTCCGTTAAGGTTCTCTCCCGGAACGTTCAGGAACCATGGCAGTCCAGCTCCCGTTCCCAGGAATACCGCATCGTATTCCCCCAGCAGTTCGTCGATGCTTTTGATCATTCCGATGACATGATTCTTGAAGATCCTGACTCCCAGCCTTTCCAGGTAATTTATCTCCCTGAACACGATGGACTTGGGAAGCCTGAACTCGGGTATGCCGTAGACAAGAACCCCACCCGGTTCATGCAGGGCCTCGAACATGTCAACCCGGTGCCCGAGGCGGACAAGGTCGGCGGCGGCAGTAATTCCGGCGGGACCCGCGCCTACGATAACGATCTTCTTTCCGGTCGGTCTGGGTTTCCGTGGCAGCTCCGCCTCGCCCTGCTGCGCTTCCCAGTCCGCCAGGAACCTCTCCAGCCTGCCTATGGCTACAGGCTCGTTCTTCACCCCGAGAATGCATTCTTTCTCGCATTGTTCTTCCTGGGGACAGACACGGCCGCATATCGCCGGCAGGATGTTTTTCTCCTTGATCCGGTTTATTCCTCCTTTGAAATCCCCTTCGGCAATGAATTGGATAAATCCGGGGATATCGATCTCAACCGGGCAGCCCGCGATGCATTTTGGTTTCTTGCACATCAGGCAGCGCTGTGCCTCGAAGATGGCCTCTTCGGGTGAATAACCGAAGGGAACTTCATCGTAGTTCCTGATCCGCTCGGCGGCAGGCTGCTCCCGCATGGGGGTTTTAGTGGGACTGACTTTCGCCATAATTCTTTCTCTCCTGTGAAACAATTTCTTCTTCAAGATAGGCTTTCCTGCGTGCCAGGATCAGATTCCAGTCCACCTTGTGCCCGTCGAAATGCGGACCGTCCACACAGGCAAAACGTGTGGTTCCGTCGACCTCGATCCTGCAGGCCCCGCACATTCCGGTCCCGTCGATCATGATGGGATTCATGCTTACTATGGTTTTTATTTCGTAAGGCTTTGTCACCTGCGAGATACAATACATCATGAAGGTGCAGCCTACGGCAATGACAAGGTCGTACCTGGTGCCGTTTTCAAGGTCGTACTGCAGCCGGTCGTGTGAATGTCCCCTGTTTCCCTTCGATGCATCTGCAGTCGAATACCTGACCTCGTCGCAGATCTCCTCCAGCTTCTCATCCCAGTACAGGAGAAATTTGCTCCTTGCCTCTGAATAGCAGATCACTTCATTTCCAAGCTCTTTCAAGGCACGGGCCGCCGGGTAAATGCCGCCGATCCCGTAACAGCCTCCCACCAGGGCCACCCTGCCGAATTTCCCCAGTTCGAAAGCCTTGCCCAGGGGTCCCGTCAGCGAGTAGATCTCATCCCCGGCAACCAGATCTGCGAGCTTCTCGGTACTGGACCCGATGGACAGGAAAATGAATGTAATGGTACCTGCAGCAGGATCCCAGTCGGCAACCGTGATCGGTGTTCTCTCGCTGAATTCGTCCGGGATGATTATAATGAACTGGCCGGGCCTTACTTTTGCAGCAATTTCCGGTGCATTCACCATGCATTCGTGAACGTTGGGTGCAATCTCCCTTATTTCAGTTACCCTGGCCATATTATGCCTTTTTTTTAGTACCGGTTGCCTGTTCTTCGATGACCGTTTTCAGGTCGGGGACCAGTGCGGCAAGGCGGTTGCCCCTGTACCTGAAATGATCATACCCGGCCGTTAACCGGGAGTGCCGGTCCCCTTTCCCTTTCATCACCGTTGGTTTCAATGCCGGTGACTTGAGGGTCAGGAACTTTCCGTGCCCGTTCAATGCCGGGGGAATGGGGATCCCTGCCATGGAACGCATCTCCTTCCAGATTGAAGCGGGAGCGCTGTCCAGCCTTTGTTCCGTGTGGTTCAAGGAAGCGGCAAGTTCTGAAAGGATTTGCGGGATGGTCCTGGACTTGCCTGGAGCGGGAATGGTTTTGTTAAGCTTTTTTATCTTTCCGTCGAGAGCCATGAAATGTCCCCCGTTTTCCAGGAACCCCGTCACGGGTAAAAACACATCGGCAAATTCCGAAAGAGGAGTAAAGAACATGTTCATCTGAACGAGTAATTTCACCTTTCTGAGTTTCCCGGAAGCAGGAACATCGCCCGCTACCATCAGAGCGGAGACACCGCTCTTCTCTGCTCCGGCGAGCATTTCAGAGGATGTAAGTCCCTTTGCAGAGCTTAATTTGTCACCCCAGTTCCGGTTCCATTTCTGAATGGTTTTTACCTCCGATACTGGTTCCATACCGGGCAGGAAATCCGGGTGGGCACCTGCCAGCATGCTTGCGAACAGGTTGCCCTCGTAACCCAGGATCTGCACCGTGCATCTGGCATGCTTCAGCTTCAGGGCTTTCAGGTTTCCCAGCGCCTGCAGGGTATCCTTTCCGGATCCGTTGCGCAGGATATCGTCGCCAGCCAGGACCCACAGATTCCTTGATGCGGCGAGTGACCGTACAAAGGGTTTGAGCCTGTCCTGTTCGATGCCGCTGGCTTCCATGGCGCTGCGCACGTCCGGACCTCTGAATTGTCCCGCCTTGCCTGATGGAAGTTCGGATCGGATTTCCCCGGCCAGTCCCGCCAGCAGAACATAAAGAAAATGATAATCCCTGTCGGGAAGGTAATGCATTTCCTGGCTGGCAAACAGGGAAGTCCTTGTGGAACAAGTGTTTGCATATAGGATCTGACTGCCATTGTGAAAGGCTTTCCGGACCCTGTTCTCCAGGAGCGGGTGCGAAACGGATGCATCGGTCCCGATGAGCAGGATGGTATCTGCCTTGTGAATATCGCTCAAACCATTTCCTCCTGCGGAAGAGGTCAGGGAATGGATGTATTGTGCCGACTCCCGGTCCGGGTAGGAGCTGTATAGGTCAACGTTGTTGGATTGCATCACCAGCCGTGCAAACTTCTGCAGGGCATAATTTTCCTCCATGGTATCCTGGGCGGATCCGATCAGGCCGAATCCTTCCCCCCTGAGAGGTTCCAGTTTTCCGGCAGTGAACCGGATGGCCTCTTCCCAGGTCACTTCTGTCCATTTACCCTTTTTCCGGATCATGGGTGCGGTTACCCTGTCGGGATGATGCGTGATCTCCCCGGGCAGGAACTTTCCCCGTATGCAGAGCTGGTGGGGACCCGTTCGCTTTCCCGGTCCGGGTCCCACGTCAACGATCCTGCTTCCCCTTGTATTCACATTCATGGTACATGCCACGGAACAGAGGGGACAGGTGGTCTCAGTGGAACGGTCAGGGGGCCCGGCCCATTTTCCCATTTTCCCGGTTATTGAGCCGGTGGGACAGACATCCACACAGGCACCGCAGAATTCGCAGCCGGCCTCGGCCTGTGATTCACTGAATGCGGTCCCCACCAGGGTGGAGTTCCCCCTTTGCACAAACGCAAGGACGTTGGAATTCCTTTCCTCGTTGCAGATCCTGACGCATCTTCCGCAGAGTACGCAGAGGTTATAATCGATGTCGTAAAAGGGATTGTTTCTTACAGGAGGGATGCCGCGATACGCGATGGGGTACCTTACGTCGGAGAGCCCGAGGTAGTCGACCAGGTCCTGCAATTCACAATCGCCGTTGCTGGTGCAGAAATTACAGCCCGTAATGGTACCGGCCTTGCGGGTCGTGTGCATGAATTCCCCGCATTCTTTTTTGTCCCCGCACACCAGGCAGGTATAGGGATGCTCGGAAAGGGTCATCTCCAGGATGTTCCTTCGAAGGGTTTGCAATTCGGGCGTTCCCGTTGAGATCTCCATGCCCGGTTCAAGGGGAGTTGTGCAGGCCGTCGGGTATCCCTTGCTTCCCTTGATTTCCACGATGCAGAGGCGGCATCCTCCGTATGACTTCAGGTTTTCAAGGTAGCACAGGGTTGGGATATAGATCCCCGCCTGCCGGGCGGCATCGAGGACGGTGAATCCCCGGGGGACCCGGACCGGTTCTCCGTCAATGAGTGCGGTGATATATTTGTCGGTCCGCTTCATTCAATGATGATTGCGTCGCCGGCGATGGCATCGAAACGGCAGATTTCGTAACATGCCCTGCATTTTATGCATTTCGAGGCATCCAGGAAATGGGGTTCGCTGCGGGGACCGGTGATGGCGCCGGTGGGACAGACATCGACGCAGCGCTGGCAGCCGGTACATTTTTCCTTGATCACCCGGTACTCAACCAGGTCCCGGCAGACCGCGGCTGGACAGCGTTTATCCGTGACGTGCCGCTCGTATTCCTCCCGGAAATACTTCAGGGTGGTCAGCACGGGATTGGGCGCCGTCTGTCCCAGTCCGCAGAGCGATCCTTCCTTTACGGTTTTTGCTATGTCTTTCAGTATCTCCAGATCTTCGGGGACGGCATCCCCCCTGGTGATCTTTTCGAGGATCTCCACCATTCGCTTCGTTCCGATCCTGCAGGGCGTGCATTTCCCGCAGCTCTCCACGCTGGTGAAGCGCAGGAAATACTTGGCCACGTCAACCATGCAGGTATCCTGGTCCATGACAATGAGTCCCCCGCTCCCCATGATCGAACCGGCCCCTGTAAGGGATTCATAATCCACCGGGAGGTCCAGGAATTCACTGGAAAGGCATCCCCCGGAGGGGCCGCCGGTCTGGACGGCCTTGAATTCCTTTCGGGTCCCTCCCCCGATGTCGAAAATGATCTCCCTCAGGGTGGTGCCCATGGGGACCTCTATGAGTCCCGTGCGCCGGACTTTTCCCACCAGTGCAAAGGTTTTGGTTCCCTTGCTTTTTTCGGAACCGTATCCGGCAAACCATTTACCCCCTTCCTTCAATACGGTAGGAACGGTGGCCAGGGTCTCAACGTTGTTGATGTTCGTGGGACAACCGTTCAGTCCCGCGCTGGCAGGGTAGGGCGGACGGCTCCTCGGCATGCCGCGCTCTCCTTCGATGGATGCGATCATGGCGGTTTCTTCCCCGCATACGAAGGCCCCGGCCCCTTCCTTGATGCGGATCTCCAGCGAGAATTTACTGCCGAGTATGTTTTCCCCCAGGAGTCCCTTTTCAAGCAGTTGTTTTATGGCGATCTTAAGGCGTGCAATGGCCAGGGGGTATTCGGCACGGATATAGATATAGGCCCGGCCGGCCCGGATCGCGTATGCGGCAATGATCATCCCTTCCAGCAGGGCAAAGGGATCCCCTTCCATGAGCGAACGGTTCATGAAGGCCCCCGGGTCGCCTTCATCGGCATTGCAGATCAGGTATTTTGTCCTGCCCGGGGCATCGTGGCAGAGCTGCCACTTCTTCCAGGTGGGGAACCCTGCGCCTCCACGACCCCTGAGTCCCGCTTCCCTGATCTCGCCGATCACCCCTTCCGGACCCAGTTCGAGCGCTTTGAGCAGTCCCCCGAACCCGCCCCTCCCGGTGTAATGCGCGATGTTTTCCGGATCCACAATGCCGCAATTGCGCAGCACGATCCGTTGTTGCCCTTTCAGCATGGGCTGTTCCCAGAGTGATTTGAGTCCCTCCGGCGCCTTACCATTGCCACCCAGGTACCCGATCGGCCTTATGGACGGCTTCCCCTTTTTCAAATACCCGGAAATGATCTTTTCGAGTTTTTCTTCATTGACATTGTTAAAGCTCAGCCGGGGAGATCCGGGTACCTGTATGTCAAGCAGGGGTTCAAGGTAGCACGGACCGATGCATCCGACCCTGACCATTCCGGCATCGATTTTTTCCCTTTTCAGGATCTCTTCGGTCCGTTTCCATACCTCACCCGCCCCGGAGGCAAGTCCGCAACTTCCCATCCCGACATAGATCATGGGACTGGAGGGATGCAGGATTGCTTCCCATTCCCTGACAGCTTTATCACGGTATTTCAGGAAATCATTCATATTGCCCGAGGATTTCCTTCATCCTGATGACCGACATATTGCTGTAGATGGTATCGTTGACCATGATCACGGGAGCCAGGGCACAACATCCCAGGCAGGCTACCCGTTCCAGGTCAAACCTGCGGTCCGCCGTTGTCTCGTTAGGAGATATCCCGATCTCGGACTTCAGGGCGCTCAGCAGGAAATCCCCGCCCTGCACGTGGCATGCCGTGCCAAGGCAGATCTTGATGGAATTCCGGCCGGGCGGATTGAATTTGAACTGGGAATAGAAGGATGCCACACCGAAGATATGGCTTCTCGAGACGCACAGGTGGCCGGAAATCCTGTCCACAGCCTCCGGGGTAATGTATCCTTCCTTTTTCTGCACCTCCTGAAGCAGTGCAATGAGGCTGCCTTTATCCCCCGGTGCATATTTTTTAAAAATGGATGTAGTGGAACCGGCCATGATTGAAAAGTAACTTTGGAAAACTGAGAAATTCTACTGGTCTGCCTGGGAGTTTGCTGAACTAAAATATGAAAAACAGCAATATTATTTTCAGGATTTTCCCGCATCCATTAGTATTTATACCCATTCTAAACCACCCGGAACCCTGTCCGGGAGATCATCCTTCCCATTCTACTGTGCTTAAACCGCTCTTGATCATTATCTTCCGGAATCGTCACAGGGGCAGGGACATTCATTTGGATAATTATTTATAAATTTGGGCGCCTTTTGAAAAAGATAACCGGATAAGACAGTTCATATGATTATAGGAGTTCTCAGAGAGGGTGGTACGGAGAACAGGGTGGCCCTTCTCCCGGAAAATGTTGCTGCGCTTAAAAAGAAAAACCTCGAGGTACTCATCGAATCGGATGCCGGGACCTCTTCCTGTGCGAGCAACGAAGAATACCTCGATGCCGGGGCACGGATCCAGACCAGGGGGAATATTCTGCGGGATTCGGATGTAATTCTCAAGATCAATCCCCCGGAAGCCTCTGATATGGCTTCCGGGAAGATCCTGGTTTCCATTCTGAACCCACTGGTCAATATAAAGCTGGTGCAACAGCTTGCCGGTGCGGGCGTGACGGCTTTCAGCCTCGACATGGTGCCCCGCTCCAGCAGGGCCCAGGCCGTCGATATACTTTCCTCCATGGCGACCATAGCAGGTTATAAGGCCGTGCTGGTTGCCGCCAGCAAACTGCCCAATTTTTTCCCCATGTTCATGTCCGCTTCCGGCACCATAAGGCCTTCCAGGGTACTCATACTGGGAGCGGGGGTAGCGGGACTCCAGGCGCTCGCAACAGCGAAAAAGCTGGGTGCCGTGGTGGAAGTGTTTGATGTACGGGCTGCCGTTAAAGAGGAAGTGATGAGCCTTGGCGGGAAGTTCATCGAGATAGAGGGAGCACGGGAAGATGCTGCAGCAGGAGGCTATGCCGTCGAACAGACGGAAGAATTTAAAAGGAAACAGCAGGAACTCATCGATGAGCATGCGAAAAAATCGAATGTGGTGATCTGCACTGCCCAGATTCCGGGTAAGAAAGCACCGGTGCTGATATCCAGGGAAACGGTGGAGACCATGAAGCCCGGATCGGTGATCATCGATATGGCTGCCGGATCGGGAGGCAACTGTGAACTCACGAAAAAAGATGAAACCATCATACACAAACAGGTCAGGATCATCGGGAATTCAAATTTCCCTTCCAGGATGCCTGCCGATGCCAGCAAAATGCTGGGTGTGAACTTTACAAATTTTCTGAATCTCTTCATCGGTGAGGACGGCAGCATCAACCTGGACTTCGAGGATGAGATTCTGAAATCCACCTGCATCACACACGAGGGAGAAGTAAAGAATGAAAGGGTCGCGGAGGTCATCGGTTTTGAAAACCAGTAGGATCATTCAGCCTTTGCCGGCCGCGCTTATAAATTATTGAAACATGGAAAGTATACTTGAATTCTTTTACAATAACAAGGAGGCAATTTTCATCATTGTCCTTACCATTTTCCTCGGATTCGAGGTTATTTCCAATGTACCCTCGGTACTGCATACGCCCCTCATGTCCGGGGCCAATGCCATCAGCGGGGTCATCATCATCGGCGGGATCATCCTGGTCGGCCATGCCGAAACGGATACCATCAACCTGAACCTTGTCCTGGGAATATTTGCCATCCTCTTCGGTACTCTGAACGTTACCGGGGGATTCGTGGTCACGGACCGTATGCTTGAAATGTTCAGGAAGAAGAAAAACTAGACGGAACATGAATGCCCTCATTGGCGATCTCGGTGTTACTTCAGGCGATGTGATCCTGGAATTAAGTTATCTTCTGGCAGCCGTATTCTTTGTAGTGGGACTGAAACTGCTCAGCCATCCCGATACCGCGCGGAAAGGCAATCTATGGGCAGCCGGCGGGATGCTGCTGGCCATTATCACCACCATCCTGTTTCATAAGGATTCCTCGGGCCAGGGGATCAAACTGGTCAATATCCTGATCATTCTCGCAGTGATTGCCATCGGATCCGTGCTGGGTGCGGTCGTGGCCAGGAAGGTAAAAATGACGGCCATGCCGCAGCTCGTATCGTTTTTAAATGCAACGGGAGGGGCTGCTTCTGCCCTGGTTGCCCTGATCGAATTCTCAAATCCCGCGAATAAGTCGACGCTCGTGACTTTACTGGGACTGGTCATCGGGAGCATCGCCTTCAGCGGTAGCATGATCGCATACGGCAAGCTGGATGGAAAGGTGGGGGACATCTTCGCCGGGTTCATAAAGTACCTGAACCTTTTCATGCTGCTGGTAGTCACCGTGCTCGTTGCTTACATTATTGCCGGAGGAGCGGCATTCGAAACGCAAAAAATACTGGTGTATGTGCTTCTGGCCATTTCACTGGTATACGGGGTCACCTTCGTCATGCCCATCGGGGGTGCCGATATGCCTGTAGTTATCTCGCTTCTTAACTCGTTTACTGGAATAGCAGCCGCCATGGCGGGTTTCATTTACCGGAACCAGGCCATGATCCTGGGCGGGATCTTCGTGGGTTCGGCGGGTACCATCCTGACTTTGCTGATGTGCAGGGCGATGAACCGTTCCCTGCTGAACGTGATCATCGGTTCCTTCGGAGGGGGAGGCACTGCGATCGACCGTAAAAAGGGAGTGATCAAGGAAATCAGTGCAAGCGATGCCGCCGTTCTTCTCAGCTACTCCCAGAAAGTGGTGATCGTACCTGGCTACGGGCTTGCCGTGGCCCAGGCCCAGCACGTTTGCAACGACCTGGCCAAACTGCTCGAGGAAAAAGGCG
>CAYSJH010000016.1:0-70946 GCA_964431315.1 uncultured Bacteroides sp. | reverse complement strand
ATATACAGGTATATTGCGATAAGCTTGTAGATTTTGTCCTTGGGGATCATGGTTATTGACGGTTTGGTAAAACTCAACAACCTATTGATTCCCAAGGACTTAACCAAATAAAATGGTCTTAACTTATTGACAATCAATATGTTAGTTATCAACAACTATATTGTTTTCAACTCTTAATTCGCATTAGTAACTTGTCTGAAAGTAAACCGATAACATCAACCTAAAATCATGCAAAATCGCCGAGATTTTTTAAGAAACAGTTTACTGACTGTGTCCGGTGCCGGCCTGGTATCCGGGTCACTGCCCCAATCCTGGTTAGCCCGGAACTCCATACGGGATAATGTGAAAATTTTATGCCGCACCCTTGGAAAAACAGGGATCAGGCTCCCGGTGATCAGTATGGGAACCGGCAATACAGATAATCCCAAGCTTGTCCAAGCAGCGTTGGATAAAGGGGTGAAATTATTGGCTACTTCAGAGGCATATCAGAATGGAAACAATGAAACAATGGTTGGAAGTGTCCTTAGAGACAGGCCCAGAGACTCATATATGATAATGACCAGCAGTGTAGATATTAACTGGATTGACACTAAGACCGGATTATTTAAGGATAATTTTGATCCAAAAGCTTTCATGCAAAGGGTAGATGAAAGCCTGAAACGATTGCAGGTTGACTATGTCGACATTTTTATCCAACCTTTTGCGGCCACACGAGAATCACTGTATCATAAGCCTATAAGGAAGGCCATGGAAGCAGTTAAGAAATCCGGAAAAGCCAAATTTCTGGGAATAGCCACACACAGAATGGAACACGAAGCCATCCGTGCTGCTGTTGATGTTGGCATACATGATATAGTCATGACAGCCTACAATTTCCGTAGAAAAGGTTGGTATTCTGAGCAAAAAGGAGAAGAACTGGATGAAGCGATCCAATATGCTGCTGAGTCGGGCTTGGGAATCATCGCCATGAAAACCATGGCCGGGGTTTATTGGGATAAAGAGAGAACAAAACCTATCAATGCAACCGCTGCCCTGAAATGGGTACTTCAAAATGAAAATATTCATACCACTGTGCCGGATTGTTCAACCTACGATCATTTGGACCAGGACTTGGCCATTATGGCCAACCCGGAACTTACGGAAGAAGAAAAGCAGGACCTGAAACCACCCTCAGAGGATTTATCATCCGGTCTTTACTGCCAGCAGTGTAATAAATGTATTCCACAATGTCCTGGAGCTTTGGATATTCCAACCATCATGAGGAGTTATATGTACGCTTACGGCTATAAGAATCTTGAGTTTGCCCGCAAAACACTTTGTTCAATTGACCGCCATTCCCTTCCTTGTTATAACTGTTCAAGCTGTAATGTAAAATGTCAGATGGACTTTGATGTCAGATCCAGAATCCTGGATATAGTCAGGGTGCAGGATATTCCGGAGGATTTCATTGTGTAAGCAAAATTTGGATTTTCTGTCAAGCATGCGCTCTGAACCAACTGAGCTAACACCCCTTATCCCTTTCGGGAAAGCAAAAGTAATAATTCACGGGAATTGGGGCAAAAGGGTTGGAATTAGTGTGTTTTGAATTCTGGTTGAGGGTATACAGTTTACAAATCCTTTAAGCAGTGGACAGAAAACCCCCCTTTCTTTTCAAGGTAATAGCGGGTAAATTCTCCCTTTGCTGAATTTAATGCGCGCCCCCACGCATTCTCACTATCGTCTTCGTTAGAAGACCAAAAAAAGGCTATTATACCCAAATATCCTTTATATTCATTATCGTTGTTCCGGCCACTGGCAAGAGCGGTGAATCCACTGGAATTTGTTGCACCTGTATTTGGACTATTCCAATGAGTCGTGCCTGCTTCTTTTAATTTCCCGCCAGCTGCATCCGGACCTCCCAGATAGTTAGACAGTATTTCAAATCCAGAATCAGACGGCAAATGCCAGCCTGCAGGGCAAACATTATCAAGTTCAGATATTAGTCCATCCTTTAAAAATGTTAGGCTATTAATTGAATCATTTATTTGCTCAAATTCTTTATTAATGATTACCAAGTATTCATTCCATCTATCTCTTAAATCTTTAGAAATTGTACCCGCAGCAAAATATTCTGCAAATCTTTTCCTGACACCAACATCCTCATTAAGAGCATAATCGACATATCGACCAAAAAGCTCCATTTACTTAATCTCAAGTTCTTTCTTATTAATGCTATTGTCAACAAGGATAGTCAAAGTGTCAAGAATAAAAGTTCCAAGAATAAATTTTGTAAAGTCTAGCCAGATTTTCAATTTGTTTGTTTCCATAAAACTAAATATGTTATATTATCCACACCTTGTCGCATTTATATCACAAATGCGACAACGTTCATTACTTGGTTACTATGATCCTGGAAAACAAATGGAGTACTGATATTGATTGGGTACTTACTTTTTGCCTTCACACCTGCTAACCATGCACATTCTTTACTTTTAATTGATTTCTTTGCAGGTATAAATATTGCCAGTAGTCATCTTAGCCAAAGTTTTCAAAACAAGCACAAAGAATTGTGACAATGAATTTTAGTACATTCAATTCTTTCAAAAATCGAAACTATAGATTGTTTTTTATGGGACAATCGGTTTCGTTAGTGGGTACCTGGATGCAGAAGACCGCTGTAAGTTGGGTTGTTTATTCTTTAACGCGATCAAAATTCATGTTGGGCGTAACGGTTTTTGCGACCCTCTTTCCTACGGCATTGGTTTCGTTGTATGGTGGCATTGTCGCCGATAGATATAATCGTTATAAAGTTTTGTTATCAACCCAGATAATATCCTTACTACAAGCTGTTTTACTAACATTGGCAATTGTATTTTTTAAACAATATGCTGTTTGGGAAATCATCATTTTAAGTGCGATGCTGGGTATTATTAATGGATTTGACGGACCTGCACGCCAATCGCTGGTAAGGGAATTGGTAGAAAATAAAGAGGACTTGCCTAATGCCCTGGCATTAAATTCATCAATGGTTAATTTATCGAAACTTATCGGTCCTGCAATCGCAGGTTTTATTTTGGAAAGGTTTGGCGATGCAACTTGTTTTGGTTTTAATGCCATCAGTTTTATACCTGTTATAATTTCATTGCTCTTGATGAAGCTGCCCAAACAAGAACTGAAACCAAAAACGGATAAGAACCTTAAAAAGGAGTTCGCCGAAGCATTTTTCTATATCAAAAATACGCCTGTCGTGATCTCAGTAATCATATTTGTTGGTGTTATCAGTTTATTGGTTTTACCTTTTTCCACATTAACCCCTGTATTTGCTAAAGACATTTTTAAAGGTTCTGCTTCTACTTTAGGAATTATTGACGGTGTGATTGGATTTGGTGCTTTTATTGGCGCTTTGTTTTTGGCATCATTAAAACAAGGCACGAATTTAAGCAAAGTATTAGCCATAAATACGTTGGTGTTTGGGATAGGGCTGACGCTATTTTCGCAAATATTAATTTTACCACTGGCACTGCTGTTTATTGCAGTTGGCGCTTTTGGCATGATGTCCGTAAGAACTATTAGTAATACTATTGTACAAATCCATGTTCCAAATCAATTCCGTGGACGAGTTATCAGTATTTATTTGATGGTATTAACAACAATGATGCCTATTGGCAGCTTACTAATAGGCGCTGTCTCCCATTATATTGGAGTACAAACGACGGTTTTATTAGAGGGATTTCTTGCATTGATTATTGCCGTTTTCTATGGCCGGTATTTAAAAAAAGAAAAACTTAAAAAAGAAGAACAATCTCTTTTACAGCATCAACCTGAAGAAGTAGTAATACAAGCATGATTTTTTAAAATAAATAAAATATGATATCCGAAATAGATAAACATTATCATTCATTGCTGGGTGGGATGTACTGTTTGACAGTTGGTTTTTCTCAAAGGAGATCCTTGCCTGCATCGAATCGTTCCGCACGAAAAGCATAAAGCTTATTGCCATGGTAAAGATGGGAAAGCCTTTATACCGGGATTGCCTTGACAATAAGGAAATGGACGCAGCCGCACCGATAAAACAGTACCGGAAGAAAGCAAAACGTAACCGGAGGTTTAATGCCACTTACATTAAGGTTCCTGTCTTGTATGATGACCGCAGGGTGATCTTGCTCTTTTCAAAGCCGGGCTCAGGGAGCAAATGGAAGGCCCGCATGTACATAATTACACCAAGGATAGTCAGGATGGAAGGTGTAAATACGCCACCAAAAGTTCCGAACTTATTTGATTTGGCCATAGGATTTTTTAATCATAATCATATGGATTTAGACGGATTTTACCTGAAATGTCACTACCTCTAAAGGATGTTCCGGTTATAAGGAAAGAAAAAGTGCCGGAATAGCTGGATTGCCGTCGAATTCAGCGAAATGTGAGAAATCAAGGGAAAGAGTTCATGCTATTAAGCTTGTCGGCACACCTTTGAGCCGTACGATATCACGAATCTTTTCTTTGACGTTCCAGCCATTCAGGCATACAACCGTGCACGAAGAACATTCATCACAAACCTTATGAGGAAGCTTCAGTGACGCGAGCAGGCTGTGAGCGAGAGCTGGTTGCCGATAACCGTATGAATACATATATGCCCTCATCAAATCAGGAATTGGGAGTTCGGCACGGCAGTACCGCAGACACTGGCCGCAGCCCTGGCAGAATAAGCCAGGGTTTGAATCCTCCCTTTTCAAATCGTTCATTTCAGCGTCGTTCAGGCTTAGATCTTCCATCACCGAAAGGTCGATATTCATCTCCTGAAAGTTGCTGAAGCCGGGGATCGTTGCATGGACATTCGAATCCTGCAGGACCCATTTCAATGATGCCCGTGGATTTACCGGTTCCTGGTCCTTTTCAACATCTCCCCTTATTACCTTAATAGCCACTACTCCCAGTCCTGCACCGGCTGCTCTGGCTATGGCTTCTTTGACTTCAAGCCAATTTTTTTGTCTGGGGTTGTATGAAGCCATAACCACCTCATAAAATTTTGAATCAGCGGCGGCATGAACCGCTTCCGGCACATTACTGTGGGTGGTTATACCCAGGAATCGAGCTTTCCCGGCTTTTTTCGCCTTTTCCATGGCTTTCATGACAGGTTCATAGAAGGCCGATTCTCTTCGGGAGACCATATGGTGATACAGGATGTCCACATAGTCCATTTGCAGGCATTGCAGTGCTGCATCGAGTTTCCTGGTAAATTCTTTCTCAGTCGCCGTTTTTTCGTAGAGACCCGTTTTATAGTCCTGGGGAAGGTGGATCTTGGTGCCATAGATAATTGACTCCCGGGACCGTTCCTTCATAATTTTTCCGATCATTTCCTCATTCCGCATCTGCTGAGGCTGCGCAGCAGTGGAATCAAAGTGAGTGATACCGGCATCAAGAGCTGCTTCAATCAAAGCAGGACTGCCAGCAGTCAATATTCCCATTCCAATCACGGGTACTTTAATGCCGGTCTTCCCCAGTGTGCGGTAGGCAAATTTTCGCTCTTTGCGGTTGTCAGTGTGTACTATGTTCGTGGCAGGACAGTAGATGATTCCGGCCATCCCTGCCGCGGATGATTTCATGAACTGCCTTCTGGTGATCGATCTTTTACCCATGAGGAAACCTGATGTAACATCAAACGCTATACAATGGAACTATGCGAAAAATGAGAAATCGTATATGAAATTACATTGATATTAACAGAAAGTCAACTATTTAGGTTTAATTCTAAGGATTGCTCTAAATTATTGATAAGTAAAGAAACTAATGAGTGGATTGGGTGGTCGCAATATGGAAGGATGATTTGACAGAGGTGATTAATTGTGAATTGGCATCTGATACTTGTAAAGATCCCCCTTTATAGACCCGATTTTCAGATTTAATCGAATTTTAACAGGAACGGGGATTTCATCTTTTGTAAACCAGACAGTCATATCATCATCATTTAGAAAGAATCTTCCAGCTACCGTGCTCGAAGTAAATCTCAGACAGGAAAGCTGTCCAAACATGGTATTTATGGTTTCCCCACCCGTGTATGTGAGCTTCAGGTCCCAAAGCATATCCGCTAAATACGTTTGAATTACTACTGGCTGTCCATCTATAATGCTTTCAGCAAGATAATTCTTTCGGAAATGATAATAACCAGTAAGAAGATCATATATATTCTTTGGTACTATATGTTTTCCTGTGGTCTGACTTATTATAATATCTGAGTCATTTCTTGAGTAATGGTCGAATAGCACCTCATTATAAACGGTATTGTTCCCATCCTTCAAATCCATTATTGCAGAATTCGGCAGTCCGGTAGCAGGATCCATGCAACATTCAAAGCGATAATTAAGATCCATGAAAATTTTCAATAATCCGGAACTTTGAGCTTCCGCCTGTATAATCTGTCCGCGTCCTGCCTGATCTTCCATACAGGAAATTGAAGCAACACCGATGTTGAATATGCCATATTTAAGATTAAAATACATGGTTTCACCAATATATTCATCTACCGTTAACGATTTATCCATTGAAGCACCATAAAGCATGGAAACTATCAGAATTGATAAAATTAGATTGAGACTAAATGACATTTTACAATTTATTTGTTCTCAGAGTATATATTCATCCAATGCCATGTGATAATTGTTAAATATAAATATAAATGTCAACATCAAAGAAATCATCATTGTCAGCGGTCTGCCATTATTTAAGGGCCCCCATTAATTCAATTATTTCTGAATTAATCATATTTGAATAAGGACTTCGCCAATGGTTGTAATAAATCATGTATATGGGAATCCGGGATTTGGAATGCCTATCAATCAAGCGTGCTGAACCAACTGATCTAACATCCCTTATTACTATCGGGAAATTAACAGTAAAAATTCATGGAAAAACGACCAATAGGCTTGGTAAGGTTACATTGAGAACCTACCCAGATTAAGAACAAATGTTATATAAATTGAATCCAGGAATGCTACTTTGGAGCCGGCATTGCTCCAATCTGCTTCAGGAAGCTCAACTCATCGTAATTCTGCCACAGGTCCGTGATCTTACCATCTTTGATCCGGAACAGGTCCATGCCGTATATGTCACTGACATGATTACCCGTTGCAGGAACGCCCATTAAATCAACCGTATTGTCGAATGATACATCCCAACGGATAAGGACATAATCACCTTCGGCAATTATCTCATAATGATTGATCTTCACATTGGGCATACTTTTCCACATTTCATCAAATTTCTTTATCTCCTCTATGCCCTTAACATCATCTCCGACTGCTGAATGGATCACAATGTCAGGGGAAAGTATCTCCTCAGCCACGGCCCAGTTCCTGTCCACAGACAGGTCATAGTGCCATCGCTGAGCCAGTATTTTATTTTGCTCTTCAAGCTGGGACTGAGCCTTAAATTTTTCAAGTTCAGCCATGGTCTTCTTATCCTGGCAGGAATTGCCAAGTATCAGGGTTAATGTCAGAATCAGTAAAACGATTTTTTTCATGATAAATAATTTTTAGGGTTAGGTGATTTCAATAATTCACTGTTACATGATAAAATAATTGCCGGATGAGAATAGAATTACCAGATGCAAGGCGGTCGAATGTTGCGAGATCCGGGAAATTGTAAATGAAATTACAACTAAATTATCAGAATGTCAATTATTTAGAGGGATCTTTAGAAATTTCCCCACACACGGGCATCAATCTCTGATCCGAGATGCCAATTGCCTCGATCTTTACCTCGAGTGATTCGGGTTGATACTTCAACAGCAACTTTGAGGACCCGGTACTTTAAAGTTCACCCCCGGCTCCTGGAATTCAGGTTCTGCAGCTGTGATCAGGTGCATTATTGTTGACTCTTTGAAAGCGTATAATTCGAAATTATCGTTGATGCGTATTCTCCGGGGAGTGAATTCGATCTTTCGGTTCCAGTATTTGATTAACGCCTCCCCGGAATAGGCCTTTGACAGATCCAACGATAAAACTGTATGTTTTCTCGTGCTTTCATAATGAACGTCTTTCGCTGCCTGTTGCCTTCCGGCCAGTTGTATGTAACCGTTAATTGTCGGAAGATTGTGGTACTGTGATTGTATGGTCCATGAATCATCCCCTGTTTTCAATGGCTTCTGCAATCACGAAATAATTCAGCATTTCCCTGTGATCGAACTAAGCATCCTGGTACCTGGTCCGGTTCCCGTTGCGCACAAAATCCAAAAAACAGGTTGCCGGCAACCTGGTGTAACGGTATTCCAGGTTTTCTTCCAGCAGACGTGCCCGGCCGGAAACATCACCTGCTCTGGGAAAAAGTTTCCAATCCTTTAGAGGGATAAGGCTTTCCTTAATCACATCCTCCGGTGAGCCCCCGGTCAGTAAATTTCTCTTCTGGGCAGAAACGGACAGGCTGAGGGGAACAAGCAATAATAACACCGTGGGTTTTTAGCATAGAATTGAATGAAACGCGATATCAGGATTACTTCAGGTTCAAACTCTTCCAATTAAAAATGCATTCCCAGTCCCTATAACGTAAGGCATTCAGGTTGAATGTGCGATCCCGGCATTATTGCAGTGTCAGTTTAACCGATGCCTTAATACTGCTTTCGCTTTTTTTGTCCCAGATTACGATCTCGCAGATAACCGGATTCCTGATACCGGGATCATTAATGTGAAAGTTGGGAGCTATCTGGGAAGTAAACTCTGATACTTCCATGCCTTCATCACCAACGAGGTCTTCCTCGTTCAAAACAACGGCACCTGCATCATCCGTTATTTTCACGCTGAGGCCAAAATAGACCAATCCGGCTTCCTGCTTAAATCCCCGGAGACCTTCAAACAGCATGTAAATATTCTCGTTTAACCCGGCATTATCACCGGTAATTGTGGCATTGTTTTCGGGGGAGTAAAGGTAAATTTCATCGTACGATACCCCCTTGCTTTCGATCACAATCCGTTCATTGGGAATTACATTAAATCCCAGATTCGTCTTGAAGGTCCCCTTCCCCTGTTTATCCCAGATGATTACATGTAAGGTGTACTCCGAGTTTGAATGCATAGGGTCAGCGATGGTCAAATTCGCTCTCAACAATAAGGGGGAACCGTTTATTCCCTCGGTATAATCCGCATATAAATCATCGATTTTCAATACGGTATCACCCTTCTGACTAACTACAGACAATAGCATCCCCGGAAAGGCTGAGCCTTCATGCTGAACAAAGCCCGTAATGTTATCAAAGTTCAAATAAACCTTCTCCCCGTAGGTGAATGAACTTCCGCTGATTTTATTCTCTCCATCCGACAGATAGACCTCGTCACAGACAAGGCCATCGCCCCTGGTACTTAAACCTGTCAGGAAATCGACATTAGCCGACTTCCTGAAATTACAGGACATTGCGAAAAGAAGAAAAAGGATAAATACCGACAATCTTGTTTTCATTTTTCTTGATTTTAAGGATTAAAAATCAGTTCATAAATAATTGGATTTCAATGTTAAACTGACACTTTATCCAAATATAATGAAAAACCCTCATTTACAGCCGGCATAATTCCAGCCCCGTAACGACTGCCATGGATTTCTCCGCTTGTACTGAGCCAAATGGTCCCGCCTGGAAAGCCGGTGATGCTGCGCCTTGCTTGAAGCATGTGCTCTTAACCGCGCGTTGGTATATATGCCGGTTGGAAATTTAGGTTATCTGCAGATTGATATAAAAATGATTTTTAACTAACTTTATGTATCCTAAAAGAATCCCTGGAAATCATTCCTTAAATCAATTCGTATCAATCATGAAAAGAAGATTTTTATTTTTGCTGCTCCTGCCGGCCGGAATATTCTTTCAGCACCTGTCTGGTCAACCTTCCTGGCAGGTACAAAACTCCCCGGTATCCGGTGACCTGATAGCCGTCAGTTTTGTGGATACCTCCTACGGCTGGGCAGTTACAAACGAGGGAATGATGATCCATACCGTTAACGGCGGAGAGGCCTGGGAGACCCTGACAGACCTTGATGGATTTTATCCCAATAAGATCTTCTTCCAGGATCGTAACTCTGGCTGGATGGTGGGATCTTTTTCAAATACTCTGGATACAGCGCTGATCATGAAAACCAGCAACGGGGGATTGAACTGGGAACGAAATTATTACCGGATCGCCGCAAAATTGAACGACGTGTTCTTTGTGGATGAAAACGTAGGATTTGCCGTAGGATTTGAGGGGGATACACTGGGATTAAAATTGGAAACCATCAACGGCGGCCAGTACTGGCTGGATATGGTCGGGATCAACATCATATCCGAATTTTACAGCGTTCATTTCCGTGACAGTTTAGACGGTGTGATCTGCGGTTCCGGACCGGCAGTGCAGCATACTAATTACGGGGGACTTACGGAGCCCGGTTGGGCGCTAATCATTTTCAACTTCAGGGTGGATATGTATGACATTGTCAACGTGGGCAGTGTTTACGGCTGCATGGTAGGTGCCGGAGGTAAACTCTGGTTTACCAAGGACGATTGGAACAATTACCTGGATTACGATTTCCCTGACGGAGATACCCTGAGGGCGGTTGATGCCCTCGAACCTTTGAGCTTCTATGCCGTTGGTGATGCCGGGACCATCCTTACAATAGGATACAACCAGTATCTTGGCCTGGCAGTACAGGACCATTCCCTTGATATATCGGATGACCTGCTGGATGTCGACGCTGTTGACGACGCCCACATCTGGGCAGTGGGAGAGAATGGTACAATCCTGTTTTTCGGTTTTAAGAAAGGGTCCCCAACCCATACGGATCCTGACCTTTTTCCAGGTAATGCCGTATACCCGAATCCGGCAAAGGATCGTATTTCCATCCCCCACAATCCCGGCATGGATTCAGTCGTTCGCTTATACGACCTGCAGGGTACGCTGGTAAGAACCTTTTCCCTTGATCCTGCAAACCCCGTCCGGCTTTTTGAACTGGACGGCCTTCCTCCCGGGATTTACCTCCTGAATACCGGCAGAGGAATCCAGAAGGTGGTTGTTATGGAATGACCGTCCCGGGTATATCTTTCTTTATTTCGCCCCCAGTTTTTTCACCTCGGCCAGGTCCTGGTAAGCCACTGCCGTAATAAGGTCGTTTCCATCCTGTGCAGGCAGAGCATCCTGCAGGATGAGCAGGAGAACAAGCAGGGTGGTCCTGCCTGCTGAAATGCTAAACCTGTTATGGTTCAAGCCCGGAATAAATCTTTCGCGGAATATTAAAAATTTCAAATTACCTTTATTTGCTGTAATTTAAAATCATCCCGATAGCAATAATCCTGATCGTTTGTGTCTGTTTGGATCCGGCCTGCGACCGGTTATAAACAAAGTATAATTCATTCGTCATGAACAGGTTCATTTTCGCTATTTTTCTTTGCTTATCGTTCTCTTCTCCTCAAGTTGCCTTCGCCCAGCTCAGCAGGCAGGAAACACAGAAAATCGACAGCCTGTTTGTTCCCTGGAACCGGCCGGACCATCCCGGGGGCTCGGTCGGCATCATGAAAGAGGGTAAAGTGGTTTTTTCAAAAGCCTATGGCCTGGCCAGCCTGGAGTATCTTGTCCCCAATTCCCCGGGCACACAGTTTAACATCGCTTCGGTTTCCAAGCAATTTACCGGTATGGGCATTGTCCTGCTGCATATACAGGGCAAACTGTCCCTTGATGACGATGTGCGGAAATACCTCCCCGAATTGCCGGATTTCGGAGATACCATTACCATCCGGCACCTGCTCCACCATACCAGCGGGATGCGCAGCCTTCATGCACTCCTGGGACTGGCGGGCTGGAGAGAGGACGACTACAGGACGAACGCGGACCTCTACCGTTTCATGAAGAACCAGAGGGACCTGAATTTCAGGCCCGGGGAGGAATACCTTTACTGTAATACCGGTTACATGCTTATGGCGGACATCATCGAGAAGGTCACGGGGGAAAAATTCGCCGGATGGATACAGGCCAGCATTTTTGAACCCCTGGGGATGATCCACACCTACGTTGAGGATGATTACGCCCGGGTTGTTCCAAACAATGCCACTTCGTATTACGGATCATACGGGAAAGGTTTTTCCCGGGCGGTGGAGTTCTGGGGATACGTCGGATCGGGGAATATCCACTCAACAACGGAGGACCTGTTGAAATGGATGAATGACTATTACCATCCCCCGGCCGGTTGGGAGGATGCCTTCCGGACGATGCAAACCCGGGGGATCCTGAACAACGGCGATACCCTGGGTTATGCATTCGGGATCGTCCTGGATAAATACAGGGAACACAGGCGCCTGCAGCACAGTGGTTCGATCGGGGGTTACAATTCCTCTGTCCAGGCTTTCCCTGACCAGGCGCTTAACATTGTCGTGCTGTCAAATTTTTCTTCGTCCGATATCGGGACGAAATCTGCCGGGATCGCGGATATTTTATTGGGACTGGAAAAGGAAAATGGCGGCAACGTCATGATCCGTGCCTGCGATGTGACCCCGGTACCCCTTTCCGCCGCCGAAATGGAGAAGTACTGCGGGTATTACTGGAATGAAAAAAACCGGTATTCGCGTAAAATACATGTAAAGGACGATACCCTGCGTTATTTCCGGTCGGAATCGAGCGAGAGCAGATTGATGCCTGTCGCTGAAGACACTTTCCAGATGGTGGATGTCCCCTCCGAGGTGAAGGTAAGGTTCGAGAATCTGCAGGACGGCCGGAAGGCAATGGTCGTGCAGGCCGGGGACGAAGACCCGGTACGGCTGGAATCTTACACCCCGCCGGTTATTACAAAAGATCTGCTGGCCGGCTATACGGGAAGGTACTACAGCCCGGAACTCGATACCCATTATTCATTATACCTTAAAGGAGATAGCCTTCTGATGGGAAACCACCCGCGTCATGGTGATTTCGAGATCAGCATCCTGCGCGAAGACGATCTTGAAGGAAAGGAATCGCCCTTCAGCGGAATCAGGGTAAAGCGGAATAAAAGGGGCAGGATCCTCGGATTGTATGTATCCAACGGGAGGGTAAGGAACCTCTGGTTTAATAAGCTTCAGTAGCCCGGGCCGGAGTTTTTTCTTGCCGGATTTTTCTTCTAATTTTACTTCCAATACCATTCTGCCCGTGAAGAACCCCGTTCAGTTCCTCCATCTGAGATCCTTATTCCAGGTCCTGCTGGTCCCCGGGATCCTCATCTGCGCGGGGGTAAAGGCCCAGCCTGCCGGCAATCCCCTGAAAGGGGATCTCCGGGTTCATGATCCTGTGATGATCAAACAGGACGGTCGTTATTACATATTCCATACGGGAAGGGGCATTTCCATAAAAACTTCGGAGGACCGGGTTGAATGGAAAAACGCAGGCCGGGTATTTCCGGCCGGGCAGCTGCCGGTCTGGCACCGGGAGGATATCCCCGGCCAGGACGGAAATCTATGGGCGCCCGACATCCACTACCGGGACGGCCTGTACCATCTTTACTATTCGGTTTCCGCCTGGATGAATTTCAATTCAAGCATCGGTTATGCGACCAATATTACGCTTGATCCGGATGACCCGCAATACAGGTGGGTGGA
Source organism: uncultured Bacteroides sp. (assembly GCA_964431315.1). Taxonomy (GTDB): domain Bacteria; phylum Bacteroidota; class Bacteroidia; order Bacteroidales; family SM23-62; genus SM23-62. The sequence goes on along the minus strand of CAYSJH010000016.1, from coordinate 57,400 downwards.
CCATGGAAAGGTGATCTCCTATAAGAACGGCGGAGAAGGCGTAAACGTGATTGACCCGATGGTTTTTACAGACGATGACGGAAGAGTCTGGCTTTTTTACGGTTCTTACCAGGCGGGACTTAGAATGACCGAGCTTGATCCTGAAACCGGGCACCTGATCAGTGATCCCCCGCAGTTGACCGTGATCAGCCCCGCCCTTGGCGAAGGTGTCTTCATCATCGAGGATACCGCATACCACTATATTTTTGCCTCGAGGGGAATCTGTTGCAGGGGACTCGAAAGCAACTATCAGATCGTTATGGGCAGAGCAGAGGATGTGCACGGGCCCTACCTGAACAGGGAAGGAGAAAGCTGGCTGGATAACCGGTATACCCTGTTCCTTGAAGGGGATTATGAAGAGCCGGGCAGGGGACACAATGGCTTTTTTTACGAGAACGATACGACTTTTATCGTCTACCACGCGTATACCCGTTCCGCAGGCGGTGCGCCCATCCTGAACATCAAACCGCTTTATATGGACACGGAAGGCTGGCCTGCGCCGGACCCGACGGGAAATCTATTCAAAATGAAAAATCCGCCGGAAATGCCATGATATGAATATTCCAGCCATTACCATATTCCGGTTCCTCCTGCTGCTCGTAATCGTTTCTCTGCTTCGGGACTGCGGGCAGGAATCCGCTGAGATTCCCTGGCATGGAATTAAACGGTCTATTAGATACCAGCCTGATGGAGAAGACTTTGTAATCGTTAACGGGAAGCGGCGCTTTAACAGGGCCCTGTATGGATCGAATACGGCATTCAGGGCGGAGGCAGGAGATCTTCCGGAATTTGCCCTTTACCTTCCCGGGATGGGGGGCAACATGAAACTTGGCATCGGCAGGGGAGACAGCAGCATATGGCTGACCGGTGCCCGGGAGGTCATGGCCAGGTACCGGCCCGGTTCCATGATCTACGAGATAAAGGATTCCCTGCTCGGACAGGGCATGCTGGAATTGCACGTGCTGGCGATGTATGAACAGGAAGGGATGATCCTTAAGCTTCAGGCAAGGGACCTGCCCGGGGATGTAAACCTGTACTGGGCCTTCGGCGGGGCAACCGGTAAAAAGTTCTCGAGGGACGGGGATATCGGGGCCGATCCCGAATCGAGCTTTGACCTGAAACCCGAATACTGTGCGGACAATGAATTCAACATCTCCGATAATTCCTTTACCCTGTTCTTCGGTTCGGGAAGGGTCCGGACCGAGGCCGAACGTTATGAGAACCAGTATTCCCAGTCCAAGGCCGATCTGAATGCTTCCCTGCTGCGCAATAAAAAACGGCTGGAGGGACTGGTCCCCCCGGGTGGTGAGATCCGTGTCTGCGATGCCGGAAAACAGGGATCACCGGCCCTTCTTTTCCGTTCGCCCCGAAAAAACGAAGGCCTGCTTTCAGGGAAAATGCACCTCCCGGTCCAGGAGGGCCTGTATTTTATCCTCAGGGTCCCCGGACATGAGGCTTATCCACAAAAACCGGAATTATTGAGCCCGTCCGCTGATTCCGAAACCCCTGAATATTCAGGGGATACCGTCCATTCCGGTGTCCTCACCTATTCCTCGGCCTCTGCATTGTTTGACCGGACAGAGCAGGCACGCAGGGAGCTTGCCGGACGGATACGCCTGCATACGCCCGATCCCTATATCAACACCATCGGGGCAGCCCTGGGTATCGCTGCCGATGCCATCTGGGAACCCCCTTCCTACCTGCATGGGGCAGTGGCATGGAGAATGCGGCTGCCCGGCTGGAGGGGGGCATACGCGGCGGACTGGCTGGGATGGCACGACAGGGCCAGGATGCATTTCAAGGCCTATTCGCTGGCCCAGTATACTTCCCCTGAAAGGGGACCGGATGTGCCCGATCCTAAGACCAATCTTGCCCGGCAGGAAGAAAAAGAAGGCAATTCCATATTTACCAGCGGGTACATCAGCCGTTACCCTGACCGCATCAGCCGTCCCCACCACTACGACATGAACCTGGTATTCATTGACCAGCTGCTCTGGCACCTGATGTGGACGGGGGACCTGGAATACGCCCGTGAGGTTTGGCCCGTGATCGAACGCCACCTGGCCTGGGAAAAACGCTGCTTTGACCCGGATAGGGACGGCCTGTACAATGCCTACTGCTGCATCTGGGCCAGCGATGCACTGCAGTACAGTGGCGGCGGGGTGACCCATTCATCCGCATATAATTACCGGGGTAACCTGCTTGCCGGGAGGATCGCCGAAAAGATCGGAAAAGACCCGGGACCCTATTACAGGGAAGCGGAAAAAATAAATTCCGCAATCCGGAAAAAACTCTGGTTGCCCGATCTGGGCTGGCACGCGGAATGCAAAGACCTGCTCGGCCTGCAACTTGTGCATCCCGCGGCGGGACTGTGGACCATTTACCATGCCATTGACGCAGGCCTTACGGACCCTTTCCAGGCATACGAGGATCTCCGGTACGTGGACACGGAGATCCCGCACATTTCCATCATCGCCGACGGAATGCCGGCGGGAAATTATTATACCCTATCAACCGGCAACTGGATGCCCTACACCTGGTCAATCAACAATGTTGCCCTGGCGGAAAACCTTCATACCAGCCTTGCCTACTGGCAGGCCGGAAGGACGGAAGAGGCTTTCACGCTCTGGAAAAGCCAGTTCCTGGAAAGCATGTACCTGGGAGCAAGTCCCGGTAATTTCCAGCAATTGTCCTTTTACGATGCCTTCCGCGGGGAACTCTACAGGGATTTTGCCGATCCCGTCGGCATGGCCGCAAGGACCCTGGTCGAGGGACTGTTCGGGATCGTGCCCGATGCCCTGGACAGGACCCTGCTGATTCGCCCCGGCCTTCCGGAAGCCTGGGATTCCGCAAGCCTTGAAACTCCCGATATCCGGTTCGATTTCAATCGGAAGAAAGATTCTGACTATTACACCATCGTACAAGATTTTCCCGTGGAAATGGATCTTCAGTTCAGTGTAAAGGCCCGTCGGTCAGGCATCAGCAAAGTCCTGGTAAACGGCAGGGAAACGAAATGGAAGAACATCGAAGGATCGGTGGGTGACCCGGTCATTGTGATCCCGGCCGGCCATGCCGATACCATTTCGATAAGTATTGAATGGAAAGGTGAGGTACCGGAAAAGCCTTCGATACCTGGAATGGTTGCTGAAGGGGACCGGCTTTCAGCCGGGTTCAAAAACGCACGGGTGCTCGAGGTATTTGATCCACAGGGGACTGCAGCAGACATCATGGTTTCCGGCCGGAGCGTTTCCTTCAAGGCCATCGGGCACACGGGTCACAGGACGGTTTTTGTCAGGGTCGCCCAAGATGACCTGGAATGGTGGGTCCCGCTGTGCTTTGAGGTTAAAGTCCCCATCGAATTCATCCCTTCCGATCCAATGAATAAGAATGAATTAAACTTCCGGATCAGGAACAATACCCCGGTCCTTAAAGAAGGGATACTGGAGGTGAACGGGAAACGGTATTCCGTTTTCAGCCTGCCCGCCGGAGAAATAACATCCGTGATCACCGTCCCCTATCAATTCCTGGTCCCCGGATCCAACCGCATCACTTTTGTTACCACCGGAGTGATCCACAGCCGGAACCTTGTGAACTGGGACATCCGGATAAACCCCGGAGATGAGATAGAAACCATTGACCTTTCCGGGTATTTCAACGACCGGGTTGGGAACATTTTCCTGAATAAATACCTTTCGCCCAGGGCAGGGGTGCCCACCCTCCAGATACCCGTGCAGGGGATAGGGGATTGGTGCAGCTATGGCCGGACGGCGGAGATCGATGACGGGGGACTGCGTGCCAGGGCGGGTAAGGAAGACAGCATACTGCTTGAGCAGGGAATTCCCATCCGCACGCCTGGGAATCCGGATGTGGAGAATATAATTTTCACCTCAAGGTGGGATAATTACCCCGACCGGGTTAGCCTTCCCCTTTCCGGCAGGGCATCCCATGCCTACCTGCTGATGACCGGTTCGGTCCACCATATGGAGAGCCGCATTTGCAACGGCATCATCCGCATCAGCTATATGGACGGCAGTGCCGAAGAGCTCGAGTTGGTGCCTCCGGAAACCTGGTGGCCCATCGAACAGGACTATTACGAGGATGGCTATGCTTTTCGCATTGGCTCACCCAGGCCGCCGAGGATCTGTCTCAGGACCGGAGAAGTGGCGCCGGAATACCAGGTCCTGAAGAAAAACGGGACCATCGATATTGAAGGAGGTGCCGCCAGCCTTTACGACCTCCCGCTGGATCCTTCCCGGGAACTAAAGGAACTCAGCCTTGAAACACTGGCCAACGATGTGGTCATGGGCCTGATGAGCATTACCCTGGTTCGAAACCAGCAATGATCCTGCCTATATTAAAAAACCTGACGAATGAAGAAATCAGCATTCCCATCCGGCTTATTTACCCTTCCGACGCTCGGCACCCTTCTGACCCTTGCCACATCCTGCGTGCAAACGCCGACAATCGACAGAGAGGACCTGGTCAGCAGGCACAACGTGGTCCTGACGGAAATGGATACGCTGGGATCCCTGACCGTGGGGAACGGGGGATTTGCTTTCACGGTCGATGTAACGGGATTGCAGACTTTCCCCGAAACCTACAGCCTGGGCATTCCGCTGGGAACCCAGTCCGATTGGGGATGGCACAGTTTCCCGGACACTTCCGGTTACGACGTTCGGGAAACTATGGCCCTTTACCGTGTGGACGGGAGGGACATCCCGTATTCGGTGCAGATGAAAGAACCCCCCCGCAGCCGGCAGGCCGCTGAGTATTTCAGGGTCAATCCCCACCGCCTTCACCTGGGCACCGTCGGGTTCCTGATCCTGAATGAAGCAGGCGAAGCGGCTGGTCCCAAGGACATCGAACAGGTATCCCAGGAACTTGACCTCTGGAAGGGAGAGATCCGAAGTTCCTTTAAGGTTTCCGGCAACAGGGTTGATGTGATTACGGTCTGCCATCCTGAAAAGGATATGATCGCGTTCAGGGTTCAATCGGACCTGCTTTCCACCGGAAAGATCAGGGTACTTCTCCGTTACCCTTACCCGAGCGGCCGGCATTCCGATATGGCATGCCGGTGGGACCTGCCGGACAGGCATTCAAGCAACCTGATCGGGGAGATCGGGCAGGGAGCCACGATCGAGCGCATCCTGGACACAACGAAGTATTATACCCGGCTTGCCTGGAGTCCGGGTACGGTATTCTCAAGGCAGGGGGAGCATTCGTTCGAACTGTCATCGGGATCCCCTTCCATGGAAGTATCGGTCCTTTTTACCCCCGGGGATGATCCGGGTGTGGCAGGGGACTTCACCCGGACGCGAAGCCTCAGCCAAAGGGCATGGAAGGATTTCTGGATGTCCGGGGGTGCAGTGGATTTTGCCGGGAGCACGGATCCGAGGGCCGGCGAACTGGAACGCAGGATTGTCCTTTCCCAGTATCTGACCCGGGTGCAGTGTGCGGGGGACCAGCCACCGCAGGAAACGGGACTCACCTACAACAGCTGGTACGGAAAGTTCCACCTGGAAATGGCCTGGTGGCATATGGTGCATTTTCCCCTCTGGGGACGGACCGAACTGATGGAAAAAAGCTTTGCATGGTACCCAAAAGCTGCCGCAAATGCCCGTAAAACAGCCGAAAGGCAGGGCTACGAAGGAATACGCTGGCAGAAAATGACCGATCCCTCCGGTGCGGACAGTCCCTCTTCAGTCGGTTCCTTCCTGATCTGGCAGCAGCCGCATTACATCTATTTAGCCGAATTGTGCTACCGGGATTCCCCGACTCCGAAAGTGCTTGAAAAGTACGGGGACCTGGTCTTTGCCACGGCCGATTTTATGGCTTCTTATGCCCTGTTTAACAGGGAGAAGGATCGGTATGAACTGGGACCCGTCCTGATCCCCGCCCAGGAATGCTTTAATGCCCGGACTACCTTCAATCCTCCCTTTGAGCTTTCTTACTGGTACTGGGGACTGAGCACTGCGATCCGCTGGGCAGAGCGCATGCAGGTGAGTCCCCATCCTCAATGGGTAAAAGTTCTTGAAAAACTCTCTCCCCTTTATGCCCGCAACGGGTTATACGTGCCGGCAGAAAGCGTTCCAATGGCCTACGAGGAAGGAACCCATATGCACGACCACCCGGCCGTGCTTGGAGCCTTCGGGGCGCTTCCGGGGAATCCCCTCATCGATACGGCTGTCATGAGAAAAACCTTTGACTTTGTGTGGGAGAACTGGCAATGGGAAGAAACCTGGGGATGGGATTTCCCGCTGACGGCTATGGCGGCGGTCCGGCTGGGACAACCCGAAAAAGCCATGGAAGCCCTGTTCATGCAGCCCCGTACCAATACCTACCTGGCCAACGGCCACAATTACCAGGACGGCAGGCTAAGGCTGTATCTCCCGGGGAACGGGGGACTTCTGACAGCGGTTGCCATGATGTGTGCGGGATACGACGGCTGCACCACCCCTGAGCCAGGGATCCCCAGAGACGGTACCTGGCGGGTCAGGTGGGAGGGACTTCTGCCCCTCCCGTGATGCCGGATATAATTTTCCTGCGGTTAACCCGTTGATATCTTAATTGCTAATTTTATAACGACAAATCCATAGCCTATGAAAGCCATAAAAACCTCGATCATACTGGCCTGCCTTGCTGCGAGTCCCCTTAAAGGCCAGTACACTATGCCTGAAATCCTCGACAGCGGAACATTAAGGGAACAGTGGGATTACATGAATGATCGCACGCGGATCTACAACGATTTCAGGGCCATCCGCGAGGACATGTTCCAGAAGATCAGGACCAATTCGCTGGATTCACTCAGAGCGGTGAAAAAAGACCTGTTTCAGCTGGAGGGCCGTTTCAATGAAGCAAACGTCCGGATCGAATCCCTGCAGGCAGAACTCCAGGAAACAAACGACAGACTTGATGAGGCCATTAAAAACCGGGACAGGTTATCCTTCTTTGGCACCCCGATGAATAAAACCCTGTACAATTCCATCGTGTGGATAGTGATCGCCGGCCTTGCCTTCCTGTCAGTGATCCTGTTCCTTACGAACAAACGACTCCTGACGGTCGCTCATCGAAACAAGCGTGACCTGGAGGAAACCCGGGAAGATTTTGAAGCCCACCGTAAGCAGTCCCGCGAAAAATTCGAACAGCTTGTGGTTCAGCACCACAACGAACTCAAAAAGCTCAAGGGAACCTGATAACAGGACTGCCATAACAGGTCTGCTTCGTCACCCTGGTTAAACAAGCCGGTCAGCGGGGACTTCGGCGGGAGTGGTACCGGTCACCTCCATTCCAAGACCCGGAACCAATCCACATCGTCAAAAGCTTTTCCTTCTTCCAGGTTGGGATTAATGCAGAATAAACCCAGCTTGGCCCCTATCCACCGGCCTTTGCTTGCCCTGAATTCTTTTCCGAGCACCTGCCAGCTTTTATTGTCCGTGCTGTAACCGAACCGGCAGATCCCGTTTTCATTCACCCGGACCCGCAGGTAACACTTTCCGGGGGGAACACCTGCCTGTTCCAGCAACAGGGTCTGGTTCTCACACTGCTGGAAACTGCCCTGGTATATCCCGACCCGTTTTGTTTCTCCCGCCGCAGTGAGTGAAAGGAAAGCCCATTCATCCCCCATAACCACCAGCCCGCAATGTTCCCCCGGAAGTCCCCCTTTAAATTCAATGCATGTTTCCGCCTTAAATTCAGGCATGGGAAATTTCTGAAGCAGAAGATTTGGAACGAACCAGAAATTACCGTTCTGGGTAATGTTCTGAACGGAATAAAGCCTGAGTTTTCCGGGGCTGTCTTTCAGGGAATACCAGTCCTCCCGGGGATTTGTCTGCCATTGCCATTGCAGTCCCAGGTCACCCCCGTTGAATTCATCCGTGGTCTGCGGCATTTCGGCCGGGTATTGCCTCCCGACATCCGGTTTTTTAAACTCCGCTACAGGTTCCCCGATCCCGTCCTCGTTTGCATCCACGCCCATTACGGGCCGCCCGTTTTCCCAGCGTACAGGCTGCAGGTGCACGATCCGTCCATAAACGCCCCTTTCCTGGAAATGGATGAACCACCACTCGCCTGATTCAAGCTCCACAAGGCCTCCCTGGTGGGGACCGTTGATGCCGGTGTTGCCCTGGTGAAGGACAATCCTGGTCTCATAGGGACCGTAAATATTCTTCGCCCGCAGGACGGTCTGCCAGCCACCGGGTACCCCGCCGGCCGGCGCAAGGATCTTTCGTCCTTGCCATGAAAAGTCCATCCTGGGGTGTGCAGAAATACACGTAATACATCCCTTCATGGTACCGGATCGAGGGCGCCCAGGATCCTTCTCCATGCACAGGTTTATCGTATTCTTCAAGGGGCAGCCGGTCGTAAACATGGTTTACGATCTTCCAGTTGACCAGATCCCTTGAATGCAGTATGGGTATCCCCGGCATGCAGGTGAAACTGGAGGAAACAAGAAAGAAATCGTCTCCCTGGCGGATGATATCGGGATCCGAGTAATCCGCAAAAATGATGGGATTCCCGTACCTCCCGTCACCGAGGTCCGGATTCCAGGACTGGGCCGCCAGGGCCATGAAAAATAATTGTGCCGCGAGCAGGTAAAGCAGTTTCTTCATTCCGTCAGGTATTAGTAGTTTTAAGCCCAAGATAATCGATCTCTTGTAAATCCGGAGAATATTCTGGTAATTTGAAAAATTTTAGTGCATGGGTAAAATTCTTGTCTTGTACTACAGCCAGGAGGGCCATACACGAAAAATGGCCGAACTGGTTGCCCGGGGAGCTTCCTCCATCCCGGATACCGAAGTGAGGCTTAAAGCGGTCCACGAAGCCGGACGCGAAGATGTAATCTGGTGCGACGGGCTGGCCCTTGGTTCACCGACCTACCTGGGCACAGTTTCGTCGCCGATGAAAAAATTCTGGGAGGACCTGCTGCCCGACTGGCAGAAACTGGATGGAAAGATCGGATGCGCATTCAGCTCTGAAGGAGGCTGGGGTGGCGGTGCGGAGCTGACCTGCCAGTCCCTCCTTATCATCATGATGAATTTCGGGTTCCTGGTCTTCGGCGTTACTGATTATACAGGCAATCAGTTCACGGCCCATTACGGGGCCACTCAGGCCGGCGATCCGCGTGAATTCAAGGAACAGGAATCCTGCCGCAGGCTTGGCAAGCGCCTGGCGGAATGGGTGGCCGTTTTGATAGACGGAAGAAAAGAATTGCACCCGCTCAACAACAATTACAAAAGAAACGCTTAGTATGAAAATTGCAATCACCGGGGCCAGCGGTCACATCGGCACCAACCTCTGCAGGACTTTGCTAGGGGAGGGACATTCCCTGAAAGTCCTGATCAATGAATACACCCGCAGCCTGGAGGGACTGGATCTTGAATTTGTCCGGGGCAACCTTCTGGATCCCGCATCCCTGGGTAAGCTGGCCTCAGGATCGGAGGTGTTTATCCACATGGCCGCAAGCATTTCCATAAACGGGGACCGTCGTGTCATGGATACGAATTTCGAGGGAACAAAAAATGTCCTGAAAGCCTTCAGGGAAAGCGGCGCCAGGCGGCTGATCCATTTCAGTTCCATCCATGCCCTGGTTCACGATCCCCTGAATGAATCCCTCAATGAAATGCGTTCCCTGGCACTGAAGGATCCCATCATCTACAACCGTTCCAAGGCCATGGGGGAACAGGCCGTGCATGAAGCGGTTGCAGGGGGACTCGATGCTGTGATCATCAATCCCACTTCTGTAATGGGACCCAATGACTTCAAGCCATCCCTCATTGGACAAGCCATCCTCCAGCTCTACCACGGCAAGATCCCCGCCCTGATCCCAGGGGGTTACGACTGGGTCGATGTAAGGGACGTGGTATCCGGCACCATAGCAGCAATCGACAGTGGACGCAAGGGAGAGAGTTATCTTTTATCCGGACATTTTGTAAGCCTGGCGGACCTTTATGATATGCTCCGGGAACTTAAAGGGAACGGGAAAAAGCTGCCCGTTCTTCCCTTCTGGCTTGCCGAAGTGGGCGTGCCTTTCCTGAAAGCCTGGGCCAGGCTGACCGGCAGTAATCCGCTGTATACCCGCGAATCGGTCAATATCCTCAAAACTGCCCATCACGGCATCAGCAGTGAGAAAGCCTCAAAGGAACTCGGTTACCGGGTCAGGCCTTTCGGGGAAACCCTCAAAGACACCATCGCGTGGTTCGATGAGAACCATTATCTTTAAGCCCTGATGAGCACCTGGAATTATTACCTTTTTGTGAGGATCTGGATTGGATTCGCCATTCTTCTTTTCCCCCTGTTGCTGAGGATAACGGCGCCTTACGGCAGGCATTCCAGCAGGAACTGGGGACCCATGATCTCCAACCGCCTGGGCTGGATAATCATGGAACTTCCATCGCTGATCGTATTTGTCGGTTTTTTCATTCTGGGTCCGAATTCAATGAATCTCCCCATGCTGATTTTCTTCCTGCTTTACACGGCCCATTATACCAACCGTTCCATCATTTTTCCATTCCGGACGCGTACCTCCCGCAAGCTGATGCCCCTGCTGATTGCACTATTTGCCATTTTTTTCAACCTTGTGAACGGTTTTTTAAACGGGTATTATTTCGGAACGGTATCTGCAGGATATTCCATCGAATGGCTGTACGACATCCGTTTTATTCTCGGAAGCATCCTGTTTTTCAGCGGAATGTTCATCAACGTACGATCCGACAACAGTCTCCTTGCCCTGCGCAAAAGCTCCGGGAACGGGTATTCCATTCCCATGGGGGGGATGTTTCGCTACGTATCTTGTCCGAATTTTTTTGGGGAGATCGTGGAATGGACCGGTTTTGCCGTCATGACCTGGAGCCCGGCCGCCCTTGCATTTGCGGTTTGGACCGTGGTCAATCTTGTGCCCAGGGCATTGGACCATCACAGGTGGTACCGGAACCGGTTTGAAAATTATCCAGGTGACAGGAAAGCCCTTATTCCCTATATTCTATAACAGCAGTTCCTGTGATCATGTATGACCGCCATACCTGTGATCATGCATAAACGCAATACCTGCGATCGTATATAACCACAATACCTGCGGTCGCGGTACCATGGGCCGGCCGCAGGCCAGGCGACGAAGATCTTTATTTCCGGTGGATCTTTGACCCCCCGCTCAGGTTCGCATCAACATGGGGATCGCCGCTGAGGTAGATCTGTGATCCCCCGCTTGCATTAACGGTCAGTTCCTTTTCCACGTGTATCCTTGCATCGCTTCCCCCGGAAAGATCGAGTTTGGCCGCCTGTATCCTGAATCCTGATGCATCGATATCGCCCCCTGATTTTACCTCACCGTAAAATTTTTCAGCTGAACCACTCAGGTAAGCATCTCCTCCGCCTCCGATAGTGATCATGCATTCAGCCGCATGCAGTTCCATTGTAAGGTCCCCTCCACCGGTCACATCAATCCCGGCCTGTGAAACATGATCACCCGCATGTATCGATACGTCCCCGCCACCGCTTACGGTTGTTTTTATTTTTTCACATGCCATATCCAGCTGCAGATCGCCACCTCCCGAAATGCCGACCACCACACCGGAGGAGCTGCCTTTTCCGTCTACGCTGACATCGCCTCCCCCGGATATATTCAGATCAAGCATGCCGAGTTCCCCTTTAAGCGCTAGGTCTCCGCCTCCGCTGAGACCGGCACTTAACTGTCTGATCCTGCCATTCAGTGAAGCATCCCCACCGCCGCTCATGGTACATTTCACCCGGTCGGCCGCAAGGTCAAAGGCCAGGTCCCCTCCCCCGCTGATTGTAATGGCGAGGTCACCGGCAGTGATCGTGTTCAGGCTTTTCACATCCCCTCCGCCGGATATGTCGAGCTGTTTCAGTTCGCTGACGGTTACATGGGCAGTCATCCGGGTCGCCTTCTGGATGTTTGTGTTCCGGCGCACGTAAATTTCCAACGTCCCGTTACTGACTTCCGAAATGATGTACTCCTGGATGTTTTCGTCCGTTTCAACCGTCAGCCCGGCCTGGTTTCCCTGGGTGACGGTAAGGTCGATCCCGCTGCGGACATTGACTCCGTTAAAAGCATTTACACTTCTTTCCTGTTTGACCACATGGCCGTCGCCCCGGACCTGGGCAAATCCCGTGGATACAAGCAGCATCGGCAGTATAAGGATCAGGAGGATCCCGGTTAAAGATTGTTTTTTCATGATAACAGGTTTTTATGAATATGGATACTTTACAAATATATAAAGACGGCTTACGGATCGTTTCGCTGCATCACTTGAACCTGGAAAACACGGACAGGAGAAGGTGAACATCCTCCTCCCCGAGCAGGGCAATACGTTCCATGATGCGGTTATAAAGGGCAGGGGAACGGTCCACCTCCAATTTACGGAGCAGTTCCCCGGACCTTTCCATCAGGGTCCTGAACGGGAGGGGAGCGGAAACCGGTGCCGGCGATCCCTTTCTCCTGTCGGCCGGATCTTTGCCTTGCCGGTGCGTAAGCACCAGTTCTGCAAGACTGTAGGCATACAACATTACCGCCTGCGACAGGTTCAGCGATGGATAGGATTGCTTTAAAGGTATGTACGAAACAAGGTCGCACATCCGGATTTCGTCGTTGCTCAGGCCTGATTCCTCCCTGCCGAACACGATCCCGATTGTTTCCACTGCTTCTCCCTTGGAGCGGATGAGGCCGGTCAATTCCGCATTTCCGATATAATCCACCCGGGCTCCCCGTTTTTTAGCTGTGGTGGCTATGCTCAGGTCGATATTCTTAAGTGCTTCTTTTAGATCACCGAACACTTCGGCATTTTCCAGGATCTCTCCCGAAGCATGAGCAAGCATTCTTGCCTCCGTACTTAAATGATCGCATGGCCTGACCAGCCTCATATACTTGAAACCTAAGGTTTTAATGGCCCTTGCAGAGGCCCCTATATTCTCCGGCACTGCCGGTTCAACCAGTATAAAGTATATCTTCATTATCTTATAAAGATACGCAAGTCGTTCATTTTTGTCTAATTTTGAGCAAAACCTCAGCCATGATCAAGCTCATTCAATCCCCCGCCAGGGTTGATGCCTCGGGGAACATGCCGAAAAAAATCGAGGAATATTTCGGAAAGGTGAATTCCCGCACAACGGAGCTCAGCATAGCCCGAATGGAAAGTCCCCCCGGATGGCAGGAACCCGGCCAAACCCCCGATTTTGATGAATATACGGTCGTAACCGGAGGCACCCTGAAGGTTGAAACCCGGAAAGATGTGTTCTTCGTTCACGCGGGACAGGCCATCATGATCGGAAAGGGCGAATGGGTGAGATACAGCTCGCCGGAGCCCGGTGGCGCCGAATACATTGCCGTCTGTATTCCTGCATTTTCAACTGAAACTGTACACAGGGACGATGCGGTGTAACAGGAAAAATATCTGTAGAATATCCGAAAAGAATCGTAATTTCAACGAGTAAACCGGATCTCCCCATGAATGACACGGAATCAGATCTGATCTTACGACTCGAGAGCAGGATACCGGCATATTACGTAAGTTTCAACGGGCAGCCCAAGTTTTATACCCTGGCCGGCATGCTCCTGGAAAGCGCCGCTGCACATGCTGACATGTACGGGTTCGGATACCGAGATATGTTACGTGATAAGGTGTACTGGGTCCTTTCGAGGTTTCATGTCATCATGCATTCCTATCCGCGTATGAACGATCCGGTTGTTATTGAGACCTGGCACAAGGGACCGAACAGGATCTTTTTTGCGCGGGACTACCGCATGCTTTCTGAAAACGGGCGCCTGCTTGCCTCCGCAACCACGGCCTGGCTTGTTCTCGACGTAAATACGGGAAGACCCAGAAAAGTCCACTCTGATAACAGTCTTTTCAGGTTTGTCGTGAGCGACCTTCATGCCATTGAAAATCTGCCGGACAAGCTGCCCTCCATCTCTGAGCCGGACAGGCAGCTGCCGGTTACCGCCCGTTATTCGGACCTGGACATAAACAGGCATGTAAACGCGGTAAAATACATTGAATGGATCCAGGATTGCTATGATGAAAAACTTTATGAATCAAAAAACATCCGGGAGTTCCAGATCAATTACCAGCTGGAAACAAGGTTCGGGGAACAACTTGAGATCCGGATAAAAACCCGGACTGCAAACGATCCCTTTGATTATTTTGAGGGGATAAGGATCGCCGACCAGAACCTTGCCTTCCAGGCAAGGATAAGCTTCGGGGAGTTTGATTGAGTCCTTCCCCTAAAAACTAAATGAAATGAAACGATACGTCCTGGCACTGCTTCTCCTGAACCTCATCACGATTGGTGGCAGTTCGCAGGCTTTTAAAGCTATTGCGGATGATCCCCCGCCGCTCATCCGGCAGGAAATGCTGCTGGTCCCCGGGGGTTCATTCATCATGGGCAAGTCCCCCGGCCCCGGCCCCGGTTATGTCGATGACCCCGTGCACAGGGTAAAGGTCGATTCCTTCCTGCTCGACAAATACGAGGTTACCAATGCCCAGTATTACGAGTTCTGCAGGGAAACCGGGCATCCCCTGCCGGAATTCTGGGGGATGGATGTTTTTTACTGCGGGCTTAAGTACCCTGACCACCCGGTCGTGTGGGTGACCTGGGTTGACGCCTCAAACTATGCTGCCTGGGCGGGAAAAAGGCTTCCGACTGAAGCTGAATGGGAGTATGCGGCACGAGGGGGACTGGCACAAAAGAATTTCCCCTCGGGAGATGAAATGGATTCGACCCTGGCTAATTATTACGGCACTTACGGGCATGTGCTGAAGGTCGGATCATTCCCGGCCAACGGCTATGGCCTGCACGATATGGCAGGGAACGTGACGGAATGGGTGTACGATTATTACGATAAATATTATTACCTGGATTCGCCGACGGACAATCCCACGGGTCCCCCGATCGGAAAGACCAGGGTGATCAGGGGAGGAGGATGGAGATCGGGGCGCAGCTGCAACTCCTGCTGGTTCCGCCAGAGCCTGAGACCCTACTGGGTGGACATGAACGTCGGGTTCCGCTGCGCCAGGAGCATTGATCAGGGAAAAACTCATCAGGAATAACAATATATATTTCAGATATATGAAAATCAGACCTTTAACCCTGCTTGCCTGCTTCTTACTTATCCAGACCGTCTCCCTCCGGGCACAGGAGGTATGGGATAATTCAACCCGTGCACTTTACATCCTCGATATTGCCAAGTACGTGCAATACGACGACAAGATACAGTCCCACGCCGATTTCAAGATCGGTGTCCTGGGGAAGGACAGCGAATTCGTGATGGATCTTTACGAAATGGCCAAAACGAGGCAGTTCATCCAGCAAAAGCCGATCAAGATCTTCCAGTACCCGGAACTCGATGACATAGAGAAATGCCACATCCTTTATGTGAATAAGAAGGAAGGGTTCAATATGAAATCCGTTCTGAGCCGGACCAAAGGGAACAACACCCTTGTCATTGGCGAAGGCTATGACTTCAATGAGGGCATGCTGAACTTCATCGTGGTTGAGGGACAGCCGAGGTTCGAGGTGAATGAGGCAAAACTGAACGAAGAGAATCTGCATGTAAGCGAGGCGTTTCTTTTTGCGGCTGTAAAAACCCGGGAGGACTGGGAAGAACTGTTCAAGGTGACCGAGGTTGCCCTGGAAGAAGAAAAGGAAGTGACCCGGGAACAGCGGGTTATTATCGATTCCCAGAAGGTGGAAATTGCCGAACAGGATAAAAAGATCCATGAGCAGCAGGAACTGCTGAGCCGGCTAAATGATGAAATCCGGTTAAAACAGCAGACCATCACCGAAAAAACGAGAGTGCTCGACCGGCAGCAGAAAGAGATCGGCCGCCAGCGCAGCACCATTGCCACCCAGCAGCAGGAGGTGGTCCAACAGAAAGCTGTCCTGGACGAGCAGATAAATAAAATTTCCATCCAGGAAACCCAGATCGCCGGTCAGGATGACGAAATAGCCAGGAAGAATGAGGAAATAGCCGAAAAGGATTCTGTCCTCCTTGAACAGCTAAAGGCCATAGAGAAACAGAAAATGCTGATCTGGTTCTTCGTCCTAGCCCTGATCCTGGTAAGCGGACTTGGCTACTTCATCTACAGGGGATACAAGATCAAAAAGGAAGCGAACATCCAGCTGGAAGCCAAGAACAAGCTGATCATGGCACAGAAAGACGAGATCCAGAAGCAGAAGGAGGTTGCCGAATCACAGCGCGACCAGATCGCCTACCAGAAAAAGCACATCACGGACAGCATAAAGTACGCCCTCAGGATACAGTCCGCCCTCCTTCCAAGCCTTGAATTATTTTCGGACAGGATCGATCATTTCGTCCTCTACAAGCCAAGGGACATTGTTAGCGGTGATTTTTACTGGGTCGCCGAGGTGGACAACGGTTCCCGGCAGATGATCATTGCCTCGGACTGCACCGGGCACGGGGTTCCCGGGGCATTCATGAGTATGCTGGGGGTCAGCTTCCTGAACGAGATCGTCCTGAACAAGGGCATTACCCAGCCCGACCAGGTGATGAATACCCTGAGGGATGATGTCATCCGTTCCCTCAAACAGATGGAGGAAACCAGTGATGTCAAGGACGGCATGGACATGTGCATCTGCCTGCTCGACCTTGAAAACAGGAACCTCCAGTTCGCCGGTGCCAACAATCCCCTGTGGATAATGAGCAACGGGGAACTTTCTGAAATTAAAGGCGATAAAATGCCGGTGGCGATCCATGAGACCATGCAGCCTTACACCAACCACTGGATCGACCTGAAGAAGGGGGATACCTTTTATATATTCTCCGACGGGTTTGCGGATCAGTTCGGGGGACCCAACCAGAAAAAGTTCCTGAGCAAGAACTTTAAAACCGTTCTGGGTGAACTTCAGAAAAAATCCATGCTCGAGCAGGGTGCCGAACTGGACAGGATCTTCGAGGAATGGAGAAAGGAAATCGAGCAGGTCGACGACGTTACGGTGATCGGGGTCAGGGTCTGATCTCCGCTAATTACAATCGTAATAGACATAGGTGTTGACGATGGTCAGGGAATAGTCTTCCTTTTCCGCCAGGTTGTCGCCGCAGTAAAGTATACCGGGTCCCCGTTCTGTTTCTACCCCGTCGGTCAATTTAACCAGTGCACAGGTTTTGCAATCTTCCAGCGCTTCACAGGATGACAGGGCAAGGCACATCAGGAATGCCAGGGCAAGGGCCTTCAGTATGCTTGTCTTCATTGAAAGAGGATTTGAACCAAATATATGGATAAATTGCAAAGAACGCAATCTGCGGATTGTTAATACAGGCATCCATGACGGAAAGTGCAAGGGCCATATAACCAGCATTGATGAGCCAGAGCCTGAAGGGCCTGTCCTCGTAAAGGTACATTACGCCAATTCCCATGGCCACCCAGCCAATGCCGGCTGCGGCACCGGCGAACAGGCCAAAGGCAAATCCCTGTCCCTCCCCGATGAACATGGCCAGGTTAATGGCCATTACAAGGGTCAGTAGAAAGGCCAGGCCGAAAATTTTAACCATGCTGGCATTCCTGATGTCCTCATCGGAACGGTTGATCAGTTTCTGCCAAGTGCCTCCGAAAACGGGTTTTGCATACCATACGGATCCGACGGCAAAACTTGCAACGGCTGCAACCAGGATGGCAAGCCAGTTAATTGTTGAAAAGTCCATTTTAATTGTTTTAAGTAAAGTTTCGTTCAGGCTGCCTTCATATGCCTTTGCCGGAAGGCCCACACCCCGATGATAAAATAAAGGATGGTCAGGACTAAAATGGCCAGCATTTCCGGAAGGGTATCCCTTACTTCAAGTCCCTTTACCAGCACCTTGTTCAGTGCATCCACTGCCCAGGTTGGCGAGAGAAGGTCATTCATATGGAGGGTAAAGGGACCGAGGGTGAAAAGCTTTCCACCGCCCAGAGGGAAGAAAGC
Organism: uncultured Bacteroides sp.; assembly: GCA_964431315.1. Taxonomy (GTDB): domain Bacteria; phylum Bacteroidota; class Bacteroidia; order Bacteroidales; family SM23-62; genus SM23-62. The sequence continues at coordinate 39,430 of CAYSJH010000016.1, read as the reverse complement.
CCCTGAAAAAAACATCATGAGCATCAGCGGGAAGGTGCCGATGATCGCCACATCCTTGATGGACCGGCAGATCGATGCAATAATGAGGGAGAAACTGATCATTGATAAACTGGTCAGGAAGCCGATCAGCAGGATAAATCCCAGGGTGCCCGGGATCACTTTATAACCCAGAGCCTCAGCAGTCCAAAGGGTCAGCAACAGGGATATGATGCCGATGATCAGCTGGACCAGGGAGATCCCGGCAAGGTACTGTAATGCACCCAGATTTGAGATTTTCAGCCTTTCCAGGGTGCCCGCCTCCGGTTCCCGTACGATGGTGGCCGAAGCGGTGAACATCATCATGATGATGGCAAAGATCATCAGTCCCGGTACATACAGCTCAAATTCCGACCGCTTTCCCGAGTATCCCAGCGAGGTCTCTTTCCATTCCACGGGCATCCCGGCACCCGTTACTCCCAGGATGAAACGGTTGACCAGTTCTTCCGTCCAGACCGCTCCCACAATATAGTTCATGTCCGTGATGTCCCCGACCAGTTCAACTGCGCCCGCCTTCCCGGGATAATCCGGGTTTGCCAGGGAGGTTGTGAGGTTTTCCGGGAGGACTACCATTACATCGGCGCTTCCTTTCATGAGAAGGCTGATCCCGGCTTCCCGGTTTTCCGTCCTGCTGAAATCCACAAATACATCCTTTGCACTGTCGGCATAGGCCTGGAGGTATTGTACAAGTGTATCTCCCAGGTTAAGGGGCTGGTTTAAAAATAATACCGTTTTATCCTGGTTTAAAAACACTACATCGTACCGGGGATTTTCGGTTTCCGACATCAGGTAGTACATGAACACGAAGAAAGGGGCGAAAACAATTGTGAGAACCAGGATCCAGTAGTCCCGGTATTGCTCCCGAAGGCTTTTGATAAATACCCAGTACCATTTCATTGCCTCAGTCCCCTTCCGGTTAAATGAATGAACACATCCTCGAGGGTATTTTCACGCATATGCATCTGTGATGCCAGCATCCCTTCCGACTCCATTATCGCATAGACTTTCGGGATCCTGGGCACCAGGTCCATTGCCTTGATGACCAGCTGGGGTTCCCGGGCCAGGATTCTGAAACCTTCCTTTTCCAGTTTTTCCGTCACCTTGTCCAGTGCTGAGTCCCCGCTCCCCTGCAGGGTGAGTTCCAGGATGTCTCCTTCCCCGATTGACTTTTTAAGCACGGCGGGCGTATCGAGTTTCAGGAGTTTTCCCCGGTCGATGATGGCGACACGGTCTGAGACCCTTTCCGCCTCGTCCATGTTATGCGTGGTGAAAATGACAGTTTTCTGCCTTGCGGTTTCCTGGATGAATTCCCTGACCAGGATACGGCTCTGCGGATCAAGGCCGGCTTCCGGCTCATCGAATACGACGATTTCCGGATCGTGGATCAGGGCCATGATCACATTCATTCGTCTTTGCATCCCTCCCGAGAGCGTGGCTGCCATTTTGTTCCTCTTTTCCTTCAGCCCGATCCTTTCGATCAGCATGTCGGCCCGGTACCTTGCCAGCAGGCCCGGAACATCATACATCCTTGCCATGAACACGAGCTGCTCGTAACAGGTCAGTTTGTTCCACAAAACGATGTGCTGGGGACAGATGCCCACCCTGGAACGGATGTTCCTTTCGTGAATCCCGGTTCCGTTGATCAGCACCTCCCCGGAACTCGGTTTCAGCAATCCGCACATCATACGTATGGAGGTGGTTTTCCCGGCACCGTTCGGTCCCAGGAACCCAAACACTTCCCCGCGGCGTACCCGGAGTGACAGATCGTCTACGGCCAGAAGATCACCGTAATAGCGCATCAGGTTTTTTACCTCGAGGGCAATTTCGGGACTGTCTGGACCGGCCGTGGATGGCATCGGGTAAGATTTACGACTAAATTTAAGTAAAATCCTGACAATCCCATTCCTCGTAAAGTTTGCAGAAAATTACAGGCATTCAAATTTCCATCCGCAATAATGCTGTTTTCAAGCAGCCTTTGCGCACATTCATGGAGTAAATCTTTCAGGGTTTTACCAATTCAAAAAAACCTGTTATTTTTAAGTGTGCAGAAGCACATTTCATTCGTGCATCAGCTTATGAAAAAAACTGCCTTTGCCTCCTCTGCATTGTCCATCATGTCTCTGATCATGGGCATGCTGTTCCTTGTCTACGATATCCCCTACGGTTACTACGTCCTTGCGATCAGCCTGTTCCTCCTGGCAACATCGCTGATCGTTTTCTATACCCTGGACAAGCAATACATGTACATTGCCGGGGCGGTATTCTGTTTTCTTCCCATGGCGGGACTCCTGTTCGGGCAGTTAAACCTCCCGGGGGCGGACCTGCTGGTTACAGTGGGACTGGTGTGTTTCGCCCTGTTCTTCATCCCCTGGTTCGCCATGAAATGCTACAAAGACTGACCCTTCATTTTCATGCAGGCCGTGTACCTGGCGTGAAGGATCCCCCAGATAAGGGCGGCAAGGATGAGGGTGCCGAATCCGATTACGGGCGACACAAATGAATTCCTGAGTCCCATTATCACCAGTGCCGGAGAAATGTCCGCCGCCTTTATGATCTCGTTCAGCGCGATGACAATCCCCACAAGCTGTGTGAAGGTTCCCCATACAAAGCTGAATATCCCGAGAAACAGTATGGAATGGTGTGACCTGTGGAACGGCAGGAGGACGGGTCCACCGTTTCCGAAATAACGGATAAATTTCAGGACCCCGAGAATCAGGATCAGGATAAGCAGGAGGACCTGGAAGTATAGGAAGGGTCCTCCCATCATCTGCATGGTTTCTTCCAATGTTTTCATGATCTGCGAATTTAAAATTAAACAATTATGATTTAATTCCAGGGACCAAGGTAGTGCGGCAGAAAACCAAAAACCATTAAAAGAGACGGGGACCAGGAACCCGAAGACACAGGGAGGGGTGCAGGCGATTAAAGTCCTTTGTAGCATCATGAAAGCCTTTACCGGCAAACGGGGTCCGTTTTTCTAAAAAGGGCCGTGCAGATAGACATGGTTGGATTTAATATTTTATTTTTAAAACCAGGAGTTCACCACCATGGGGAAAAAATCACTTTTCCACATCGCTTACTGGGTCCTGGCCTGGTGCCTGACCAACCTTATGTTCGGGTACGAAAAACTGTTCAATCCTTACAGCCTTCTTTACAGCTCCGTACTATTGCTGATCGCTGCCGGAGTGAGCTACTGGATCGTCTATTTTCTTATTCCCCGGTACCTTGTGCACGATAAACACGGACTATTCCTGACCTATCTGGTTTTTACCGTTATTGTTTCCCTTGACCTTGAACTGCTGACAACCATGGTTTTCATCATTTTCTTCGAGCGCTTCCAGGTTATGGTCTTTTTTCACAGCAGCCGTGAGATCTATTCCCTTATGACCGGTACGTATTTTATTGTCTTCCTTTCGGTGGGTATAAAGCTCGTCGAATACTGGTACCGGGAACAGAAGCGAAAACAGGTCGCCATGAAAGAAAAGGTGGAAACGGAACTGAAATTGCTGAAATCCCAGATCCATCCCCATTTTCTTTTCAATACTCTCAACAACATTTATTCCCTGGCCATGCAGAAATCGGACCGGGCGCCGGATGCCGTGCTGAAATTGTCCGAATTACTTGATTACCTGATTTACAAGGGGGAAGCCGATGAGGTGCCGCTGGAAAAGGAGATCCATTTCATCCGGAATTACATGGAGCTCGAAAACCTGCGTTACGGGGACCGGCTGGAAGCGGATTTCCAGGTAATAGGGGACCCCGAAGGCATACGGCTTGCACCCTTCCTGCTGATCCCCCTTGTTGAAAATTCGTTCAAGCACGGGATAAGCCAGGGCCGTAAGAAACAGCGGTTGACAATTAAACTGGAAATTAGCGGAAGAAATATTGAATTTTACATTGAAAACACCCTGCCGGAAAACCCGGGCGGGGAAAGATCCCCCGGTGGAATGGGACTGTTGAACCTGAGAAAAAGACTGGAGCTGTTGTATGCGGAATATTATTCGCTGGAAACCCGGAAGGAGGAAGCCCGCTATGTTGCGTTACTGAAATTGCAGACCTGACCAATGAAAACCATGCCCGTGAAGACCCGCTGCCTGATCACAGATGATGAACCGCTGGCGCTCGATGCGCTGGCCACCCTGCTGGAAAAGATCCCGGATGTGGATGTAGTGGCCAGGTGCGGGGATGCCGTGGAAGCCCTCCACATTTTGCACAGGGAACACATTGACCTGATCTTCCTCGACATCCAGATGCCCGAGCTAACGGGGATCGAAATGCTCAGGTCGCTTGACAATCCCCCTAAAGTGATCTTTACCACGGCATACCGTGAACATGCCGTCGAGGCCTTTGAACTGGACGTTGTAGATTACCTGGTAAAACCCGTCTCCCTGGAACGGCTGCTCAAGGCAGTGAACCGGTATTTCGACCGGATGACCGGCATGAAAGGGTCTGCTTCCCTTCGGGAAGGGTCTCCCTCGTCCGGGGAAGGTAAAGAACCGGGCACCCTTACGTTCTACTCGGACAAAAAAACCCATAAAATCGATGCCAGGGACATCATGTTTGTAGAGGGCCTGAAGGATTATGCCCTGGTCCACACCGGCAGCGGCCGACTGATTACCAGGGAAACCATGAAGAACCTTGAACGAATGCTTACACCTTTTGATTTCATCCGAGTGCACCGCTCCTGGATCATTCCTTACCGCCGTCTTTCCTCCTGGACCAGCCATTCCGTTTTTATCGGGAAAACCGAGATCCCGGTAGGAAAAACGTACCGGCGGACTGTTATGGAATATCTTGAAAACAAAAATTCCTGACACAGGCCGGGGCCCAATGCCTGACAACTTAGAAGAAGAGACTGACATTTTGTCCCCGTAACTCATCTGGCACATATAATGTAAACGTATCCGTATATTTGCATACGTTAACAAAATACATCATGAATTCGGTGGAAATAAAATCATACGATGACCTGCAGGAAAAACTCGGCCACGAGAAACGCTCATTCCTGCTGATCTACAAGAAAGGTTCCGGCCCGAGTGACCGGGCATTTGATAATCTGGGCATAGCGGCTTCCGGCACCGGGGATATCGGGTTGTTTACCGTCAATGTGAACCATGTGATGGACATCCATCCCGCTTATTCCGTCAGTTCCGCACCGACCCTGCTTGAATTTGCAGGTAAGGAATTGAAGAATTCCTACAAGGGAGCGCATGAATCCGCCTACTACAAGGGCCTGTTCGATAATGCCGTCTACGTTGCAAAAGCAGAGAAGGAAGGCAGGAAAATCAAGCAGGTCACCGTCTATACGACATCCACCTGCTCCTGGTGCACCACCCTTAAATCCTACCTCAACAAAAATAACATCCGGTACACGGAAATCGACGTTTCCCGGAATGAAGCGGCGGCACAGGAAATGGTCCGCAGAAGCGGCCAGCAGGGCGTACCCCAGACCCTTATCGGCGGGGAAATGATCGTCGGATTCGATAAGGGAAGGATCAATCGCCTGCTGGAAATACAAGGATAAAAAATTCAAATACAAATATTTTAAATAATTAATAATGAAAGAGTTACAGCCAATTAACCAGAACGTGCTCCTGGACCTGAGCGAAGAGGCCGGAGAAAAGAAAACCGCTTCAGGGATCATCATCCCGGATACGGCCAGGGAAAAGCCTAAAACAGCAAAAGTGCTCGGGATGAGCAACATCGATAATGCTGAAATTTCGGTCGGGGACGTGGTGCTTTTCAAGGAGTATTCAGGTACGGAGACGGAATTTGAAGGCAGGAAATACCTGATCCTCCCCTATGCCGACGTGCTGGCCAAAGTGGTGGAAACTGAATCGATCTGAGGCATTTTTCCCGTGGTTTTCGTAATTTTAGGTATTCACCCCTAAATCCGGAACCACGATGAAAAAACGGATCCCCTTTTTCAGCGTGCTTGGCGAGGCACAGACTTACCTGAACATCGTTTACATACTTGTGGCTTTTCCTTTAAGCATTGTCTATTTTTCGCTTATCCTGACCGGGCTTTCGCTTTCCGTTGGACTCCTGGTGATTGCGGTTGGATTCTTCATTTTTATCGGTACCCTGCTGATGCTCCGGGGATTCCGCTGGTTCGACATCCAGCTTACCCGGGTCTTCCTTGGGTTGACCATCCCCATTCAGAAAGAAGAAAACCATGCGAACGGGTTCTCGGGATTCCTGAAACAGCTTTTCGGAACCCCCGCAACCTGGAAAGCTTTTGTACACTACCTGGTCGTCAAATTCCCTCTCGACATCGTCGTCTGGAGCATTTCGATTTCATTTCTGGCCACAACACTGGATCTGCTGCTGGCCCCCGCCCTCCACCAGTACTGGTGGTTTAACGACGACGGGGTCAACCGCTGGCTGCTTGATTTATTCGGGGACGTCTACATCCTGCCGTTCCTCGGGGTCATCTGGGGAATGATCAGCCTGCATGTGATCAAGGGCCTGGCATGGGTCTGCCGTGAAATCAACCAGGTCATGCTGAGTGACTGAAAGCCGGCAGTTTATATTATAAAACACTTTCCCGCCGAAAGATATATCCGGACAGAATCCTAATTTTGGGACATTAAATTTTCAACCATTAATAAATTAACATCCATCATGAAAAGATTTATGCCAGTTATGGCTGCCCTTCTTTTTTTAGCAGCCGGCTGCACTCAAACAGGCAGAAAAATGAAAGAATCCGAAAACCCCTTCTTCAGCGAATATTCAACACCCTTCCAGGTACCGCCTTTCGACCGTATCAAACCGGAACATTACCTTCCCGCCTATGAAAAAGCAATAGCCGAAGATCGGCAGGAAATCGAAAGCATCATCAAAAACACGGAGGATCCAAGCTTCGGTAATACCATCGAGGCCCTGGACCGTTCCGGCGGGATGCTGACGCGTGTTGAAAATGTGTTCGGCAACCTTCGCGACGCTAATACAAACGATGAACTGGACAAAATCGCCGAACAGGTGGAGCCAATGGTCTCCGCCCACAGGGACGACATTAACCTGAACCCGGAACTTTTCCAGCGGGTAAAGTCAGTTTATGACCGGAAGGATGAACTTGGATTGAATACCGAACAGCTTTCCCTCCTGGACAAAATATACCAGAATTTCGTCCGCGGCGGGGCCAACCTGAACGAGGAAGACAAGGCAAAACTGCGGGAAATCAATTCCAGGCTTTCCGTCCTGACCCTTAAATTCGGGAACAACGTCCTGGCAGAAACGAATGCCTACAAGCTTTACATTGAAAACGAAGAAGATCTTGCCGGGCTTCCTGAAAGCGTGGTGGCGGCAGCAGCCGAGGCAGCAAAGGCCGACGGCCAGGAGGGAAAATGGCTGTTCACCACCCAGCGTCCCAGCATGTACCCCTTCCTGACCTACTCGGAAAAACGCGAACTCCGTGAAAAACTCCACAAGGCTTATTATCACAGGGGGGACAACGACAATGAATTCGACAACAAGGATATCATCAAGGAAATCGTTAACCTGAGGCTGGAAAAAGCGGAACTGCTCGGTTATGAAACCTATGCCCACTATGTGCTGGACAAGAATATGGCCAAGAATCCTGAAAACGTTTATGGACTGCTCCGTCCGATCTGGAATGCGGCCCTGCCCATTGCCCGTAAGGAAGTCCGTGATATGCAGGCCATCATCGATAAGGAAGGGGGCAATTTTAAACTGGAAAACTGGGACTGGTGGTATTATGCTGAAAAGGTAAGGAAAGCGAAATACGATCTCGACGATGAGGAATTGCGTCCCTATTTCAAGCTCGAGAATGTGCGCGATGCAGCGTTCGAGGTTGCGGGAAAGCTCTGGGGACTTACCTTTACGCCAATCCAGGATATCCCGAAACCCCATCCCGATGCCCAGGCATTCGAGGTTAAGGAGGCAGACGGAACGCATGTGGGTGTGCTGTACATGGATTTCTTCCCCAGGGCCAGCAAACAGGGCGGAGCATGGATGGGCGCCTATCGCAAGGAATACCGAGAGAACGGGGAAAAGATCACCCCGGTGGTCACCACCGTTTTCAACTTCACCAAACCGGCGGGGGACATGCCCTCACTGCTCAGCTTCGATGAGGCAAGCACCATATTCCATGAATTCGGGCATGCCCTGCACGGCCTTCTTTCCGACTGCACTTACCAGACCCTTTCGGGAACGTCCGTCACAAGGGATTTTGTTGAACTGCCCTCCTCGATCATGGAGAACTGGTGTGCCGAGCCGGAGGTGATGAAAATGTACGGCAGGCATTACCAGACCGGGGAGGTCATCCCCGATGAACTGATCGAAAAAATCAAGAATGCCAGGTATTTTAACCAGGGCTTTATAAACCTTGAATACCTGTCCGCGGCATTTCTGGATATGGATTGGCATACCCTCAGTGAACCGGTGAAAATGGACGTGGATAAATTCGAATCGGATGCCCTCGATGAACTGGGACTGATCCCGGAGATCATCGTCCGCTACCGGAGTACCTACTTCAGCCATATTTTCTCCGGGGGTTACTCCGCCGGGTATTACAGTTATAAATGGGCGGAAGTGCTGGATGCAGATGCATTCGAAGCCTTCAAGGAGACCTCCTTGTTCGATCCCGCAACGGCCCTTTCATACCGCGAGAACATCCTCGAAAAGGGAGGCTCGGAAGATCCGATGGAGCTTTACAAGAAATTCCGCGGAAGGGAACCCTCTATTGAGCCGCTTCTGAAACGCGACGGGCTTACCGGGCAATAACCCCAGGAGACTGCTTATGTTTATCCCTCTAAGGATAAGGCTGTTACATAATTTTGGCAGAACTTCTTTCATCATCGGTTTTCTGTTTGGCATCATTGGTCTGGTATTCGTCCTTTTTTTCAGCTATAAACTGAACTGGAGGCTCCTTCTTGCCGACAAAAATGATTTTGCCCCTGCGCCGGCTACAATCACCGAGTCCGTCGAGACCCAGTACACCGCGAACAATGTTCCCCTTTATGAATATCACTACCGGTACCTGCCGGATGGCAAAACCGCGCATTACGGATCTTTCCTTGAATACTCCGGGACTTACCGGGAGGGTCAGAAAATCCGGATCGAATACCTGGTCGATTCTCCTGAAGTTTCCCGTTTTACCGGAACGGACCGGCGCAACTTTGACCAGATTATGTTCCTGGCCGGGATCGGATTGTTGCTGGCGGGATTCTTTTTTCTTTACCCATCCATCCGTAAAACAAGACGTGAACGGAAAATCCTGATAGCGGGACTCCCTGCGACCGGAAAGCTTATCCATGCAGAACCCACCAATCTGAAAGTCAACGAACAGACGGTTTACAAGCTCACCTATGAATATGCGACGGGACCGAATAAATCACAAAAATTCTCAGTGCGTTCGCACATGATCCGCAATCTTTCTGAAGAGCATGTTGAAAACCTGGTTTACGATCCACGCAAACCTTCCAGTGCTGTGATCATCGATACCCTGCCGGGACCGGTGGCAAGGTACGTGACCCGGATATTATATCCAGCCTGAAAGTTGAAAGCAGAGGATATCCTACCTGGATCTGATCATTTTCCTGGTATAGACCGTTTCAGGAGTTTCCGCCCTGAGGATCAGGATCCCTTCGGCCTGGTTTTCCGGAGTCCAGGTAAACTCATGGTAGCCGGCTTCCAGCTGCCGGTCGGCAAGGGTGCGGATCAGCCGTCCGTTCAGATCGTATACACAGATGCGAACGGGCTGGTTCCTTCCCGAATAAAAAACAATCCTGGTTTCATCGCTGAAGGGATTCGGACTGTTCTGGTAGAGAATGTCCTGCCGGTATGCAACGGCAGGCAGGCTGAGTCCCGGGTTGATGAAGTTTACCTGGCCCGGCGTTCCGTGGTACTCATCTGAAAGGCTCCATGACACGGCAATAGAATTGTCCCGGTCAGGATCTTTCAGCGCCAGGGTATACCCGCTGCCGGGCAGAATGTAAGGCCAGGGATAATAGATGCCGTAAAGGACCGAATCGACAAGCACCGTATCGGCCGTATACAGCCTTACCATGTCCCCGCTGCTGCTGAAGCCGAAATCAAAACCTCCCCCGCAGCTTTCCAGGTCCGGGTACAGTATTTCAAAGGAATCCCTGTCCCGGCACACCAGGTAATAGCCGTTAGGTTCCAGTATGGTGCCGTTCCGGATGACATAGGCATGCCCGTCGTCGGAATCCTTCAGGATCCATCCCGAGATATCGATGTACTGGTCGCTGTTGTTGAACAGCTCGATCCAGTCCCCCGCTTCAGCAACCGTATCCTGCATATAGCATATTTCGTTGATTAAAACGGGACACAGAGTGCCTTCCTCAACGGCTTCAAAATTGGCGACGAGCTTTATGGTCGCATTCGGATCTATCCGGATCTTCGGGGATGCCAGTGAAATGTCGCCGGACCAGTATTTAAAACGGTGCCCGGGATCCGGGAGAGCCGTAAGATCGACCGGTATTCCCTGGAAATAGATTCCCTCCCAGGGAAAATCTTCCAGGATGATGGAATTCAGCTTTACCCTGCCCCCGGATTCAGCCGAAACCGAAATTTCCAGCTTCTGCTCATCTCCCAGTTCGAAGGTACTGCGGATGTGTTCCCTCATGATGGCGGGCCTCTGGTCTGCATAATATACCAGCTGGCTGACCTGGTAATTCCATTGATCGATGGTCTGTCCCCACCTGGCCATATGGCTGATCATTTCCGCGGCGATGTTATTGCTCAGCCGGTTGATGAGTGCGTCCACCGTATCGCTCCTGAATCTGGTATTGAGCCGGTCAGCAAAGGAGTTAATGAACTGTTCCCTGAATTCCAGGTTCTCCAGGAGCGTCCTGAACAGGTAGGTGGACCAGGGGGGATTGGGCCAGTCGGGACCGTTTTCTTCCATGGCGAAGACCAGGGTATTATGGTAAACTTTTGCCGGGTCCCACATCCCGAATCCGTGATCCGTGTCAAATACGATCCACCGCCATTTCCCACTTGCCGAGGAGGACCTCCAGTATTTGATGTTATTTCCGGGCCAGTCCCCGTTATCGTAGTAGATCTCCGCAAGCTGATAATTGATGTAATTCTGGATGTCCATCTGTTTTTTCACCCATTCGTAATTCTCCTCCCTCTGCATACTGTTTGCATGCAGGAAATCGATCAGCCTGGCATAGTGTTCGGGAGATCCTGCGATGACCCATTGGTTACCTTCAAGGAAATCGATCCTGTCGGGTTCAACCCCATTGTTGGAAGCGATGAAATGCTCGTTGATCTTTTCCCGGATGTTCATGATGCCCCAGTACTCCCCGTTGATGTATACGGTGGACTGCAGGGATGCGGCGTGTTCCACGTCCAGGTCACCCAGTAAACGGGTCATCAGCACATCCCGGAACATGGTCCCGCCCCAGACATCATGTCCGACCCAGTCGTTGCCTGAATTCCGCAGGACAATGGATTCAAATTCACTGATGGGTTTTTCCCTGAAGATTCGGCAGGTGATCCGGCCTTCACCGTATTTTCTCCGGGCATATATGGCGATCGATTTTTGCGCAAACCCCCTTGACCATGCCCCGTTGATCTTGATCCCTGCATCCAGGCTGAAGCCGGTCCCGGCACCGGCATTGTAGAATTCGACGTGTGCCGGCCTTTCCCAGTCCTGCCAGTAATTGGCATTGAAATGGGGAAAATCTGCTTCTGCATTCGGCCCGTCCGTATAGATGCCGTAATCCTGGTCCCACAGGTTATACGGGTCGGTTGACAGGCAAACCGCCGGAAGGCCGTTATCGGGACTGGAAAAGTAGGTCCGGGTGACAACCCTGCCCGGCACGAACCCTGACTTTAGGATCCTTGCCCGGACAATGGCCCCGGAGGTGATTTCAAGGGGACCGTCGTAGATGGGTGATTCCGGACCGGGGACCGAACCGTCGAAGGTGATGTAAATGTTGTCATCCGGCCGGGGAGCAGAAAGGCTTAACTGCAAAGTGCCGCTGAATCTTCCACCCGGTTCGGAGAATTCAGGGACCCCGTCCACATTGCCTTCGAAATAAAACGTATTGTTCGGTTCCCCGGGTGTGGGCGTAGCAAAGATTACCCATTCCACTGTTGGGGGTATTTTTCTCCCGTACGAAATGTTCATATCAAGGAATGGGATGGATACGGAATCGACCATCGTTCCCTGGTTACGGGTCAGAAAAAGCAGATCCTGGTCCGCCTTGAGTTTAAAATTGGTATGATAGTATGTTCGGGAAAGGTTCAGGATGGCAGGTGGCGGTTTAACCGGCTGATGGTCTGTCCGGATGGAAAGAAAAGGCAAGGCTGACATGTCGGAGGAGGTTTCCGAAACGTTGTGGACCTGTATGGCGAGAACGTTCTCCCCCTGCCGGAAAATGCCGGCAGGATTTTCCAGTTCGTACTTCAGGGGTTCCCCCCCGCTGTATATGGCAGCCTCGTGGCTGCCTGATGCCAGGACGTTGTATCCCGGCAGGTCCCCGCTCATGAACGCCCGGGCGATCTCGATCCCGTTGAGGTAGGCCACAAAACCGTCATCAAAATCCATGTGCAGCACAGCCGCCGATATACCGGAGTGATCCTCCACCTGAAAGCGCCTGCGTAAAAAAACCGATAGGGTGGAAGGAATTACCGTGGCATCATCGCCGTCTCCGTAGCCGATCCCGCCCGGGCCTGTCATCCAGGAGGAATCATTGAACTCCGGACTTCTCCAGTCCCCCGGAACCCCCTGGTCCGGCAGAATGTATCTCCACTGGTCGCCGGGTTCGACGATGGTGTGCCAGTATTCCGGTGGCGATGCAAGGTCCTTGCCGGAGGCAAAGACAAGCAGGTATTCACCGGGCATAAGCAGATATTCCGGGAAGCACCATTTTGTGTAGTTATCCGCGTCATCACTCAGGCAGTAACCTGCCAGGTCAACCGTGTCGGATCCCGTATTAAGCAATTCGATCCAGTCCGAAAAATCCCCATCCGCATCGGCAAGTATATTTCCATTGTTGGGGCACAACTCGTTTATGATTACCTGTCCCCCCGATATGCCTGAAAGGAAAAACAAAAGGGCAAACGTTGCAGCCAGGGACAGTGGATGCTGTTTTCCGTTCATTACAGGGATTTTCATGCAGTTATTCCGGCTAGGTATACAAAGAAAGGAAAACTCCGGATAATATCGATACAAGTCCCCTTTTACTATCTTTACCCTTTCATGAAGCAGCATCCCAACATACCGTTTGCTCCTGCCAGAATACCGGTATTTTACGGCTGGATCGTACTTGCTGCCGGGACCATCGGGATCATCATGAGCCTGCCGGGGCAGACCATCGGGGTCTCCATATTTACTGAAAGCCTGCTCAGGGACCTTGAAATAAACCGGAACAACCTCAGCCTGGCCTATCTCATCGGCACGGTGGGTTCCGGGTTGCTGATCACCAGGGCAGGCAAAATGTACGATCGATTCGGGGCCCGGTTCATGGCTTTCATTTCAGCCGCAATGCTGGGCGTGATGCTTTTATTCCTGACCCGGGTCCAGAACGTGGTACGTTATTTTCATGACCTTAACGGGACCTCTCCTGCAATTGTCACCTTCGTGTTCCTTGCATTCGGTTTCTGGGGAATCCGGTTCTTTGGCCAGGGACTCCTGACCATGATCTCCCGGAACATGGTCATGAAATGGTTCAATAAACGAAGGGGACTGGCTAACGGGGTGCTGGGAATCTTTTCGGCATTCGGGTTTTCACTCGCCCCTAAGATTTTTGACCAGATCATTCAGAAACTGGACTGGCAGGGGACCTGGATGCTGCTTGGGGCTGTAGTGGGACTCGGGTTTGTGGTCATCGTTCTGATCTTTTACCGGGACAATCCCGCAGATTGCGGATGCGTTGCCGACGGTGCAAAGATCGCAAACCGGAAGTTTAAAAGGCCTCCAAGCCTGCCCGACCGGGATTACAGCCTCCCGGAAGCAAGAAAAACCCGTGCATTCTGGGCCTTTACTTTTGGATTAACCCTGACGGCACTTTACATCAGCGGGCTCATCTTCCATGTCGTATCCGTTTTCGGCACATCCGGTATGAGCAAGGAGATGGCCCTGGGCATTTTTGTACCCGTATCCCTCATTGCCATCGCCGTGCAGTTTTTCTTTGGTTACATCAGCGACTTCGTGCGACTTAAATACCTGCTGATGTTCTTCATGCTGGGCATGCTGACCACAAGCATCGGACTGAGCCTTCTGGGCACAATCGATGCCGCCTACTGGATGATCATTACAGGGAACGGGATTGTATGGGGAATGTACACCGTGCTGATCGCGGTCACCTGGCCAAGGTTTTATGGATTGAAGCACCTGGGTGCCATATCCGGCTTTTCACTCAGTTTAGCGGTTATCGGTTCTGCCCTTGGTCCCTATTTATTCAGCCTCTCATTTAAACTCACCGGACACTACTACCTGGTTGCCTGGCTCTGCATCGTCCTGTCCCTGTTCCTGTTTTCCTTCGCCTTCAAGGCAAACAACCCGAATGAGATGATATCCGGCCAACGTTAAACGCCAGACACTATGAAAAACCTTCGAAAAACCATCCACATTAAGGTCCCCCGTGAAACCGTCTTCAACGCTATCACCAACCCGCTCACCATCGAGCTATGGACGGGATACGAGGCCCGGATGGAGGCCATTCCGGGCAGTGAATTCTCCATGTTTGACGGGGATATCTCCGGCCGTATCCGGACCTTTGAATCGCCTTCCCTGCTTGAACAGGTGTGGGACTTCGGAGAGCAGGAAGAGGAATCACTCGTCCGCATCGAATTGTTCGAGGAACCCGGCAAAACTCGCCTCGAACTCATTCATACCAACATCCCGGATGAGTTTTACGAAAACATCGAGGAAGGCTGGAGAAATTCTTACCTCGGGGCCCTCAAGTCCTACCTTGAAAATTAACCCATGCAACCCCCGGACAATTATCCTGTCTTTCCGGTAAAAAGAAACCTGCACAAATTCAATTAAAGAATGAAAAATATAATTATTTCAGCGCTTATGATACTGGTCCTCGGCCAACTCAGGGCACAGGACAGTGATATACAGACTATTTTCTCCGGCAGTACACGGGTTAGCGGATTCGGCGGACCAATGATGAGCTTTACCACCGTTAACGGGCATTTTGCCCATATGATGGGCGGGGGCGGAGCTGTTCTGCTGGGGGATTTTTTCATCGGGGGATACGGAGAAGGCCTCACCAATTCAATAGACCTTGAAGGTTCTCCCTACAAACTTGAGTTCGGTCATGGAGGTTTCTGGACCGGCTATTCGTTCCTGGCCAACAAACCCCTACACCCAACCGTATCGGCCCAGATCGGATGGGGCAGCGTTGCCGAAAGGCAGGATTTCACAACGGTGGGGACTCCCGACAACGTATTTGTCTTTAACCCCGCCGTGGAGATGGAAATGAACTTCACACGTTTCTTCAGGCTCGGGGTCGGCCTGCATTACCGCATCGTCACCGGGGCCTCCAGGATCCTTTCAAATGCTGAACTTTCGGGTCCCGGAGCATCGCTGGTCTTTCAATTCGGCTGGTTTTAGGAATACCCGATTCCTTGATAAAAATTCTTCCGGTCACCCGGAGGGGACCGGTAAGCCCGGCGTTTAAAGCCATTTCCCGGATCCTTTCCCGGATGATTTTTTTTTATCTATTTTTAGCGGGTGTATGATTACATTGTGATCGGTTCCGGCTTTGGCGGAAGCGTCGCAGCCCTGCGCCTGGCTGAAAAGGGTTATTCCGTCCTGGTCATCGAGAAAGGCAAACGGTATTCCCATGAAAATTTCCCGAAAACGAACTGGAATCTCAGAAAATATCTCTGGTTGCCTTCACTGCGCCTGTACGGATTCCAGAAAATCACCCTGAACCGGCAGGCAAGCATTCTTTCCGGCATCGGAGTTGGAGGCGGGAGCCTGGTCTATGCCAATACCCTGTTCTACCCTCCCGACGAATTCTTCGAGCATCCTTCATGGAACGAATTCGGGGATTGGAAAAAAGTGCTCGGTCCCTGCTATGAGAAAGCGGCTTTCATGATGGGCCGGACCCCCTACCGGCGCATGAATCCCGAGGACGATCTTCTGAAGCAGGTAGCCGGCGAAATGGGAAGGGCCGAAACCTTTGATAATGTTCATGTGGGCGTTTACCTGGGTGAAAAAGGGGAAGAGAAGGATCCGTATTTCGGGGGACTGGGTCCTGTAAGAAAACCCTGCACGGAATGCGCCGGGTGCATGGTGGGTTGCCGGGAAAACGCAAAAAATTCGCTGGACAAGAATTACCTCTATTTTGCTGAAAAAATGGGGACGGAGATCCGGGCAGAGACCAGGGTCTTCAGGATCGATTACCGGGATGGCCGTTACCTTGTAGCTACCAGTTCTTCCACTTCCCTGTTCCGCCACAGGCGGCATGTGTTCGAGAGCGGGGGACTGATCCTGGCAGGCGGCGCGCTGGGTACGATGGAACTGTTGCTGAAACAAAAATACCGGTACGGATCCCTGCCCGGCCTTTCAGACAGGCTCGGGGAAGGTGTACTCACGAATTCCGAGTGCCTTTGCGCCGTTTCCTCCATACCGGTAAAGATGAACAATGGCCTGGCCATAACTTCGGTCTTTAATCCGGATGACATTACCCACGTCGAAGTGGTCAAATATCCTGACGGATCAAACGCGCTCAAGGTCTTTTTTTCGCTTTCGGCCGGCGGCGCCGGAAACAACTTTACCCGATTTTTGAAACTGGCGGCGAACAGCATCATACATCCGGTAAAATTCCTGAAAGTCCTGTTAAGCCCGGATTGGTCAACCGGCCTGGTGATCTTCCTGGTTATGCAGCATATTGAAAATGCCATGGCCATGAAATGGAAGAAAACCCTTTTCGGGGGAAAGATGGTGATCGACAACACCGGCAGAAAAAAGGTGCCGGCATACATTGAAATCGGGCAGAAAGTGATGCATAATTATGCGGAAAAATCCGGCGGCATTGCCCAGAACATTATCCTGGAAGTACTTTTCAACCGGCCTACAACGGCGCATATCCTCGGCGGATGTCCCATGTCCTTCGAAATTGAAGCCGGGGTGATCGACCCTTCCTTCAGGGTGCACGGATACCCCGGCATGTTCGTGTTGGACGGTTCGGCCATCCAGGGGAACATCGGGGTGAATCCGAGTTACACCATCCTTGCCTCAGCCGAATACGCCATGGAAAAAATCCCCGAAAAGGAAGGCAATGCAAAAGTATCACTGACCAAACAACTGGAAAAAATCTTATGAAACGGATGATTTCACCGATCCTGAGCCTGTTCCGGGTTCTGTTCCTTCTCGTCATCACGAATACGGCATGCAAATCCGGCCTTATTCCCCAGCCTGCAGGCGAACCACCCCGGTTCATCACCCGCCTTGATTCTTTCCGAATTGACGGTGATCCGGGTGAATGGCCGGATTCCCTTCCGGTCATCCGGATTCTTTCCGATGTTTCAGGCAATGTCCCCGATACGTCCGACCTGTCTGCCTGCTTCCGGCTGGCCTGGAACCGGTATGGCCTGCTGGTCCTGGCCGAAATTACCGACGATTCCGTCTATGAAGATCCTGAAAGGTTCTGGAACGGGGACGGGATGGAACTGTTCATCAGTCCCACTAAAGGATCTTTAGATATCGTCCAGTTCTCAGTACGCCCCTCCTTCGACCTGCCGGATTCCGACGCCGCAGTGATTTATTACGATCACCGCAGATCCGGTACCCTGCTGCAGATCTCCCCCGCAGCTATATTCCGCAGCTGCAGGATCCCTTCCGGCTACCGGCTTGAAGGAATGATCCCGCTCGGTGTGCTGGGGATAAATGAACCTGTGCCGGGAACGGATATGGCGATCCAGCTCTACATTAACGATTCGGACAGGGAAAAGGATTCCTCGAATTACAGCCTTCCCTGGTATCCCGTGCGTGATTCCTACAGGAATCCCTATGCGTTTTTTCCGGTCCGTTTCACCCTTTCAGCCACCGGGTTCGAAACACCTGAAGTAAGGGCTTATGTATTGGATAATAAGTCCCTGTTCATTAAAATCCTGTCGCATCAGCCGCCGGCGGAGAATAAATTTCTGCTGGTCTCCGGGAATGTCAGCGGGAAATTCAGCCTGTTTCCCGGGGAGCACGGACTCTATGACAAACAACTCGAATTTCCCCTGAAAAAGATTGCATCCGGCGGGCAGGCTTTGCAGTTCCTTCTGCATGACAGCCTGTTTTTCAGCATTGATCCGATTCTCCTGCACAGGGTCTATAAAGATGCTCCCACGCCCAACCGTTTTGAGGATGAGATCAGGATCTACGAGATCATTGACCATTTCCGCCCACCCCCGCAGCATGCATTCCTGTTCACCGGCAGTTCCACCATCCGCCGGTGGACCGATATCGGGGCGTACCTTCCCGGCATTACTTTGCTGAACAGGGGATTCGGGGGATCCACCATGAAGGATCTGAACCATTTTGCCGAACGCATTGTATTCCCGTACAATCCCTCCCGGGTATTCGTCTACGAGGGGGATAATGATCTCGGGGGAGGCACGGCTCCCGGGGAATTCATTAACGACTGCCGGGAATTCATAGAAGCCTGCAGCAAACGGATCCCGGATGCGGAGATATGGTTCCTTTCGATCAAACCCAGCCTCGCAAGAATCCGGAAATGGGATGAAATGCAGGCTGCCAACCGGATGCTGAAGGACCTGGCGGACCGGTATGATAAGGTCCATTTCATCGATATATCCGAAGGGATGCTGGATCCAAAGGGAATGCCCAGGAAGGATATTTTCGTCGAAGACGGCCTGCACCTGAACGCTGAGGGTTACGGGATACTGGCAAGGGCCATCCGCCCGGCGGTGTATGAATAAATACTGTATATAAAATATGGAAAAAACGGAATTACAAGGACTTATCCTTCAGCAGGAACAATTTTTCCGCTCCGGTGCAACGCTTGATCCGGGCTTCCGCATCAAAGTCCTGTGCAGGCTCAGGGATCTTATCATGCGCCACGAAGACGAGATCTACGAAGCCCTCCGCCAGGATCTTGGCAAACACCCGTTCGAATCATATGCCAGCGAACATGGCCTGGCCCTGCAGGAGATCGGGATCATGTGCCGGAACCTGCGGAAATGGTCCCGTCCCCAGCGGACCTATACGCCTGTGGTTCATTGGTTTGGCAGGAGCTTCTACCTGAACCAGCCCTACGGAAGGGTCCTGATCATTTCGCCCTGGAACTATCCTTTTCAGCTCCTTTTCATGCCCCTGATCGGGGCCATCGCAGCCGGGAACTGCGTTCTCGCAAAACCTTCCCGGTATGCCGTTCACACTACACGGATCATGCAGAAAATAATCGGGGAGAACTTTGATCCCGGCCACCTAGCAATGGTTGAGGGAGGAGGGGAAACCAACCGGATCCTCCTTGAGGTATCCTTCGATTACATCTTTTTTACGGGCAGCACCGATGTCGGGAAGAAGGTTATGGAGTCGGCTTCCAGGCATCTTACGCCGGTATCGCTCGAACTCGGGGGGAAGTCCCCCGTCATTGTCGCACCCGATTCCCATCCCGTCCAGACCGCAAGGAGGATTATGTGGGGAAAGCTGCTGAACGCGGGACAATCATGCGTCTCCCCGGATTACGTGCTGGTGCACCGGGATATAAAGGAGTCGCTTGTCAGCGAGATGAGAAAATACCTGGACCGTTCCTATGGGAAGGACATACGCAGCAATCCGGATTATGCCCGTATCATTAACCAGGCAAACGCGGAGCGGCTGGCGGGATTGCTTAAAGGAAGGGAGGTCCTGATCGGGGGGGACTATAATGTGGATGAACGGTATGTTTCCCCGACCGTCCTGGAAGTCCGTGACCCGGAAGATCCCCTCCTCCAGGAAGAGATTTTCGGTCCCATTTTACCCCTGGTGGAATACACTGACCTGGACGATGCCCTGGCGATCATCCGGAGCAAGCCCAGACCCCTTGCCCTGTATGTCTTTTCCCGTTCGGAAAAATTTCGGCAGAAAGTTATCCGGAGCACCCAGTCCGGCAGCGGGGGCATCAACGAGACCGTTGTCCATTTCGTAAATCTCAACCTGCCCTTCGGAGGGGTGGGAAAAAGCGGCATGGGCAGGTACCACGGAAAATACAGTTTCGAAACTTTCTCCTTCAAACGGTCCTTTCTGCAGAAGGCCACATGGATCGATATCCCGGTTCGTTACCCTCCGTACGGTAAAAAGATCTGGCTGATTAAAAAATTGATCCGCTAGCACCGGGAAAAAACCCTGATGGTTGAACAGGGATCGAAAATAAAAATTACTTTTGCAGGAGAATTCAAAATTATTGAACCATGGACGAAGGCCCGTACCACTGTAAATTAAATTATTAACCAATCTGTAGGGGCACTTCTTGTCTCCTTACAGATCTGAAATGTAAGGAGACAAAAAATGATCAAAATCTTCAAAACGTTTGGCGGATACCTTGAGATCCCCAAAGCAGAGAAAGGATGCTGGATTAATGTTACCAGACCCGATCCCCAGGAGATCCAGAGACTGAAAGATGAATTTCTCCTGCCCACCGACACCATAAATGACATCCTGGACGCAGATGAAAGGCCCCGCGTTGAATTTGATGATGACTGGTCACTGGTGATCCTGCGCATTCCCGTCCAGAATGACAGCAACGGTGTTCCGTTTCACACTCTTCCCCTGGGAATCTTCATGACCGCCGATTTTACGCTGACCCTCTGTGTGCAAAACAACGAGATCCTGCCCATCGAGAAACCCTCTCCGTTCAGGGAACAGTACAGGCAAATTTCGGATGTAATTAATTTCATCCTGAGGTTGTTCCTGCGCTCCGGCAATTTGTACCTGAGGTACCTGAAACAGATCAACCAGATGACCGCCAGCATAGAGCAGGACCTGGAGAAATCGATCAAGAACAGGGAATTGAATAAACTTCTGAAAATGGAAAAATGCCTCGTTTACTTTATCACTTCGATAAAGGCAAATGAGATCGTCCTTGCCAGGCTGCGTAACCTGAAAAAGATCAAAACGGAGATCAATGAGGACCTTTTCGAGGACGCAGTCATTGAAAACAAGCAGGCACTGGAAATGGCCCAGATCTATTCCGACATTCAGAGTGGAATGATGGACGCGTTTGCTTCCGTGATCTCCAATAACCTGAACGTGGTCATGAAACAACTGACACTGATCTCCATTATTTTAATGATCCCGACCCTGATTGCCAGTATATTCGGAATGAACGTACCCAATTTCATGGAAAATTCGCTCTGGGCAATGCCGCTGATTTTGATCTGTTCTTTATTTTTATCATTTTGGGGCGTAATTCTGTTCAGATCAAAACACTGGTTTTAACAAAAAGCAGACTCATGAAACGATGGTTCAGGCAACCGAAACCATGTTCAACGATGACCCCGGTCATAACTCCGGCCAGGAAGACCCCGGTCCGGACAACCCGGGCCCGGAGAACCCGGGCCCCCCGTTCCTTTGCCTTGCTGGCGCCGGTCCTGATGATCGCCGGAATCCTTCATGCCCAGGACACGGTGTATTACGAGACCTGGGACATCGACAACCTGGAAACGATCGGGGGACATCCCGTCACCTACCTGGGGGACCCGGTGGTGGTCAGCACGGAAACCGGGAATGCCGTTGAATTCGACGGGGACGGCGATCGCCTGCTGGTCGACGCCAATCCGATCGGTACATCCAGGGAGTTTACCGTTGAGGTGATCTTCTGGCCGGATGCCTGCTACCCTGAAAATGCCGATCCGAGGTTCCTTCATATCCAGGACCCCACGGATCCACAGAACAAGAGGGTGATGATCGAGCTGAGGCTGACCCCGGATAACCGGTGCTACCTGGACGGTTTCATGAATACCGATAACGACAATCTAACCCTGGTCGACGAAAGCCTCACCCATCCGACGGAAACCTGGCTTCATGCGGCGATTACCTACAAGGAAGGGGTATTCAAGACCTACGTGAACGGAGTGGAAGAACTGAGCGGCAATGTGGGTTACCAGGAACTTATCCTCGGGGAAACCGGGAAAACATCTCTCGGATCCCGCATGGATGAACGCAACTGGTTCAGGGGAAAGATCAAAACGGTGAAAGTGACAAGAAAAGCATTGTCCCCCGCAGAATTCCTGTACCATGGATCTACCGCAGGAGGGTCCGGCCGGTTTTACGGGTACCAGGAAGATTCGTTTTCAGTTTACCCGGTCCCGGCCGATCATGAACTGATCATAGAACCCCGACCTGGGATCCACTCAGATTTTAAGTTCGGTATAACGGACCTGCTCGGAAGAGTGTGGAATTCCCGTGAAATTTGCGACCCGTCCTCCCCACCCCTGAAAGTCAACATTTCCCGGCTTGAAAACGGGATCTACCTGCTCCGCCTTCGCACGGATGCGGCAAGCCAGACCAGCACGATCCTGGTCCATCACCCGGACTGAAACCCCCAGCATTTCCGCAAGCTGCAAATGCGCGGCAAATTCAGATTGACAGTTCCACCCAGACTGGACAATGATCGGAATGTTTCGCCTCGTTCAGAATTCCCGCTCCGGCCAGTTTGGGTGTCAGTTCCCCGGTCAGCATATGGTAATCCAGGCGCCATCCAAGGTTCTTTTCCCTTGAATTGGCACGAAAACTCCACCAGCTGTATTTAACAGTATCCGGATGCAGGGTGCGGAACGAATCCACAAATCCGCTCTCAAGGAACCTGTCCATCCATGCCCTTTCCTCCGGAAGGAACCCGGAATTGTTTTTGTTACCCGCCGGATTATGAATGTCAATCTCGTTATGGGCAATGTTGAAATCCCCGCATACCAGCAGCATTGGCCTTGATTTTCGAAGCTCCTTGAGGAACTGGAGGAAATCATCCAGGAATCTCATTTTGATCTCCTGCCGGATATCCCCGGTTGTGCCCGAGGGTATGTACACATCAAGTATCGAGAGTTCCCCGTAGTCCGCACGTATCATCCTTCCTTCGGCATCGTACCCCGAATTCCCCATGCCAGATTCGATGTGGTCAGGTTCATTCTGCGTCAGGATCAGCACGCCGGAATAACCTTTTTTCTCCGCCGAATGCCAGTAATCCCTGTACCCCAGTTTTTTAAATTCCCCGGCATCCACCTGGTCCGGCCAGGCCTTGGTTTCCTGGATGCACAGGACATCGGGAGCGGTTTTTTCCATCCATTCCAGCAGTCCCTTGTTCAGGGCCGACCGGATGCCATTCATGTTGTAGGAAATAATTTTCATTCCGGAAAAATTTTTTATCCGGAGCCAAAGATAGGGAGAATATTTACTTTTGTAATCCTGGAATATGGCAGGCAAAGGTCTCGTTATAAAATCGGCAGGCAATACCTATACGGTGCGCACCTCCGGATCCGTCCCGGTTGAATGCAAACTGGTGGGAAAATACCGGCTGGAAGAGCTCAAGAGCACCAATCCCGTGGTAGTGGGGGACTGGGTGGAGTTCATCCTGGAAAAAGGGGAAAAGATCGGCAGGATAACCGGAGTGGATTCAAGGAAAAATTACATTATCAGGAAATCCGCCAAGCTTTCGAAAACCCACCAGATCATTGCTTCCAACATCGACCTGCTGATGCTTATGGCCACGGTAAGCCATCCCGTTACTTATCCCGAATTCATCGATCGTTACCTGGTAAGTGCCGAGGCCTATAACATCCCCGCCGTTCTTCTGATCAACAAGATTGATCTTTACCGGGATAAGGAGATGAAAGTTCTCGGGGAATGGAAGGAAATCTATGGAAAGATCGGTTATCCCTGCATTGACTGCTCGGTGACCGGTAACATTCACACCGAAGGGATCAGGGATCTGTTAAAAGGAAAGGTAACCCTGGTCGCCGGCATTTCGGGGGTCGGCAAGAGCACCCTCATCAACCGGATTGAGCCCGGACTGAACCTGAAGACCGCGGAAATTTCAGAATATCACAAATCGGGAAAGCATACCACCACTTTTGCAGAAATGTTCGAGCTCAGCACCGGAGGCTATATCATTGATACCCCGGGTATCCGGGGATTCGGGATGACTGACATGGACGATGAACCGCTTTTTCATTATTTCCCCGAGATCTTTAAAATCTCCGCCGGGTGCAGGTACCATAACTGCATCCATGTTAACGAACCCGGTTGCGCTGTAATACAGGCCGTTGAAACGGGAAAGGTCAGCACTTCAAGGTACAACAGCTACCTGAACCTGCTTGAGGAGCAGAAAAATTCGTCCAGGTACAGGTGATACCCGATTTGGTTAATATTAATGTTTATGGTAATTTTCAGCTGAATGAAAAGGACCCCTTATTTCATACTGATCAGCGTTATCCTGTTCATCGGGATCAATACGGTTTTTTATTTTACCATATTCCGGCAGCAGCTTAATTTCCAGACGGATCTCCTGGCCCGGCAAACCCGGCTTTGCGGAGTCACCATTGAAGAGGAAGGGCAGCTGTTTGAAAGCGAACTTAATTCCATCCCCTACCAGGACGATTTTACCAGGCTGTTCACGGATGAAGAAATAAAGAAGCGCGGATCGACAAACCTCCAGAAACTGTATACCGAATTCAGCCAGCTGATCAATAAGATCACCGTATACGACAACAATAAAAACGTATACAGCCTGATCCTCGATGTAAAAAACAATTTTGTCTCGGATTATTACGAGTCGCAACGGCAGATTCCCCTGAATGAGCGCGATGAACTGATTGAATCCGAGGAAAAATACATGCTGTCGATTCCGGGTTTCGACGATGACGGGGTTGTCCGGTCTAATATACTGGTGGATTTAAATTTCACAAGGTTCGTAAATGCCATTTTCAGGCGTTACGGCCTTGAGCATGCCCTCTGGCAATGCCTGGTGTCGGAGGACGGGGAACTGATCTCCACGGCGAGAAATAATCTCGTTATCCAGGATGCAGATTTAAAACACATTGCATCGGGCATCCGTGAAGAATCAGAGGGAACCCTGATGCACACCATTGTGGTTGACAGCATTCCTACACGGGTTGTTTCGGCTTATTACCCGGTGCGGTTGGTGAAAAGAAACCTCGGGATCGTGTTTTCTATTACAACGGGACTTTTCCTTCGTTCCATCATCATCAAAATCATCCTCATTACCCTGCTCAGCCTTATCCTGCTTGCACTTATCCTTTACCTGCACCACCACTTGATAAAGACCGGGCTGCAACAATTCCGATCAGGCGAATATTCTGAAGAATCCCTTAAAAAAACCATGGAGATCCTTCCCTTCGGACTCCTGTTCCTTAATCCCGACGGAAGTGTCCGCCTGATGAACCAGGTGGCCAGGAAGATGCTTGCAGGGAACGATGAGGATGAGACGGCTTCGTTCGCGATGCCGGATCTCCAGGAATCAGACGTTCCTGCAGTGAACGCATCATTTTATAAAAAAGCCTTCGGTCCCGGCAGCCTTGTCATGATCCGGTCAGGCGCCAGCCTTAAGCAGTTTTACAGGATGGAATGGAATACACTCCTGGGGGATCTGGAAACCAGGATCATCCTGCTCATCGATGTAAATGAGTTCGAAATATCCGGCAACCTGGAAAAGATCTCCCAGCTGGCCAGGACAGAACTGCTTGAGAGCATGTCACAGGAAATATCTGTTCCCCTGAGGCAGCTCAGGCAAATCCTGGGCGAACCGGGCAAAGTCAAAACCGGTGCCCTGGAGCCGGCATCCGTGGAAAACCTCCAGAAATCCCTGTCCCTTCTTTCCAACCTGATTTCCGCCACCATTGAATTTGCCAGGCAGGAAGCGGGAAAGGTAGTGGTGGAAGAGATCCCCTTCTACCTGAGTTCCGAGATCGATCTTGCCCTTGAACCTTTTCGTGGAAATCACAGCCGGATAAGCATCATAACCAAAATCCGCAACGATGTGCCGGAAAGGCTGGTCGGAGATCCTTTCAGGCTAAGGCAGGCGCTGCGCCATCTTGTTGAGAATGCCCTGGAACTGACCTCGGAAGGACGGATACTGATCAGCGTGGAGCTCCTTGAAAAACAACCCGGCCTTCTTAAGCTTCAGTTCCAGGTTGAAGATACGGGCACGGGATTAACGCCGGAAAAGATCGGGAAGCTCATGCATGAAATCAACACGGGGGAGGAAAAGCCCTCCGGAGAACAGGATAATTTTAAGCTCAGGCTTGCCATCGCACAACAGCACATACAGCTCATGAGAGGGAACCTCTGGATTGAGACCCCCTCCACCATTTCAACCAGTCCCGATAAACCGGGGACCAGATACAGCTTTTCGATTGAGACCTCTCATGCAGGAAGCACAAAGGACGACCTGGTTTTCCAGGAAATAAAACGACCTGAAGAAATTAACTGCCTTGTCATTACACAGGAAAAAGAACAGGAAAATGAACAGCTCAAGGCGCTGGCTGAGCTTGGATTGAAACCGAAATTCCTGATTTACCGGCCGGAAAATACCGGCTCGCTCTATGAGCTGGTTGCAGAAAAGCTTCCTTCACTTCACCTGATCATAGTCATCAATTCATCCACCCAGAATGGTTTCCCGGTTGCAGAGGAAATGATATCCAGGGGACTTGCCGAGAAACAGGTTCTCATCCTGCTCAGCTCGGTCCAGAAATTTGATAATTATACCCTGTGCCGGAATGCCGGAGTGGATTATTATATCGGAGTACCTTACGAACCGTACCGTTTCGTGGAGATCCTCACCAAGCATTTTCCGGGACTCAGCCCGGATGACCTGCGCAAGATTCCCGAACCGGAAAAGATCGATCCGAATCTCAGGATCCTGCTGGCGGAGGACAACATTTTCAATCGTAAGTTAATGCAGGGATTGTTTAAAAGGCTCGGACTTGAAATCGATTTTGCCGAGAACGGCAGGCAGGCTGTTAAGATGGCACTGGAAAAGACCTATGATTTCATATTCATGGACCTGCTGATGCCAGAAATGGACGGCCTGCAGGCCGTTGCCGAGATGCGAAAAGCGGGACTGAAAATGCCCGTCATTGCCTTTACCGCCGTTGAAAACCGCGAGACCCGGAAGGCAGCCATGGATGCCGGATTTGATGAATACCTTGTCAAACCGGCAAGCGAAGAAAACCTGCGGAAAATTCTTATCCCGAACCACTCCAAATCCGACTGAACTTTATCTTCTGCGAATCATGGAAAAGGGACTGGACATACTGGCTTTCCTTGAGAAAGCAGGAACCGTTCCCGTGGTAGATGTCCGGACACCCGCCGAATATGCACGTGGTCATATCCCTTCATCTCATAACATCCCGCTTTTCTCAGACGAGGAACGAAAGAATGTCGGCATTACCTACAAGCAATCCGGACAGGGGGAGGCTATTGTACTGGGACTTGAGTATGCGGGTCCCAAAATGAAAAAAATGGCCCTGGAAGCAGCCGGGATCGCCCCCGGGAAGCAGGTCCTTGTCCACTGCTGGAGAGGAGGGATGCGAAGCGCCAGCATGGCATGGCTTTTCCGGACAGTGGGACTGGAAAGCCTGGTTCTCGAGGGTGGCTATAAATCCTTCCGCCGTCATGCCCTGTCCTTTCTTGAAAATGATTTTCCGTTTGTGGTGATCGGGGGACTGACCGGATCGGGGAAAACCGATGTGCTGAGGGCACTGGAAAAATCCGGAGAGCAGGTTCTCGACCTCGAAAAGCTTGCCAGCCATAAAGGATCAGCATTCGGAGGTCTGGGTGAAATGACCCAGTGCACCAATGAACAATTCGAGAATGACGTGTTCTGGAACCTGAAAGGAGTGGACAAAGACCGGATCATCTGGACGGAAGATGAAAGCAGGACCATCGGCAGGATAACCCTCCCTGCAGGCATATACCAAAGTATCCGTTCATCTCCCCTGATCTGCCTGGATGTTACCATTCAAAGCCGGATCGAACGCCTGGTGAGGAATTATGCAAAGTTCCCGAAAGAAAGCCTGGGTGAGGCCGTGCAGAAGATCCGCCCGAGGCTCGGGGACCGGATTGCCCGGCTGGCAATGGAGGGAATCCGGGAAGGGGATTACCGCCGCACAGCGGAACTGGTCCTTTATTACTACGATAAGACCTACCAGTACGGCCTGGGAAAACGCGATCCCGGCCGGATTTTTTACCTGCCTTTCGGGGACGTGACCGAAGCTGAAGTAATGGCGGAACAAATCCTGGTCTTTGTGAAAAAAAACCGGATAACGGATAAAATCCTGTAAATAGTTAAATTGTTATATTTGTAGGCCACAATCTCAAACATCACCTGAAAATATGAACCGGATCATTGAAACGATGGGGTACATCACCAAGGTTGAAAAACTTGAAACCCTTAACAATAACATACTTGAAAACACGCTCGTACTGGAGGAAACCGAGCCCTTCCCGGGATATCACGGGGCCAATCTGCCCACCGGTTACAATCCCACGGCTGTTTATCTCATCCTGAGGAAAAAAACCTCTACGGTCAAAATCATGCGCCATACCCAGCACATTCATAAGTATTTCAAACCGGCCTTTGACGGGACCGCCGCCCAGGTCAGTATGAACAATGACCTGCTGCATTGCATCCGGCTGAGGTACCTGGTTGATTATGCCTCCGTCCCGGATATCCAGAAATGTTACATGCATGAGGGACTGGCATTTATGAAGAAGAAAAAGATGCATGGAGACGGCGTCATTGAAATTAAAAAGCATTTTGAGCTCCAGGACATGGAGGAGGGGATCTACAAGGATCTCGAAGATCCGCTGATGTATTACCTTCAGATCCCGGCACACCTTAACTGGTCCGTCTTCCTGGAGATCACCACTTCGATCAAGCATAACCTTGACAACCTGAGTTTCGACGCTGCTCTCGGGGCGATCTACCTAAAGGAGATCACCGAGGTCGTAAGGATCTTTGCGGGGGACATGGGACTGGAAGACCTGAAGAAAATCCGCGAGAGATACGTTGAAGAATTAAGGAAGTATTGATTATTGCTGTATTATCTCACTGGCATCCACCACTTTATAAAGTTTATCCGAACGCCTGATTACATTCGGAATGGCGATGGCAAAATGCTGTCCTTTTTCCACCCGGTTCACTTTCCTGTGATCGACCTGCATTTCACCTATTTTCCATTCAATGACCCCGGTTGTGGGACCCGTAATAAGGATCTCGTCGCCCGTTTCAAGCTGTCCGGTTTCCACCAGGAACTCGGCTACGCCAGGTTTGGCGTAATAATTCCAGCCTTTCCCCACATAGACTTTTCGTTTTGTGGCGCTTGACCCGTATCCCCTGCTCCATTCACCAAGTTCCTGTCCCAGGTAATACCCGTTCCAGAATCCCCGGTTAAAAACCGTTGCCAGGCGCGCTTCCCATTCCCTGATCCTGCCAGGATTGAAAGTTCCGTCAAGACAGGCTTGAATGGCTTCATCGTAGCAACCAGTGACAGTTTTTACGTATTCGGGACTGCGGGCACGGCCTTCGATTTTCAGCACCCTCACCCCGGATGTTATAATCCGGTCAAGGAAGGATATGGTGCTCAGGTCTTTTGGTGACATGATGTATTCCTGGTCCACTTCCAGCTCTTTCCCCGTCTCCTTTTCCGTGACGATGTAGGACCTCCTGCAGGCCTGCAGGCACTCTCCCCGGTTTGCAGAATGCCCGTACTGGTGAAGGCTCAGGTAGCATTTCCCCGATATGGCCATGCAAAGGGCCCCGTTTATGAAAAGTTCAATCCGTATCAGGTCCCCCGAAGGTCCCCTTACATCCTGCTGCTTTATCCCCCTGGCAATTTCCGCGATCTGTTCCAGGTCCAGTTCCCTTGCAAGTACGACCACATCGGCAAACCCGGAATAGAATTTCAGGGATTCGAGGTTGCTGATGTTCATCTGGGTTGAGATGTGCACTTCCATCCCCGCCTGGCGGGCCATCTGAATGACCGAATGATCCGAGGCAATGATTGCGGTAATGCCGGCCTTTTTTGCACCCTCGAGGATATCCCGTACCCTCCCGAGTTCCTCATCGTAGATCACCGTGTTCAGGGTAAGGTAGGTGCGGATGCCATTCTCTTTGGCGATGGCTGAAATTTTTGCAAGATCTTCAAGGCTGAAATTCCGGGATGATCCTGATCGCATATTCAGTTTCTCTGCACCAAAATACACGGCATCGGCTCCTGCCTGTATTGCGGCCCGAAGCGACTCGAAGGAGCCGGCCGGCGCCATCAGTTCAATATCTTTCCTCAATGGCGGCATCCGCATCAAGGATCAATTATTCCGAAAGCGTTTCAAGCGTTGCATTATGAAGGATGATGCGTATGGTGGTTCCCTTCCCCGCCTCGGACTGGAGAACGAAAATTTTCCCGCGGTGGTAAATCTCCACGATCCGTTTTGCCAGGGAAAGTCCCAATCCCCAGCCCCTTTGCTTTGTAGTAAACCCGGGTTTGAAAATGGTCTTTTGCCGGTTTTTGGGAATGCCCTTCCCGCTATCGTCGAAATCAATGTAAATCTGCTTTCCCTGCTCTTTAACCGAGATCACCAGGCTGCCGCTGCCTTCCATGGCATCCACAGCATTTTTGCACAGGTTTTCCACCACCCACTGGAACAACACCCTGTTGATCGGAACCAGAGTGTTATTATTTTCTACACGAAGGTCCATTCTGACCTGGTCTGAAGTCCTCGACTTCATGTAATCAAGTGAATCCTGTAACACATCCCGGATGTTCTCATTGACCAGGACAGGCTTGGAACCTATTTTTGAAAATCTTTCCGTGATCTGTTCCAGGCGCCCTGCATCTTTTTCCAGCTCACTCACCAGCTTTTTATCGGGATGCTTTTCCTTGAGGAGCTCCACCCATCCGATCAGCGACGAGGTCGGGGTCCCCAGCTGGTGGGCAGTCTCTTTTGAAAGTCCCACCCAGACCTGGTTCTGCTCTGCTTTCCGGGAGGCGCTGAATGCAAGGTAGGCGACCATGATAAAGAGGAGAATTACCCCGAGCTGGATGTAGGGATAATAGGTAAGCTTCGTGAGGAGGATCGAATTCCTGTAATAGACATAATTCACCAGTCCGTCTCCCAGGTCAACCTTGATGGGAGGATTCTCGTCTTTCATCTTGTTCAGCTGCCGCCTGACGTAATCGGGATTCCCCATTTTAAGAGAATCCAGGTTCCTTTTTTCAATAATGTTCTCATCCTGGTCCACCAGTATCACAGGGATGGTGGTATAATACTGCACGACATGAAGGGGGAAACCGAAATCCTGTTCCGTCAGGTTAACATCTGCAAGCTGCCGTGTTGCCTCGGCCCATAATTCGACTTTTTTCTTTTCTTCCGTGGCAAGCACCTTGACCAGCCTGTTGGTATAAAGAAGCGATCCAACTCCGATGAGTGCCGCGAAAAGGAACAGGTAGAGTTTCCATCGCTGTTTCCGGTAATAGATGTCCATGGGTGTGGTTATTTCCTTTTTCTTGTTTTCTTCTGCGGTACGGGGACGGTATCAGCCTTCATTCCCACATCATCGTCCCACTCAATGATAAACCGTTCTTTTTCAGAAATATTGTCCATTTTCATATCCTGTTTGACAACACTGTCCTCTTCCCACCGGATGATGAATCCCCCGGGCTCTTTATCATTGATTTTCCCACCGAGGGTCGTATCTTTTTTAAATAATCCGAATTCCTCATTGAGGATCTGTTTCAGTTCCTTCTTCTCTACCTGCATCTGTTCCCGGATGTTTTGCACCGCACCCCGCCTGTCGTATCTTACTTCCGTTGTTTCAGGCGTTCCCTCTATGATCAGGTAAATGTAAACCTTTCCCAGCCCGTCGTCTTCCACCACCCCGAATTCCGAATCCTGCACGGAAGGTTTGCGTGATTTCCTGGCAAGCAGCTCGGAAAGTGACACTTTTACTTTATAGGTGTAGTTCCCGTCGAATCCATGCAGCCCGGATGCCGTAATATCAAAGGCCGAGGAATGGATATCCATGTTCGGTATGACTATTTCCTGGTTCCGGATGAATATTTCATTGGTCAGGGTTGAAAACTTGACATTGCTGAGTTCCTCGACTTCAATGAACCTGGATAATTTCATCATTGGTTCGAATCCCGTGAGTTCGCCGTTGCGGATAATCACATTACAATCCGTCAGGACGGTCTCCTTCTGTATCCTCATCTGCTGGGTGAGTCCCGCCGAAAAATTCACGGTCCCCGACAGGGACCCTTTAATGTGCCGATCCACGATAAAATCCTGTCCGAAATTGTGGAAGGTCTGAAACGCTTCAGTGATGTCAACGGATGAAATCTTCGAGCTGCTTTTCACCAGGAAATGATCATCATTCTGCTGTTCAAGAATCCCCTCCGTTTCAATCTGCCCGCTCATGGAAAGTCCTTCCAGGTGGTTGATGCTGAGTCGCCTGGGTCTGTAGATCAGATCGCCTGTGACCTGTGTTGCCCTGAAATCCCTGGCCTGCAGTTCGTCGAACCAGAATCTTGCTTTCAGGTACAATTTTTCCGGTAAAAGGACGGTGTCGGACTGTTGGCTGCCTGCTTCATCCGCTTTCATCAATCCCGGCTGGTTAAGATCCACCCGTTCGGAATACAGGTCGATATCCATCCAGAGGTTTGCTCCGGAGGTGAATAGATATTCGAGAAAATTGTCCACCCTGCCGCTCAGGCTTACCTGGCTTTCCCCGAAGATTCCGCTCAGATTCTTGATCACCAGGTGATCAGTGAACACGGCATCGCCGGTAAATTTACTAAAACGAAACGGGAGGCCCCGGAAGGTAAGGGAAACATCATCCAGTCGAAAGTTGGCCTGATAGTCATAGTTCAGGAGGTCCTTTTTGCCCACAGTCCTGAGCAGGGCCCTGTCTCCCTGCATCGAAACCTCCGCAAGGAGCCTTCCCTCCATGTTTTCAAAAATTGAATCGACCACCATAAAATCCTGAATATCTGTAAGATCCAGGTCTGCTTTAATCTTATAATTGAAGTCCGGACGAATTAAATTATAAACCGAGTAATCGCCTCCCAGGCGGGAATTGCCAAAACGTATGGAAACTCCTTTCAGTTCGATCAGGGTTGTCCCCGGACTCTTCCTGTTCCCGTTTGAATAGTTTCCGACCAGTTTTATTTCCTTGACCTCCTTCGGGAGGCGTGAAGACTGGAGCCACCCGTTCTGCAAGCTGAAGTCTGCCTTGATCTGCGGCATCTTTGTATTGCTGACGATCCCTTTTACAGATCCCCTGAAATCCAGGTCCCCTCCTGCATGCAGGTCCCCCGGAAGTCCGCCGTCGCTGAGTGCAAAATGCCGGAGCAGGTTTTCCAGATCAAGGTGCTTTCCTTCAAGGTTAAGGTCAAATTCCAGGGGTTTTGGACGCAGGATCGATCCTTCAACCAGTAATTCCTGTCCAGCAAGCTTCAGGCTGGCCTGTTCAATCCGGATGGTCCGGGGGTCAACGTTCAATTCTGCGGAGGTGGAGATTGACTGGGAGCTGAGCAACAGGGTTCCCTTGTTGCTGTACCTGTGGAGGGTCCCTTCCAGTCCCGCCGACATACTGAAGTTCACGGTTGAAAACAATCCTCTGAAATAACTCTTCCTGACCATTCCCGAAACCTCGATCTGCAGCGCCCTGTTGTCATAACTCACCCGGATGTCGTCCATTTTTACGTTATCAAGCTCCAGGAAGAAGTCTTTGTCATCTTCCGCCTCCTTCCTTACCCAGAAAGAATAATTCCCTTTGCCGGCAGGATCGATAAAGAGGTTCAGCTGTCCGGACTGGACCCGGACCTCCCTGACCAGGTACTGCTGCCTGAGAAATTTCAAAACGTTGAACCGCAGGAACAGATGTCTGGCTACCAGCAGGGTGTCGGTATTCTGGCCGTTGAACCCGTCATTTTGAAAACCTGGGACGGATGCCATGTATACATCACGGAAATCAAGGGTGGCATCGGGGAAATTCTTCAGAAAGGAAAGCTTCACATCTCCGACCTTCACTTCGGTCCGTATGTAACGGTTCAATCCCCCGACGGCATAAGCCGTAAGTTCATCTTCAAACACCCTTCCAAGTACAATGGCTGCCAGAATGACTGCCAGGAAGAGGCCGAGCATTGCCAGGATTATTTTACCGAAGATCCGCATTTTTAAAGCAGTGAATGATCCAGATCAGACAATTAAAGCAAAAACGAAAAATCGGCTTCCGGCCAGAGTTCTTCAGGTTCGGTGCCTTTCCTGAAAATCCTTGCAGGCCGCGGGCCCAGCATCCGGATGGATCCATCCTCAATCCGCAACATGGTGCCCTCGCGCAGTCCAACAACAAAAATCCCCGGATTGACTTCGATGAATTCCTCAATTCTCATTTCCCTGGTTTCCCCCGCATGTCCCTGCGGATTGGCGTCCAGGTAATGGGGATTGATCTGGAAGGGGACCAGGTTCAGGGCCTCGAAATCGGAAGGTTCCACAATGGGCATATCGTTGGTCGTACAGATGGTCGGGCATGCCAGGTTGCTTCCGGCACTCCACCCGATGTACGGTGTTCCCCCGAGGACCTTCTCCCGTAACGGATGGATGAGACCCCGATCCTGCATCAGCCTGGCCAGGTTAAAGGTATTTCCACCTCCAACCACGATGGCTTCCGCACCCTCGATTGCCCTGCCCGGATCGGGACTTTCATGAACGGATGTGATGTCGTGCCCGATTTCCCGGAAACGGGCCCTCACCCTTTCGGTGTAATCATCGAATGAAATGGTCACCCCGGCATAGGGAACGAAAACAGCCTTAACCTTTTTCTCTCCCAGAAAGGACCGGATCTGCTGCAGGGGATGTTCCAGGTAGGTTTCTCCCGCATTGGTACTGTTACTGATCAATAGCAGCCGCATTTTCTTGTTTTCTGGCAAAATTAGTAAAAGCATCCATGCACGGTACAGAAAAATCTTAACAGTCAGGCGAAAGGAGGCGGAAGTCCGGGTTCCCGGGTACAGGTTCCCCGTTACAGGTTCCCGGGTACAGGTTCCCCGTTACAGGTTTAGTATTCCTTGCGGAGGCTCTTTATTTCCCGGTTTCCCCGGATCACCGGTATTTCGAAAGTGTGGTAAGTGTTGGTCTTTATGTTTATGGTAAGCAGGCGGCCCGACAGGATCTCCCCGTACCCGGTGATTACCTTGATGGCTTCCGAGGCCTGGTAGCACCCGACCATCCCTGGCAGGATGCCCAGGAGCCCGCTTTCTTCAGCCGGCCGGTAGGTTCCTGCTCCAGGTGGATCCGGGAAAAGGCAGCGGAGGGTTGGACCCCCGTTATAATTGAATACGCTCACCTGTCCCTCAAAGAAATAAATGGCCCCATAAATCCAGGTTTTACCAAGGATCACACAGGCGTCGTTAATCAGGTAACGGGTCGGGAAATTATCGGTGGCATCGAAAATCAGGTCATAGTCCCCGATTATTCTCAGAATATTGTCGCGGGTTATCCGAAGATTAAAGACCTGGAAATCAACGTCAGGATTCAGGGCGGACAGCCTATCCCGGGCAATTATGGCTTTAAGCTTTCCCAGGTCTTTGCTGCCGAAAAGGATCTGCCGCTGAAGGTTGCTCTCGGCAACCATATCGTGGTCAACGATCCCGATCCGCCCGACACCGCCGGCGCTCAGATATTGCAGGATAGGAGTTCCGAGTCCCCCGACCCCGATCACAAGCACACTTGATTTTTTCAGCTTGAGTTGTCCTTCTTCCCCGATTTCCGGTAATATAATCTGCCTTTGATAGCGGCGTAACTCTCTATCTGTTAATCGATCAGAAGCCATGGAATAAATTTAGTCTAAATATAGAATTTATCTCCATAACTTCCAGCCCCTGTCCCGGGGATAATTTCATTCCGTCGAAGAACCCCTTGCACGTGCGGGTAGCCTGCCCGGGTCCGGCCGGCATGTCAGGGAACGACTGTCGACGGACCGGACCGTGCAGGCAATGTCACCGGAAACTGATCAGGGTGAGACCGATGGTAACGGGATACAATTCCGGTCCCATGTCCCGCTCGAACAAAGGCATCATGCTGAAGTTGGCAAAGACCTTTACAAACTTGTACCCGGCCCTCAGGGTAAGGTGGTACCGAAGCGGGGAAAGGTTGAAATCACTTTTGGTTTTTTCCTTTTGCTTGGAGCCTCCTTCATAATATTTCAGTTTTGTGTGAGACCAGAGCTTCAGGTCCCCGATCACACCCGCCTCCACAAAGCCTTTTTTATGGGGACCGAACTGAACCTCGAAGGTCAGAGGTACGGTCAGGTAAAAAGTATTCAGTTTGGTCTTCGAATAACTTACACCGGCCGCAGGATACCTGGGCACGATCATCCCGCTCACGGGATCTTTCATGATGCTGTTGTTCCCGTCAAACCAGTAGTTGTTCCATTTAAATCCCATGCCGGTTACCAGTCCCAGGGACTTTCCAAAGGGTATGCTGAATTGCATGAAGTTGGCGTCGTATTCCCAGGACTTCCCCGTATTCAGGTCCATGAACTGATGCTCGGGCCTTGACCCGGCAAAATGTCCCCCGGGATCCAACAGGTTATTCAGTCCCAGTTCAAATCCCGCCCAGTGTCCCTTGAAACGGCAGGGCTTTTGTTTCCAGCCGTGCTTGTCAAAGTCCTTTTCTTCAATGATCTCCACGTGGGTTTTATCGCCGTCCTCGTAAACACTGATGGCCTTATTGCCAAGCTTTACCTTCACGGTATCATCCGTTTCGTCAACAACGACCAGATCCTCCTTGACATTTACATTGGTCCCCCGCTCATTTTCCGTTACGGTTACGATGTTTTTCTTCCCGATGCCGATTTTGGTGGTATCGTTCTCCTCCTGCGCCCGCAGGTTCATGGTCCAGGCCAGGAACAGGATGGGTAAAATGGTTAACAGTTTTCTCATGGTGCTGATTTTAATGGATGAATGATGGCTTTTGAACCTATGACGGAGAAGCGGCTTTAAAAGTTACCCGGGAACCGGAATTATTCCCGGGGGGAATCCGGGGATTTCACGGGAGCAGATATTCCGAAAACGGGAGTCTCAAAAGTAAATCTGTGGGTATTTCCCTGATCATCGGTTTCCCTTTCGAGGGAATAAGGTTCTTCTGACATTTCGCCTATCCTCCTGAGGCCAGCGTCGGCAAGGTTCCAGAAGGAGAATTTTCGTTCCGATCGTTTCTCTTTCCTGTTCGCAGCCGTTTTTTTCATTGCATATACATCCAGCGTAAGCCGGTCATCCGTACCCGGAATGCTTAACCGTTCCGCCAACAGCGATCCATCGGTTTCTCCGGGATGCTTCAGCGGTTCGGCTACTATGGGTTTAATTCCGCTTATAATCACATGCTCCTGCATTCCCCGGGCCTTTATTCCCTGATCCCGCTTGTCCGCGGCAGGTATGGATTCACTGCGGATACCGGTGCCGGGGGTGGCGGTGGTGACAGGAATGGCGGTGGTGACAGGAATGGCGGCAGTTGCGGACCTTTCGACGGTGGCCGGAGTGACGGAGGAGATCACCTCTTCCGTCTGTTTTTCTTTAACTGAAGCGGATGAAATTTCACGATCCGCAAGCGGTTCCCTGGATTTCCTGAACATCAGCGAAAGAGCCAGTAACAGAACGGCGGCCGCTGCTATGGATGACAGGGCGATCCGGATCCCGGGGATCTGAATGAACCTTCTCCGGAGCCGGGATTTTCCGGGATACAGAATATTCTTATCCGCCTTCAGCAAGGTGGATTGATAAAGGTTGTATACCCTTTGTTTTTTGTTGTCGTCGCGCAGGATGGCCCGGAGTATTTCTTCTTCGGGCTCACTCAGTTGCCGTTCGATGCTGAGAAGACAGTATTCTTCAAAATGATCAAGCAGGAACCGGCGATCGGGCTCCGGCACGGGTTTTAGCAGTGCCGCCTTCAGGTCATATCTTACCTCATCCGCATCCAGCCGGAACATTTCCATCCCCTCAAGCTCTTCCCTCAGATCCGGGTTGAACTCGAGAAAGGCCATCAGGATCTTCACCTGACCGGCATTCAGCCTGCCGTCAAGGTAATCCAGGAACCAGGATTCGTAATTGTCCCTTCGAATGTTCATATCCCAATCATATTACTGCCTGAAGGCTCCCGAGGTAATGCTTCAGAAAAATCCTGCCACGGTAAATGTATACCTTAACCTGTGATTCATTCAGGCCGGTTATTTCTCCGATCTCCGAATAGGCGTATCCTTCGTAATCCCTCAGCAGGATCAGGGTCCGCTGCACATGCGGAAGCATCTCCAGTGCCCTGTGAAGGATCTCTGCCAGGTCGCTGTAATGTTTTTCATGTGCAGGCCCTTCCGGGTTTTCACCGCTGAAATGCTCCATTCTACCGTCCTTCCGTATCACATCGATCATGGTATGGTAGGCTGTGGAGAACAGGTAGGATTTTGACTTTGCATAGGAGACCTCCCTGACCTTCCGCCAGAGCTTTTCAAAGCTGTCCTGCACAATGTCTTCCGCTTTCGCTGAATCCTTAATGCTTTTCAGTATGAAACGGTACAAGCCGTCAGCATGGTCCTCTACGCAGCTGTTGTATTCCTCGACAGTCATTCCCTTTTTTGTCTTCTATAGGACGGTTAAATAAGGCAAAAGTTACTGCGATTAAAAAACAATTTTAAAAAAAATAAAAAAATACTTGACATGCGACGCTGAAAATTTTATCTTTGACCAATCGTTCAGTCATAAACTGCCTTAGCACAGTTTATTTAATTAACAGCTGCCATGTCACCCAGAACGGAACAACAGTTTGAAGAGATCCGGGGAACCCGCAGGAAAGCGATCATGGACACGGCCCTTGAGCTTTTTGCCAACGATGGATTTGACGTTACTCCCATCAGCAGTATCGCTGCAAAGGCGGGTATCTCAAAAGGATTGCTGTACAATTATTTTGAAAGCAAGGAGGACCTGATCCGTTCCATCATTTTTAACGGGCTCGACAACCTTACCTATTTCATCGATCCGAATAAGGACGGGATGCTGACCAGGCAGGAAATGCGCTACTTCATTGAAGAAATGTTCAATGCCCTGAAAGGAGAGCCGTATTACTGGAAGCTCTATTTCAACCTGTTCTTCCAGCCTCATGTTTTAAGGCTGGTTGAAAAAAGACTTGCGGTCATGATACAGGGCTATCTGAAAATGCTTGCCTCCTATTTTGCCTCGAGCGGTTCGGAAGATCCCGATACGGACGCCATTTTTTTCGGCGCCCTGCTTGACGGGATTGGTTTCCAGTTCATGGCCAATCCCAAACAGTTCCCGCTGGAAAAGATGAAAAACAAACTCATCAGTATATATTGCTAAATAATTTTCCAATGAAAAAGACCAGTTACATAATTGCCATCTGCCTGATTGCTTCAGGATTGCCGCT
>CAYSJH010000015.1:0-73756 GCA_964431315.1 uncultured Bacteroides sp. | reverse complement strand
CGATGCCACGTTTTTCATGCCAGCAAAAGGTGTTTCCCGTGATGTTGATCTCGTGGGAGTTCTCCACAACCACGGCATCACTCCTTATCTGGTAGCTTCTGCATCCGGAAATCAGGATGGAGTTACTTGTATTCCTTATATGGTAGGCGGGTCCGCTGGACTGGTATACTTCACATGCCACAATGTTGGCCACGATCGAACGGTGGCATTCTATGCCCTCCCCGCAACTGTTTATAATGCAATTGCTTACCAGGTTGGGGACCCAGTCACCCCCTCGGCCTCCCCTGTCAAGCGAATCAAGCATGATCCCGCTGCCCCTGGCGCCCATGACTTTGCAGTCCCTTATTTCACAGAGAAACGAATTTCTTCTTAAAGCGATCCCGTGCACCATGTCTCCTGCACATAGAATATCACTTATCGTGCATGATCCGCAGTGGTTGAGCAGTATCCCCACCCCCGGGCCAGTCCCATTCAGGGTGATGATCTTCAGAGCGGAAACCTCGGCTGCATCGGTCCCATCCAGGACAATGGCAGTACCGGTCTCATTGGAAGGTGAAATCTGAAGGACAGTGGCGGGACCTGAGCCCTGTAGTTTTATCCCGTCTTTAAGATGCACGGGGCTTTCCAGCGGATACTCCCCGCTCAGGACATTTACCATACCACCTTTCGGATCCAGAAGTTCAATGGCTTTCTGAAAAGCCAGGTCAGCCCTGGCGAACAGTCCCACACGCCTTCCGGAAACCGCATCCCTTACGGCAAACTTCCCGTTCACCCGGAAGACTTCAAAATTCCCGGAGGAATCCCTGCCCGGTCCGCAGCTAACGGACAACAGGGCAATGAAAATCAATAATGTGGTCAGTCTCATGATTATAGTATTGATGGATTTAAAATACGGGTTTATGGTGCAGGAACCGGTGTGATTGTCACCTTACCGAAGCTGACGTCAGTGTTGTGGGACAGGAGCAGGGCAGATCCTCCCTGCATATCTTCCGGGTCCTTTATTCCGGTCAAATCCCATTCATCCGGTTCGGGTTGTCCGTTTGCCCATAGCTTTGCGGAATACCGGGTTCTGCTTCCAGCCAGCGATTCCACCCTTGCAGCCATATAATATAGCCTGCCCAGCTCGATCTTTCGGTTTGAGCTGAGATCCTCCGTTTTGGCGCCTCCGCCATAAAGGATCCTCCAGCGGCAGCTGTCGAGTCCCCCGGACAACTGAAATTCACAGGTGGCACCGAGCGGATACCATTTTACATTGGGCTGTTTCCCGTCCGGGTTATGTCCCGGCCACCGCAAGGCGATGGCGGCATGGGCAACACCGAAGGTGGGAGGACCGGGCAGTGGGTCCGCATGATCGTAAAAGATCACGCTGGTTCGGACTTCGTAATCCGTCCAAGTGGAATCTCCTAATGCCAGCACCCTGTCGTAATAGGATTCTGCCGTACGGATCCTGCCATCTTCCAGCCTCCACTTGCCGTCAACGATGCATACCCGGTCCTGGACAATTCCCGCAGGACTCCCGGAAGGTTCCGGGCCTGCCCAGTCAACATAGCAGGGAAGGGGCCAGACCCGATCGGAGGTGTAGCTGATCTTAATTTCCTTTTCGGAGGTATTCCCGAGCGAGTCAACGGCCCGGATGAATAAACGGTTCCTGCCTTCCAGCAGCTTATGGCGGTAGAGTTCCAAATTAAAGTCTCCTTTCCTGGCAAGCCTCCTGCCGTCCGGACCGGTTGAAAGTGGTTTGAAATCCTGGCCGTTCAGGGAATATTCAAGCCTGGAAAGCGGGTATTCTCCTGAAGCATTGCCGAGGATGTTTACAGCACGCTGTGGATTACCGGGAACACCGAATGTCTGGTGGTCCCCGTACCAGATATCAATTTTGATGGTTTGCCGGGCACATCCTGCGCCGAGGCAGAACAGAATGGTCAGCATATAAATGTTTGATTGTACCCTCACCGGATGTTCTTTTTAATAAAACCTGCGAGCTTCTTATTTCCGGGTCGGATTTCCAGACTTTCCGGGATCTCCAGCATCTTCCATTCCACCTGCCAGTCAAAGCTTTCTCCCGGTGCCAGTTCCACCAATTCGCTCAAGGTCTCAATTTCGATGTAGTCATACTGCCGGTCCACGTAGATCTCCACATCCAGTTCGCCGGGTACCATTCTGGCCGGGGACACATCGGGGAAGATCTTAACCAGCGCGTGTTTGCCGAGGATGTAGGCAACCCACCCGTTTTTTACGTCAAAATTGGCCTTGGAACCCTTTCCGAGGTGATTTTTTTGTGAAGGATCGTAGCTGTGCCATACCATACCATCGCTTTTCAACATGGGAATGGAAGGGTCAAGGTAACGGGTTCCGGGGACTGTGCTGTCACCCTCGGGAAACACAGAGAGTCCCGTTTTAGGATGCCGGGTGACTTCCCAGGCGGCAAAGCTTTTTAACGTATCTGAAATATTCCGGATGGAATAGCGGTGTATGAAAGATTTGTCCGCGGGATCTGGGAAAATGCATTTTGTATACCCGAACCCGGTCTTACTGTCCATCTCGCTTTTAAAGATCAGCCCGTGGTTGGTTTTCTCAACCTTATAATTTCCGTAGTCG
Organism: uncultured Bacteroides sp.; assembly: GCA_964431315.1. Taxonomy (GTDB): domain Bacteria; phylum Bacteroidota; class Bacteroidia; order Bacteroidales; family SM23-62; genus SM23-62. Next base: position 71,158 of record CAYSJH010000015.1, on the reverse strand, counting down.
AGCGGATCCGGTTGCGGCCAGTATTTTTTTTGCGGTGCCAGCCACAGGGAACTGCCGTAATACTGTTTCCTTACTTCTTTCCCGGTAAGGAATTCCGTACCGTTAATCTTCAGTGATATATCCTTTGCCCCGTCGCTGGGATTGATGGTTAGGCTGGCATTGCCCATGGTCATTGTCCAGGTACCGTCTGTATTTTCAGTGATTGTTGTGACGGCGATCTCTGGATCGCAGGATAAAAATGCCAAGGCCAGGATAATTGCTATCAAATTCATTTGCGTCATGATTGTGTTAAAAGTGTAAAATACGTAAAAACAAGCTTATTACATGTGGTGAAATCTTTCAATTTGTACCAGAATTATTACCCGGATGGTGCAAATTTGTTAGCAAACTGAAAATGAAAACCATCCCGAATCTACTTTTCATTCTAATATGATAAAATCAGGCTCATTGCAAATTACGATTGCGGCCCTCTGTTTGTCCGGCCTTTCATCCTGCAGTCCAACTCCCTCTTCGGAAAATTACCTGCTCTACCTTTCGGAGAAGGGAGGGTATTGCCTACAGGATGAAATTTCGGGCAAAACCATCGGAAGAACAGAGAGCGCCGATGAAGCGATCCGGAATGCCATTCATTCCTTCGGGGCAGGGGGCGGCAGCATTGAACTGCAGACCGGTGAGTACCTGCTGAAAGAGAAGATCCGTCTAGGAAGTAATGTTACCCTGAAGGGACTGGATTCCGAACCTGGTCAGCCATTGCATCATTTACGGGGGAGGAAAGGGGATAGATGTGAACCGCAGCCTCGTTGTCAACATCATCGGATGCGAGGTGCACCAGTCCCGCGAAACCTCCATCCGCCTGCACAATACCAGCAACAGCATATTGATCAGCGGCTGCCGCACCTTCCAGAGCCATGCCGATGCTGTCGTTGTGGAAAATTCCCATGAAATAAACATCACCGGGAATATTTTCTCCTGGCAGGTGGGACACGGGATTGTCCTGCGTGAGGTAACCTGGGGGACCGTTTCCGGGAATAACATCAACTACAGCAGCAGAGCCGGTGTTTCCGTAAATGGGAAGAACTCCGTGGAGTCGGATAACTTCAGCAAAACCGACCGCGCCTGCATCGGCACCCTGACCGAATAACTGCACCGCTTCGAAACCGGTAAGATGAATGTGATCATCGAAGCTCAGAGCAAACTCTAGATTCGGGGTTTAGTGGTTTCCAGGGCATAGGTTACCGCCCTCTGTACATAATTGTTTTTATTGACCTGTTTAACCTCGGCCAGCGCATCTTCGAGGCTGGGGAGCGCATTGCGACCCATGGATTGTATGACGTTAATGGTCATCAGGACGGTTTCGGGTGTTTCCTGGCCGAGCATTTCTTCCAGGGTTGCCAGTGCTGGACCGGTTTTCCCAAGACCGTAGATTGCTTCTGCAGCAGCGATCCGGACCTCAGGGACCTCATCTTCCAGGGCTGTCTCCAGCTGCGGGATCAGATTTCCAGCCTTGTCACCCAGGATTACGGCACCCATGGCTGCCCAGTACCTCATGACGGGATGGGTGTTTTCAAACCCAGATTTCAGGGCAGGGATATTTTCAGGATCCCCCTGGATGGCAAGGAAAGCAAGTTCCTGTATTTTTTCCAGCGGGTATTCCTCCGACTGCACATAACTGTAAATTGTTCTGTCCTTCGCAATCCTGCGCATCAGGCCTTCAGGGATGAACCCGGAATCTCGTATGGATAATTGCCAGTCGAGGGTCGCCTGCCTCAGTTCCTGCAGCACTTCCCCATAGGCCGGATCGGCGGCCAGGTTCATTACTTCCCAGGGATCCGCATTCCTGTCATACAGTTCCTCGAAGGGCTTCGACCGGAAAAAACGGCTTTGTTCCGTATTGCATTCACCGGCCAGAAAGGTCTTTTCCCATGCTCTCATGGAAGGAGCATGCCAGAGGTACTCAACGTGCTGTGCATAGATCCGTTGCGGCATATAGTTTGCGATGTAATGAAAGTCCTCGCTGAACGTGCCCCGGCAAAAATCGTAGCGTTCATCCATTCTTCCGCGGAAAGTATATACGTAGGGTAATTCTTCAGGCTGATCCGGTCCCAGAAAGGGATGACCCTGCATATAATCCGGTATCGGGATCCCGGCCATGTTCAGAAGGGTGGGGGCCAGGTCCACAAAACTTACCATCCGGTCGACAGAGGATCCTTTCGGTCCAGGCATAAGTTGCTTGTAGGTGTCCGGTACGCGAACGATCAGGGGTACTCTCAGCCCTGTCTCATACATGAAGCGCTTGCTGCGCCCGAGAATGCCACCATGGTCGCCGTAAAATATGACGATGGTGCTGTCCGCCAGGCCTGCTTTTTCAAGTTCCTCAAGAAGTTTTCCCGCAAGGGTGTCCATCTTCGTGATCCGGTCATAGAACTGGGCCCAGTCATGCCTGATTTCCGGAAGATCCGGGTGATAGGGCGGCAGAATCATTTTTGCAGGATCGTGGACCAGGTTTGGATCCGCCTGGTGGATGCAGCTCTCATGGCAGACCCCGATATTAAAGATGGCAAAAAAAGGTTGCCCGGCCCTCCGGTTCCTCCAGTGCGCCTCCCTCGAGGATTCGTTCCATTCATCGGCCTTTTCGACCAGGTTGTAATCCTTTTTATTGTTATTGCTGCAATAATAACCAGCGTCCCTGAGGTAACCAGGGTATAACCTGATGAAGTCCGGGATCTCATTGGTACTTCGCATATGCTGGGTCGCCAGTCCCGGGGGATACATCCCGGTTATTATAGTTGACCTGGCAGGTGCACATACCGGTGCATTTGCAAAGGCATTGGTATAGATCACCCCTTCAGATGCCAGTCTGTCAAGGTTCGGTGTGATGGCGTTCGGATCACCGTAACATCCCAGATAGGGACTGATGTCCTCAGCGGTGATCCAGAGGATGTTAGGTGGGGGCAGATCCTTTCCTGTCCTTGAAGTACAGGAAAAAATGAGACAAGTCAACAGGCTTATTATCAATATGTAAACAGCTAAAAACCGGTATGGATATGCTTTTTCTTTTTTAATCATTGATTTGAAGATTTAGAGGATATGTACGGATCCTTTGAAATTATAAAAAAGCCCTGTTAAATGATCAGCGGGAATAGTGTTTTATTCTGTCGACAATTGCGTCGGCCTGCTCAAGTGTATCGCAGGGCTCATCAAACGGATCAACATTCAGCAGCAATCCTGCAGGGGATAATTCCTGCAGCAGAGGTTCGATCTCATGGGAAGAGATGTTCAGAACAAGGCATTTGCCTGATTCCTGGATCTTTTTCAGTACCGGCAGGTGCCGCACGTTCTCGCAGTTAGTTTTCGGGTTCCACTGTATTCCCCCGAGGTTTTGAATACCCAGTAGAAAGGGCAGATGGCGCACCACCTCGTCGGGACCATCAAAATGGAACATGCTATGATCAAGCCTGGAGCACATATGCCTGACATCGGACAGGACAAATTCCTCGTACATTTCAGTGGAGATAAGCGACATGTAATCACTCTGAAGGGTGAAGGTCCGCCCGGGTCCCCAGAGATTCAGCCAGCCGGTACCATTGCCCAGGCCGGAATCTTCTGCTATCTGAAAAAAATCTTCAATCCAGGTATCCCAGTAGTTCCTTATCTTCACAGTGGCTTCCTTCATGGTATCTGGAATCAGGACCAGGTCCGTCGCCAGTTTTTCAGACCCCCTGAGTAACATCAGGTTGTCAATCCCATTATAGATATCAACCGGAAGTTCGGCCAGGCATCCCATCTCCGAGGCTGTTCGAAAGACTTCCCGGGTAAGGTTCATTTGTATGCCGTACCAGATATTGCGTGGATCGAAATGAACTTTGTAGTTTTCCCAGTCCGATAGGTTTTCATGGAACCAGGTAGTGGAATCCGGATCTCCAAGGTCGACAACTGCCCCGAGAAATGCCGAACTGATCCCGGGACCAATATAGGAAGATAAAATGGGAAGCGTTTCACCCGCGAAATACCTGTTTTTGAAAGTATTTATCTGGTAATCGATATTGATGACAGGATCCACCTTCCGATGGAAGGGGTCGCTGTACCTTTTATCCGGTTTGATCCTCAAAAGGTAATCATGGAATCCCTGCCGGTCGGCCCAGGCTTTAACGGATACCAGTGCGGTCCTGTTCTCCAGCTTCCAGAAAGATTCGAATGCCTCCTTTGTCTTCTCCAGTTTTTCGGGATCAATGATCATCGTGTAATTGTTTTAACGAGGATATTTTCGAGTTCCTCAAGTGACTTTCCCTTGGTTTCCGGTACAAAAGCCAGGATAAACAGAAGGCTGATCAGTCCGAAACCGGCAAAGAGGAAAAAGGTAACAGACGATCCGAAGTGTTCCAGCTCCACCGGGAATACCGTCACTACGATAAAGCTTATGAGTCCCCCGAAACTCCCGACAACCGTGATCGCCAATCCCCTGAGCCGGTTCGGGAAGATCTCCGAGAGCATCACCCATAATACCGGTCCCAAAGATATCGCAAAACTAGCAACGAAAAGGATCAGGGCAAACAGGATGATTCCCGCATGCATATCGATCGCCTCTTTCAGTATCGCATTGCGCTGAAGTTCATAGACCTCATCTCCGGCAGCCGTCCGGATGTCCTCGAAAAAGGCAAGCTCACTCGTATATGTCCTGCCTTCAATGGCGACAAGTCCCTCTAGTCCCAGCTTGCTGATTTTCGTGTCATCCAGGCTGTAAGTCGCATTTGCAAATGCCATTCCTGCCAGCATGAGTGCGATGGTTATTCCCGAGGACCCGATGATGAGCAGGGGTCTTCTTCCCAGCCGGTCGATCAGTGCCATGGCAGCGATGGTCAGGGTGAAATTTGTCAGACCGATCATCGCAGCCTGAAGGAGAGATGCCGATTTGCCTCCCCCGGCCAGTTCAAAGATCATCGGTGCGTAATATAGGATGCTGTTAATCCCGCTTATCTGCTGGAAAAAGGCCAGGCCGAATCCGATCAGGAGTATGAATTTCATCCTGCTGGAAAATACCTCGGCCAGGCTTACCTTATCCTTGAATTTTTTCATGCTTTCCCTGATGCTGTGGATTTCATTCCTGGCATGCGCGGGACCACCGATCCTGTTAAGCACACTGCCTGCCTGCGTTTCCTTTCCTTTCATGAAGAGCAATCTGGGACTCTCCGGAATAAGGAAAAGCAGAATGAACCAGAGAACTGCGGGAATCAATCCGACACCCAGCATCCAGCGCCAGGCAATGTCCGGATCCTCTACCATATGATAGATCAGCAGGTTGGTAAAATAGGAGAGGGATATCCCGATGACGATATTCAGCTGGTTAAAGGAGACCAGGTACCCCCGCCTGGAGGATGGTGCGATCTCTGCTATGTAGACCGGGGCGATCAGTATGGCGAATCCGATGGCAATCCCTCCTGTGATTCTGGCAAATATGAAGATCCCTGCGATGCCAGCCAATGCAGACCCCAGGGCGCAAAGTCCATAAAGGATTGCAGCTGCGAACAGTATATTTTTCCGGCCGAAGCGGTCGCTGAGGGGCCCTGCAACCAGATTGCCTGCGAAAGCACCCAGGGTGTGAGCTGAAACAGAGAGACCCAGCAGAAACGAACCGGTCGCAAGTCCCAGGCTTATCCGGTAGAGGGGAACTGCCCCGGCGATCACGGCGCTCTGGAAACCCAGCAGAAAACCACCCAGGGAAACGATCAGGCTGATCCAAACGGGATATTTTGATCGTTTATCCATCCATCTCATTTACAATCCGGTTCCCAGGAATATTTTCCCGCCTTCCGGCTGGTATTCCTGGAACGGGCCTGGATAAACCTGCTCTTTATCCATTGGCAATCCTAGAAAATCCTTATCCAAGCCCTCTATGGGGGGACATTTCCAGGGCAGGAAAGGTGTGCCTTCCCGGTACTGGAAGTAAAGGTTCCCCGTCGACAGGTTCATCGCTCCCTTGGCTATGGCCCCTGCCTCGATGTTCCCGGTATGGATCTCCGGGGTAAAACTGTGAAGGTCATTGCCTGTGAGCGCCTTCCACATCTCAAAGGTGACCAGGGGCTGGTCTTTCCAAAGTTCCAGGTTCGGGATCAGTGAATCCGGGTAATCACTCACCCTCAGGGCACTGTCGAGGGCGGCGGCCATTTTATCTGCAGGGACCCTCTTGTCGTTCGAGCCAATGGTGAAGGAATTGAATCCGAGCCCTTCCCACTGCCAGCGGGTCCCGTTGATGAACAGGTTGTAATCCGAGACATTGTTTCTCACCCGGTCCCCGTCATCGAGCGGCAGGCAGATATGTCCCCTGTAATTGTCCACGAAGATGTTATTCTTGATGGTAAGGTCTCTCGTGCCGACGAGTTTCCGTTCACCTCCTCTTCGTGTCCCACGCTCCGTTACAATCCTTGCATAGAATCCAAAATGGGTATTGACGAAGATCAGGTTATGGAATACCGATGCCCCCGATGCATCATGCATGTAAATGCCGTCCTGATTATAGGCAACCACGTTGTGGTCGACCAGGCAGGGTCCGTCTGCGAGTTCTACGAAAATCCCCTGCGTAGCATTGTTCAGCACCACGTTCCGGCATATTCTGGAATTGAGGCATCCGTTGTCAAACCATATCCCAAGGCAGTAATTGTCCCGGATCAGGTTTCCCTCCACCAGTCCGTCGTTAAACCAGTGCACCTTGATGGCCCCGGTTTCGGGTGCTGTATGCCCGAGGTAGTTGTTCCGCTCGATCCGGTTGTACCGGATGATGGTCTTCTGGGCACCCGCTCCGGCGATCCCGCCGCAGCCGTTATCCACAAGGGTATTGTATTCAATAAGGTGGAACCCGATGCTGTCCCGGGGTGGCCGGGGCTGGTTCCCTTCCAGGTCCTTGCTGCCCTCGTAGCCGCAGTCGATGGCCAGGTTCTTGGCCAGGCGGATGGTGTTTTTCCGGATCACCCAGTGGTGTCCCGAACGGCAGCTGAGCGCACCGGCCTGGGGATGCCCGTTGGGCCCGCGGTTGTAAAACCCGCTGGGGAACTGGTTCGCACAATGTTCAAGCGTGAAACCCTCAACCGTTATGTATCCCATTCCCCGTTTATGCGGGGCAAAGATCTTATCCCGAACCGAATATTCAATAAGTGCCTTTGCAACGGGGATGGGGGTGAATTTTTCCGGGTAATGGATCAGAACCGAAAGGGTGTCATACGAAAGCATCCAGGACCCCGGCAGATGTTCCAGGTCTTCCAGGCTGTCCACCTGTACCATGCGCTCACCTTCGATAAAGATCTGTCCGAGGGTCTGCCGTCCCGGGATGCGGGCAAGGGGTACCCAGAAGGGATTGTAATTGCCGAATGATTCCAGGGGAAGCGGACTCTGGTAGACATTCTCATGGTCACCTTCCGGTTTCCAGCTATTTGGCCAGATTTCGGACCCTTTAATGATCACATTCTCACCCGGGTATGCCATATAGACGACGGGCATGCCTGGCAGCCCGCCTCGCTCCGGGGCGACCCTTTCACGGTAGATCCCCGAGAATACGAAGACCGAATCCCCGGGTCCGGCCAGTCCGGCCGCACGGGAAATGGTTTTGAAAGGCCTGTCGAAGCTTCCTTTGTCCTGCTCATCCGAGGAAAGTGCATTCTTCTGGTCAACCACCCAGGTACGGCCCAGGCTTTCATTAAGCTGGAGTGTGGAGAAACCGATGAGGACAATCCCTAATGTTTTGATTTTCATTTTTTTTTTAAGTTTTGATGAGTCAATCCTGAATTTATCTTGTTAATTCCACCAGGAATACGGGCAGATCTGCAGGGATCTCCAGGATCCCGTTCCGGATGATACCCTTCCTGATTTCCCTGAAATTCCAGTCCACCATGCGGTACTTCATCCCGTCTAGGACTTCCCCATGAACGGTCGCACCAACCCTGGCAACAAGCACCGGGGCGGTACCGAGGCTGAGATTGTCCAAGTCCCAGTTCCATTCCCTGGTTGGGGTATAGGGCCGGCTCGCATGGGACTGTTCATCGATGCTGAACCCGCTGTTGAAACTTGTGCTGACCAGGGACAGATAAGCTTTTTCCGTGTGTGCAAGGTCTTTTCCGTCAGCCGAGGCAATGCAGAACTCAATGTATTTTTCATCATCTTTCACTGGGTATGCGATGCCTTCAGGATTATGAATGATTACATCTGAAAGCCGGATGCCATTTGAAAATTCAGGGTCCCCTCCGTACTGGGCAAGGAACCCTGTGTACATGACCGTACCCGGTGAATCAAAGATCAGGTGTCCCTTTTGCCAATCATGGCTTATTTCCCCGGTAGGTTCTATGGGACAGGCTTCGTAGACCCCCCGGTTTTTAATTATGGGTCCCTCCACCCGGTCCTTCTCCTGTGAGGGATCGATCAGCAGTCTCATGCCGTAACGGTACACGGTGGGCGTGAAAATTCTACCGAGTTTCCCGTATTCGTTCATTTCCCAGCTGTACAGCGACCGCCTTCCGATGGTAACATGAGTGGGGGATGGAGCCGGCTTCAGGAGGAAATTCCTGAAGATTTCTCCTGCAAGGGTCATGGCCGATTGTTGGACCTCATCAAACTGGTAGTGGTAACCCTGGGTATAATGGCTTCGAACCGGGTAATCCAGGGCTCTGCTGTAAGGGTTTTCCTCCTCTGCCGGTAGCGGATGTCCCCAGTAATGCCAGCAGATTATGTCCCAGTTCTGAATGGAAGCCAGCTTTACGATTTCCATGGGGTATTCGGCCCGGTATTTGGCCGGATTCATGATCTGGGTTTCATAGGTAAAGAATGGTTTTCCCTCCATCTTGTTATGTTCCAGCCAGGGATCGTCCCAGCCGACCTTAGGCAGTTCCTCGAGCTGGCTTACCCATGGGTAGCGCTTATGGTGCGGGTCCGTCTGAAAAGTCCCGTTCCAGTAACTGTCGTGCGCAATGGCATCGGAATGCTGCTGCATGTACTGGGTGGGCAGGTCAAAACCAATCCCTGTATCCCAGACCAGGGGAACAAGTCCCGCGGCCTTTCCTGTGCTTTTCACGGCGTCGGCCTCCTTCTGCTTGTAATCGATCCAGATGGTGAGCAGGAAGTCAATCACATCGGCTCCCCTCTTCCCGTTAAAATTGTCCTTTGAAAAGGCCTGTTCCATGCTGCCGGCCTCGGTCTGAACACCCAGCGTGGCGGCCTGGTCATCGCGGAAGTCCTCCAGCAGCGGGAGCATGACGATGTTCTGTTTTGCAAGGTCCTCTCCGGGCAGGAGGTTGCCCACCCAGGCTGCCTTCAATGCCTCGTTGGTCTTGTATTTAGCGGTAAGAAAAGCATTCCATTTTCGGTAAAGCTCTTCGCGGAAAAATTCCGGGAGTCCCAGGAACTGTCCCCTCTTCATCCTATGGAACCACCATTCCTCGTTGCTCAGTTCGAAAACGGCAAACACGGGATCATCGGCATATCGGTAGCCGGTCCACTGGTTCACGTGGTTGAGCACCTTTATCTTTTCACGGATCCGGTAAGCACGGATCCGGTCATCCCATGCCCAGGCGAGATTTCTCGCCGCCCTGCCGAGCCTGACTACGTCCCTTTTCCAGGCTTCCGCGGTTTCCGGGTCATCGATGATATTCACCTCTTCGGGCGGAGGCGGCCCCATGCGGTTAATTCCCGTATACCAGACCTTGATGCCGGCCTTTGCACAGCAATACAGGAAATGATCGTACCTGTCCGTGTAGGATCCGTCGCCTTTGTTATAGGGCTCGGGAGCCCTTCCGTATCGGTGCATGTTGAATCCAAGGTCCTTGAACCTTTGCACCATAGCTTCATTGTCTGCATAGGTTTCGCCCGGGACACTCCCGATACCCCCCCAGAACCGGACCCGCTCCCCGTTCAGGTAAAGGTGGCCGTTTTCGCCTATGGTTACGTATTTTTCATCCGGTGGGAGGGGGGATTGGGAATTCAGGTTAATGCCTGCAGTGGTTATGAACAAGATTAATAAAGAGAAGAATCTCAGTCTTTTCATTTGTGTTTTTTTTAATTTGGAATTGATTTCAACATTTTTAATCCGTATTGTGAGGCATGCTGAGGATTAATTTCTTATAAATAACTCAGGGGAAGATTTCCCGGTCTTCAGATAATAAATGCCCGTTTTCAGTCCCCCGACATCAATTTCTGTAACCTGCGAACCTTCAATTCTACCTTTTGCCCGGACGATGCCAAGCAGGTCGATAATTTCAAAATTGCAGGGAGTCTGAAGCATGCACGGATCCACCTTGAGGATATGTACCACAGGATTAGGATACAATATGCTGTGTGATAATGCTGTTTCGTCTGTCGCCTCGGCACCTGGATCAACATACAGGTAATACTCACGGCAATCAGTCCAGAACCATTGGTTTGAAACACAGATCGTTAAACGGGAAGACCCGCTTTCTTCGGGAACCCCTGATAATACGCCCGTCTTTGCAACCAGTGATAAGCCCTCGGGCATGTGCCCGCTGCAATCATGATAAGCAGCATGATGGCTGCCAGTACTATCCGTACTTTCAAACTGGAATTCATACGCCTGGTGTATAATAGCAGTATCCAGGGAACCGGTTGTGAGTTCAATGACAGCTGTATCCGGTTCACACGTATTATAACGCGGATTAACATAATTCACATACCGGCCCGTATAACAGGTCAGTCTGCTCCCTCCACCGCACATTCCCGGCATTAAATATATCAAGCCCGATTCGCTTCCAATTTCTTCAATCCAGTAATCCAAGCTATTGGTGAAGATCCATATCTTATAATCATGACCGTTAAAATTTTCACTCCTTACTTCATTCACAATAAATGTATAGGTAAACTTTTCAAACGGATTATAAACATGGACGCTGTCTCCCTTTGCCACACTGAAATCATACATCAATCCTTCCCTGTCGTCAAGTGTTCTCATCCAAACTTTACGTTCCAGCCAGTCCTCTCTCAAAAACCCGATCAGGTTACCGGTTTGATTATATTCCGGAATCCACTGGTATAATTTTTCGTATGCCATTTCCTCCAAGACGGTATATCCCTGAATTATGATATGGTATGTATTTCCATATATTACTCCTAAATTCTCTGCACTGTAGCGAAATACACTCCACATATTTCCTTCATCCTTCATCTTGTAAGTCAGGTACTGGGAATGTACCGTATTTGCCAGGCAAATCAAAATAAGCAGAATGAAATAAAATGTGGCTTTCATGTTTTATTATAATCTGCATAGTTAAATTTATGCAGTTAATTAAAGCATAACACCCTGTTCTCCGGGCACCAGCTTAACACTTTTATTGCTAATTTCTAAATTACCCTTCACATTATCAGGCAGCAGGATTTTACCTGTAATTTTTCCATCTGCATTTTTTTCGAGAAATACCCTGACAAATCCGTTGGGATGGGGCATTGACGCATTGATCCGGGACAGGTGGCCGAAATGGGGACTTATCCGTACGGTCCAGAACCCGGGGGATGCCGGCCGGATGCCTGCCACGGTTGCAAGGAAATCATAACAGGGACTGGCATTCCATGCATGGCAATCGGAGCGGCTGCTTCGTTCCTTCTCGGGGAAAGTGGTGAGTCCCATTTCAAGCGACCGGTACCAGAACCCCAGGCTTTCGAGGTAGCGGTCCCCCAGTCCCGCTTCAACCATGGCCTGGAACAGGTAAAACTGGAAATACATGGAGCATTGGATCAGGTCAGGATCATGGAGTACATGCTCCATGAGTTCTGCCTGGCCCGTTTTCGGAATGGCACCTGACAGCACTCCCAGGATATTGGCATGCTGGCTGAAAAGCTTTTTATCCGGGGTCTGGGCGATCAGTCCCCTTTGTGGGTCATAACAATGCTCCATTACCGCACGGTTAACCTTCCCTGCAAGATTGCGGTATTCCGCTGCAAGGGATGGATTCTCGAATCCTTCCATCACCGCGGCTGCCTGTAAAAGGGTATTGGCAAAGTGAAGGCTGATCACGGAGGACCGGTTGTCGTATACACCCTGGGGAATTCCCCGGGAGAATCCCCTGGACCAGTCCTCGAAGTACCAGTATTCGGGTAATCCGCCAACGGTGTCCCCGTGGGGCATGGGACCGGATAGTCCCCCGGCATCCAGGTATTGTTCGAAATAGGAGATGACCGATTCAATCCCCGGCAGGAAAGGTTCCAGGAATTCATCGTCATCCCGGAGCATATAATAATCATAAATCATGCTGATCCAGTAAAGGGAGAAAGGTGGAATTTTCTGGTCCTGGCGCGACGGATACCGGCTGAGGGTGATCCCCTCGGGCTGAAGGGACTGGTGAAACTGTGCAATGGCATTGCGCACCAGGCGGTCGTCACTGCTCAGGTAAAGGGTGATCAGGGACTGCACGCGGGTGTCGCCTGCGTATTGCAGCTGTTCGTAATATGGGCAGTCGAAGTAGGTCTCTCCTGCGCAGAGGCGCAGGGTACGCCAGCCGGTTTCCATGATTTCTACAAGCCGTGGGTCATCGCTCTCAAACCTGGCATCACGTGACAGGGGATAAGCAGAGAATGTATTCGAAAAGTCTTCCAGCACCAGTTCCTCGGCGGACGTTTCAACATCCAGCTGTACATACCTGTAAGTCCTGAGCCAGAGGGGAGTGAATATCCGGCTTTCCTTTCCATCCGGGATTACGACATCGTAATATCCCTCGATCTCTTTTCCTTCGGTTTCATCACGGTTCCCCTTGTTATGATTCGCATCGAAAAGTGCTTCGGCGTAGGTGATCCTTACCCTTGAATCCTTACCGCGGCTGAACCTGAGGGCGGGATAACCAAGCGTAAGGTAACCCTGGTCAAGCAGGATGGAGACTTTTTGATGGGCGGGTATGGTCAGTGGCATTACGTGGTTATCGTTCCCGGGGGAATATGTTCCGGAGGTCCGGACAATGTTAGGGGAGGGGTCCGGGATGGTCTCCGGCAGGGGAATGTTTCTTTTTTCCAGCTTCCACCTGGACTCTTTCCCGGGAATGCTGACCGCTTGGGTCCATCCTTCCCCCGGCTCGGGAAGGCCGGTGACTTCATCCGGATAATCCTCCATGACCAGGCTGTCTCCCGGTCCGCAAACATAATACCCTCCTGCCACGGAATTGCCGAAATTGACCGGGTGGTAGGCCCGGTTCGGGCGGACCGACCAGTTGCCGGTACCGGTATTCAGGAGGCGGCCAGGACCATCCGCAGTAAAGAGGCAAAAGGCGGTATGGTCCGAGATCTGGGCCATGGGCCTTTCCCGTCCCCCGTTCCAGACGATTGCCTTCAGCACATTCTTCCCGGGTTTCAACAGGGATCCGATCTCATAGCTTTCATAGAACCAGTGATCAAGGCAGCCACGGGCCGGACCCTGTCCCAGCTGTTCACCATTGAGAAACAGCTTGTAGCGGTTGTCTGCACTGACATTTATAAGCAGCTTTTCCGGGGGATCCATTATAGCGAAAGTATTCTGGTACTCAAATACGCCGTAGGCGGTATCCCTTTCTGCAGCGGGACTGATCCAGGTGAGACCGGATTCTGAAAAACGGCAGGATGCAAGCAGGAACAAACTTAAAGCACAGGGAATGAGAAAGATGATGCCTGCCATTCTGTGGAAGGCGTAGCGTATCATTTCAGGTGGGTTTCAAGCAATTTTTCATATTGGTAAACGGAAGAATCCATTCCTGCTGAACGGTGATAGTCCGGGTATTCAAAATAGAAGGAATAGGGTTCATAAAGGGTAGCGCAATCCGGGTTGGTCTCTTTCAGCCGCATGAATTCTAACCATAAATCTTCATAGTTCTGGATGGCCTCCAGAATCTGCGGGCTTTCGTAGTTGCCGTTCATGTCCCCCTCCATCCCTTTCAGCATAATCTTCCATGCTTCCCTCACGATGGAATATTTAATGAGGCCGTATTTGCAGGAGACCACCAGGCAGGACCGGAAAGACTCATCGCCGCTGCTGACCTCGGAGGCAAGGCGGCAGATCTCTTTCCAGATTGCCACACAGCTGTCTTTTTCCGCCATCACGGCATCCGTCTGGCCCATTTCGATGATGGACCTGAAATCATCGGCAAGAAGGTCGAGTCCCCCGAAAAACTGGTCCCGCGTCCACCAGACATTGACCGGGTGGATCAGGCTGTTGTGTCCCCTCACCACCCCGTCGGCAGAAAGGAGGGCGATCCTTCGGAACCTGGCAGCATCGGCTTCGGACAGTCCTAGTTTGTCCGTGTAAGTTTTAAAGATTTCCTTTTCAGGCGTCTCCGGTGAAGCAGCCCAGTGGCTGATCATATAGGCATTCAGATCGCACCACAGTTCATTGCTGATGTACGGGCCCTTCCATCCTCCGCCGCGGGACCAGGACCAGATGCCGCAGAAGTTAGGGTTGCCCTTCAGATCGTTCAGTCCCACCGGGGGCGGGCTCACCCTGTATTCTTCAAAGCCGTCCAGCACTCCCTTTATAACATAGTCCGGATGTGCACCTTTGCCTTCGTATTCACGCTGGCACTGCACCTCTACGATCTGCTTATGTTTACCAATGCCCAGGGTGGGATTGAAAGGGAAGGTGCGGTGATAATCCCCTTCCGTGTGTTTGATCGAGAAATAAAGATTTTTATGAGGTTCAACCTGGTCGGTTACTTCCAGGTAATAATCAGGTTTTACATGGAAATCACCGAAATCCCAGGTGCGGTAAATGATCGTCTTGTTGAGCTTTTCACAGGCTTCTTCCCTAAGGATATTTAATAGCCTGACGTGGCAGCTTGCACCGTTCAGGATGGGGTTGTTCCCGGTATGGTAGGGAACATTGTGCAGGTAGGTTTCTCCGGTCCGGATCACGAGCCCATCCAGGGTAGGAAAGCGTTGAAAGATCTCCCGGATCATGATGCGGTGTACTTTCTCGGTCAGCGGTTTCTGGAATGTAATGTTTCCGTTTTCGTCGCAGAGATCCTCCCTGAACAGTTCCACGAGTGATTTCGGGAGAACGATGATGTCCATGAAACAATAGGCTTTGATGCCCGCATTGTGACAGGCCCTGATCTTTGTCTCCAGCTCCGATGCAGCTTCCATAACCCATTCCCTTTCCCTGCTGCCTTCAGGAAAAATCCGGGGATCGAAAGAATCGTAGGTGATGGCGCAGTGGACGAATTTAAAATCATTGATCACACAAGCGGTATAACCGTAATCGGCAAGTTTTTCCGGCTTTGTGAAGGAAGTGGCCGTATAGGATTCCCCGGGATTGTGATGGACCATGTCCAGGATAAGCCAGGAATGTTCATCAGTTCCGGGAGCAGAACACGAACCCAGGACAAGCAGAAGTCCAGGTATTATCAACAGGTTTATCCTCGGGATTCGACCGAAAATCAAACGCATCATCTCATTTGTAACAAGTAAAATCTTTTTCAGGACGATCCACGTTCCTCCCGGGGATGTTTATCCTGTTTTCCAATGGTGTACCGGTTAGAGAATTGTCAGAAAAAAAGCCCTGCCCTCCGCAGTTGTTGGGCAAGGCTTTCTATGAGTAAGGAAGAACCGGGAATGTCCCGGTTCTTCCAAAAAGGGCTGTTATTTAATAATAGAGAACCTTACCGTCGAGATTTCCTTGTCTTTGGAAACTCTCAGGAAGTAGATGCCAGGATCAAGTGCCGCGATGTCGACCTGATTACCGCTGTAAAGCCTGGTACTCAGAACCAACTGACCCACACTGTTAAATATCGAAATATCTGATCCTTCAGCATTCTTAATGTAGAGTACACCGGAAGCCGGGTTCGGATATACCTGTACTTTTTCCGCTGAAACATCCCTGACTGCATCGGGCGGCATATATTCATGGTAAAGGTTCATGATTGAATCCGCAGTCAGTGCGAAGTTATACATCCTCATATCGGCCATCATGCCATTCAGTCCCCATTTAATGTAGGAAGTATACCCAGGATCCCATCCCGGAAGCCTCCAGTAATATACCATCGGGTAGAAGGGATCGTCCTGTGCTCCGAGCTGTGCGGAAGATCCGTTTTCGTTTCCGTATTCATTGGCTTCCCAGTAATCCTCGAGCGGTGTCGGCCAGTTCCTGTCATCGGCTGCGGCATAATAACCCAGGCCGTCGCTTTCATCAGCCAGAACGCCGTTGACGAAGACTCTTGTGACCGGGAAATCATACTGGTAGGTGATCATGGACCATTCCCCGGGAGTATAATCGGCACCCGTGCTGTCGGCCCACTGGTTACTGCCATTAACCCTGGCTCCCGTCATGGCATGTACCATGCCATTCTCGATCAGGATCCCGCCGCCACGGCGTTTCCCGAAGGAGAAGGGAACGGCCGTCTGGTCATTCTCCATTTTCAGCCAGAAATTTACGGTCCTTCCCAGAAGTGCTTGATTAGCAAAATCATACACAGTGTTATAAAGCTTGAAATAACTTACGATCGGCGGCAGTTCTGTGCTGGTAAATCTGAGAGCCCCAACTCCGCCAATATGAGGTGCAAGTCCCGTGCTTGCCCCATCAACAACCGTAATGGTACCCCTTTCCTTGAGGTCCATGGTACCGTCCACGATATTCTCGATGCTGTCATTTATTAGCTCATCAAGCGGGAGGCGTACCATCATTTCCTCTGCAAGTGTGGTGGCTGTGGCCATATTTTTCAAAGCAGCCTTGCCTGCACCCACCGGATTAACCTGGAAGGTGTATTCCGTTTGCGCGGTCAGACCTTCAGCGATGAACTGTTTGGCCTGGATATGCAGGGTTTCGATCACAGAACCGTCCTGCAGTATCTCATAGCTGGTGACCCCGGGCACACTATCCCACACAAGTGCCAGTCTCTCAGGTCCCTTTGCGGTGACTTTGAGATTCAGTTCAACAACCACGCTGTCAAACATTGCCTTGAGGTCATCGGCAGATACAGCGTAATTGAACATCCTCATATCGGCCATCATGCCATTCAGTCCCCATTTAATATAGGAAGTATACCCAGGATCCCATCCCGGAAGCCTCCAGTAATATACCATCGGGTAGAAGGGATCATCCTGTGCACCGAGCTGTGCAGAAGAGCCTGTTTCACTGCCGTATGGATTGGCTTCCCAGTAGTCTTCGAGAGGGGTCGGCCAGTTCCTGTCATCGGCTGCGGCGTAATAACCCAGACCGTCGCTTTCATCGGCCAGAATGCCGTTGACGTAAACTCTTGTGACGGGGAAGTCGTACTGGTAGGTGATCATGGACCAGTCCCCCGGAGTATAATCGGCACCCGTGCTGTCGGCCCACTGGTTACTGCCATTAACCCTTGCTCCAGTCATGGCATGTACCTTGCCATTCTCGATCAGGATCCCGCCGCCACGGCGTTTTCCGAATGAGAAGGGAACAGCCGTCTGGTCGTTTTCCATTTTCAACCAGAAGTTCACGGTCCTGCCAAGCAGTGCCTGGTTTGCAAATTTATCTACCGTGTTGTAAAGCTTGAAATAACTTACAATCGGCGGCAGCTCAGAGCTGTTGAATTTCAGAGCTCCAACTCCAAGTCCCGTGCTTGCTGCATCAACAGCAGTAATGGTACCCCTTTCTTTCAGGTCCATGGTACCATCAACGATGTTCTCGATGCTGTCGTTTACGAGGGCATCCAGCGGCAGATGTACCATGAGCTCCATGGCAAGAGTGGAGGCTGTCGCGGTATTGCCTAAGGAAGCCAGTCCAGCACCAAGTGCATTGATCTCGAAGCTGTATTCAGTCTCAGCTGTCAATCCTTCGGCGATGTACTGTCCTTTCTGCATTTTAAGCGTGTCGATGATGGCGCCGTCCTGAAGGATCTGGTAGCTGTTAGCTCCGGGTACCGTGTCCCATACAAGTGCCAATCTATCCGGTCCCTTTGCAGTAACTTTGAGATTCAGGTCAGCAGCCATTTCATCAAACATTGCCTGGATTGAATCTGGGGAGAGGGCAAAATTGTGAAACTTCAGGTCGGCCATGGATCCGAAAAATTTCTGCATGATGGCATTTGCGTCATAAGTTCCACCCAGATATACTACATTGGCGACACAGGGATTATACAGTGCACCAATTTCATAGTCTTTATCCCCTCCGGAGCCCCAGGGCCCAACGAACGGCCAGCCACTCTTACCTTCAGCAAAGGGATAGACCGGATCGGCAGCCTTCATGGAGCCGGCAAGCTTACCATTGATATAGAGGTACGTGTAGGGTTCATGGTATACATAATTAATATAGGCCCATCCGGAACCTTTCGTATAAGGTACTCCAAATCCCTGCGCATGGAAGTTATTCCCGGTTCCAGCATTCACCCTCTGTTTGGTAAATGCCCAGATCGAGTCATTCTTAAAGGCAATGGTCATCCCTGTGCGCTTAGCGATTGAGAGGGGGATAGCCCATCTGTCAGGTTCGTCATTTTTAAGCCAGAAAGAAATTGACCTTTCGAGCAGGGAAGCAGCCATTTCACTTGCAGCTACAATGTCCGTTATCGGGACGTAAACACTTAGCGGAGGAAGGGAAGCCTGGCCAAAATGGACAGCCGGCATGCTGAGGCCTGAACTTCCCGCATCCAAGATCGTAACCTGTCCCGTTCCCATGGCTTTTGTCCTGCTGCCACTGATCGCGTCGACGATGGCAGTATCCCCGTCAAGGTCATTCAGCGGGAAATGGACCTCCAGGTTCGGACTCGTAGTCTTTCCACTTACGGAAGTGGTATCTCCGTTTCCGAGGGCACTCAATTCGAATACCTGTACGTAATAGGGGTCAATACCGGCATCCAACCCACCAATGATCACCAGGGTATCCATTTTAGCAACGGTATCTACTGACATGTAGGTGAGATCGTCGGTGGATACCTGGATCACAAAGGAAGAATCACCGGCTGGTCCCCATCGTAACTGCATTTCTGCCGTTCCATATGCCGTAACTGTAAGACCGGTCGGAGCAGCCGGCTGGGCAAGGACGGCAGAGCTCAGGAAGATTGCCGAGAGACCCAGTGAGATAAATTTAAACTTCTTGTACATTTTTTTCATAATTCAGTGTTTTATAATTAAAATTAACAATATGCTGATAAGCAATTATCAGTCGGTGAAGCCGGTTAAGGCGGTCGGTTTTTAAAGGTTTTCATGATCGGGTCTGGTTTGATTTATAATTGAGGGTGTTTCATAATATTGTGACCGGTACTTTCAGAGTAACAGGCTTATCACGATTACGACAATGACCATGATAAGCAGGTATAGAGCAATTTCAACGATGACCGCCTGTGTAATTTTCCTCCTTCTCTTCTTATTAATGTCACTGAATGTCATATTATCTAAACGTCTGGGATCTTGGCTCTGGAAGTAAAATTGATGATTTTAGGCATAACAGGCATTCCTTTAATGATGCAAATGTGTTCGTAAATGTTCAGATGGGCCGGAGTTCCGGCAACTCGAAGCCAATAGCTAGTACGTATGCTCCTTGATGAATTCCGAGGGCGTCATCTTGAAATGCTGGTAGAAGCATTTGTTGAAATAGGAGCGGCTGTTAATCCCCACTTCGTACATTGCCTGGGATACATTGTAGCCTGAGAGAAGGGCCTGTGCCGCTTTTTTCATCCGTATGGTACGTATGAATTCGCTCGCGGACTGGTCGGTCAGGGCTTTCATTTTCCGGAACAGGTTTGTGCGGCTCATACCCAGGTTACGGCCCAGGCTTACCACGCTGAAATCGGGATCTGCCATGCTTTCTTCGACTATGCTTATGGCATTTTTGATGAACTTCTCATCCAGGGTGTTCAGCGTGAATCTTTTGGGATTGATATCGAGCTCGGAACCGAATATCTTCTTAAGCTGGCGGCGTATCTCGATAAGGTTCCTGATGCGTGCATTGAGAAGCCTGGCATTGAAAGGTTTCGTGATGTAAGCATCGGCCCCCGTTTCATAGCCCTGGATCTGGTTTTCTTCGGTATTATAAGCTGTTAGCAGGATTACCGGGATGTGGCTCGTTCTGACGTCCGATTTAATTTTTGAACAGAATTCATGACCGTCCATTACAGGCATGCGTATGTCGCTGATGATCAGATCCGGAACTTCCTGTATGGCAATGTCGAATCCCTCGATGGCGTTATCGGTTTCATAAACACTGAAATCACTTTCAAAGCAACTGATGATGAATTTCCTTATATCATCATTATCTTCAACTACCAGGATCTTTGTCCCGGAAGCGCTGTGTTCCTGCAACAGGGATCTTTCCTTTTCAAGATAGTCGTTCTCCGGTCCGTCGGCAAGCAGTACCGCATCGATGCTCGTCCCTTCCGACACACTGTCCGGTGGAGCGGTGGACTTCTCCGATTCATCAAGGTGTTCGGAACCAAGCGGTAAAAAGACACTGAAGACGGTTCCCCTGCCAAGCTCACTTTCCACGGTGATCATTCCCCGGTGCAGCTCGATGAATTCCTTTGAGATGGACAGGCCGATACCAGTCCCGGTATCCTTCAAGGTCTGCCGAAGTGCATGGGTGCTTTCCACCTGGTAGAACCTGTCGAAGATCTTATTGATCCTCTCCCTGGGTATCCCTATTCCATTGTCCTCCACGCTGATCCTTAGGTGGGGTCTATCCATGATTTCGGCTTTCTCCGATCTGGAATATTTTCCGGAACGCCGTTTTATGATTTTCCTGTTTTTGGTTTCATTTCTGATATCAATCTGGATGCTGACCTTTCCCCTGTCGCTTGTAAACTTAAATGCATTAGAAAGCAGGTTGTACAAAACAATTTCCAGCTTATCCCGGTCGAACCACAACAATTGCTGGTCCATGTCGCTGATCATTTCATAACGGATCCTGTGCTCCCTGGCAAAATCATTAAAAGCCGATTTAATTTCTTCAACAAAGGAAACGACATCACTTTCAGCCGCTTTCAGTTTAGTATTCCCGGTATCAATCTTCCGGAAATCCATGAGCTGGTTGAGCAGGTGGAGAAGCCGCCTGGCATTTTTATTGATCACATGAATGTGGTCCTTTGCTTTGCCTGGCAGATCGATCATTTCCGCAAGTTTCTCCAGGGGACCGACGATCAGGGTGAGGGGAGTCCTGAATTCATGGGAAATGTTGGTGAAAAAACGGAGTTTCATCTGGTTCAGCTCATTGGCTTTTTCCCTCTCGATCTGCTCGTACTTCAATTCGTTTTTGAGATTTGCGCGTGCCACGGAATAATTCCTGCCCAATAATAATAACAGGGATACAATGAGTGCATAAATGATGATGGCCCACCAGGTATTCCATGCGGGTGGAAGCACTTTGATATTAAGACTGGCACCGGCTTCGTTCCAGATGCCGTCGCTGTTGGCCGCCTGTACACGAAATAAATAATCGCCCTTTTTGAGGTTGGAGTAGGTGGCAAAGGATCTTTTAGAATCGACCGTAACCCAGTCCATGTCAATACCTTCAAGGAAATACCGATAAGTAAGCTTATCCGTTTCCGAAAAGAAAAGGGCGGCAAATTCAATGGAGACGATCCTATCCCTGTGGGTAAGTGTGATCCTTTCCGATTCAGAAATGGTTTTTTCAAGTATTATACGCCCGTTGATTCTCTCACCGGGATAGACAGGTTCGTTAAAGATCCGCAGGGAAGTAAGTACAACGGAGGGAGGCAGGGTATTTGCCCGGACCTGGTCCGGGTAGATGATGTTAAAACCGGTCGTTCCTCCGAAATAAAGGCTGCCGTCGCTGGCTTTCAGTGAGGCATTGACGTTGAATTTACTGCCCTGAAGGCCGTTCCCCTTGTTGTAACCCGTAAACAGCCTGCCTCGCTGCTCGTTGAGATCGAACTTTACAATGCCTTTAAAAGTACTTACCCAGATATTGCCCGAATCATCTTCCTGTATCTCACTGATGTTATTGTCGGGCAGGCCCTCTTCAACGGTATACCTTATTATTCCCCCCGATTCGGGATGGAATACTACAATTCCTTCCCATGTCCCGATCCAGATGTCTCCACTGGAAACTTCCTTTATGCAGTTGATGTAAGTGTTGACCTGCCGGGATTGTTTGGTGGCCATTTGCTCCAGGCGGGTGAAATTCCCGGTTTCCGGGTCCATCCGCGAAACGCCGCCTCCAAGGGTCCCGATCCAGAGCTTTCCGGAGGCATCCAGGCAAAGGCTGCGTATATAGTTGCTCGATAGGCTGTTGGGGTCATCAGGATGATGGTGGTAGTTAACAGATCGGATGGTTTCACCGGGACGGGACGGCAAATACACCCGTTCGATCCCGCCCCCATAGGTCCCAACCCAGAGGTCATTCTGTGTGCCATTGATTACACAGAGAATATCGTTCGATGATACGGCTGCAGAATCGCTGCTCCGAAAAGGGTAGGGTTGAAACCGGCCGGTCCGGGGATCAAAACGGTCCAGTCCCTTCATTGTTCCTATCCACATATGTCCCGAAGGATCTTCACAAATGGCCCGGATCGCATTGTTGACCAATGTGTTGGAGGAATGCGAGTCTCTTCTCAGGAGGGTGAAGGTTTCGGTGACGGGATTAAAAATGCTTATGCCGTTCCCGTAGGTTCCTACCCAGATCATACCCTGCCTGTCTTCACAGAATGATGTGATGAAATTAAAATGAAGGCTGGCGGGATCGTTCGGATTGTTCTGGTACTTCCGGAACAGGCTCTTCGCGGGATCCAGGATGTTCAGGCCGTCCTGCGTGCCGATCCAGAGCACCCCGCTGCGGTCCTTGAAAATGAAGTTGACGTCATTGTTGCTGAGGCTGTAAGTCCTCCATGGCTCCACCTGGAAATTTTCCGTCCTGCCGGTCAGGGGATCGTACCGGTAAAGTCCCTTTCCCCAGGTGCCTATCCATATTTTTTCGGGGGATTCCTCGTAAACGTACCTGATTTCATTGTTCCGGAAACTGCTGAGGGTTTCGGGCAGAAAGGGAAGGTTGCTGATTTTACCGGATTCAGGATCCAGGCTGTAGATCCCGTATGAAGTACCGACGATCATCTTCCCCTCCGGGTTCTCAAAAATGTTCCAGATGTAATTTTCGGGGATATCCTCGATGTTGGCGCTGAATTTATGATACAGCCTGTATCTGTCCAGGGTTTTATCGAAAAGGTAGATCTCGCTGCCGAATGTTCCCGCCCAAAGATGCCCGGACCGGTCAGTATAAAGACAGCTTATGCTTTGCGTGGGCTCGGGGTAGAACCGCAGCGTTTCACTGCCTTTGCTGAAACGATAAATGCCACCGAACTGATTGCCGAACCAGATGTTGCCGTCCTCATCCTCTGTGATCGATCCCACCTGCATAAAGCGGGTATCTTCCCCATGGGCATACAGGACAGCAATATGAGCGAAAACATCCAGCATCCGGTTGTACCGGAAAAGCCCGGAATCACTGATCGCCCATAAAAGGCTGTCGCGGTCTTCGTAGAGGGCGCAGATGAACTGGTTTGCCAGGTTCACCGAATCATTTTCAGTGGGACCGTAAACGACGATATTTGTACCATCGTAACGGTTCAGTCCCGGGTTGGCACCGAACCAGAGAAATCCCCTGTAGTCCTGCAGGGCGCAGTTGATCCTGTTATCCGACATCCCCTGGTCCGCCGTCAGGTGGTAAAATGTAATGTTCTGTCCCCGGACCTGCCAGCAGGTCAGAAGCGTAAACACGACCAGCAAGAATGTCCTTAACTTCAGCGATAGGGCCATGGTCTGATAAGAATGGATCCGGGGCAAGATACAAAAATTCTCCTACACTAATGATCCATTTTTGTGCTCATATGTTCCAATAACTATCTATTTATTAATAGCTTATGGATTATGTTCTTTTTTTTTCTGAATTTTACTTCAACCTTTATTAACCAACTATGAAAAGATTAACCATTTTGCCGGCTTTTCTGTGCAACCGGAAAGCCTGGTTTGCTATGGTAGGCAGTATCCTGCTTATGATGAATTTACCTCTCCATTCGCAGGATCAGGAGGAGGTACCTGAAGGCAAAACTGCGAATCCATCCGTCACCCTGGACGCTGATCTTATTCCCTATGCGGGCGGAAATGTTTTGCTGGACCGCCTGAGGGAGAAAAGCGGGAGTTTTGAAACCTCCGGACACGAATCCATACTTGCCGAGGATCCGTTGGAGGCCCTGCAGGGCAGGGTACCGGGAGTTCAGGTTTCCTCCTTATCGGGTGCCCCGGGAGAGGGCACGTTTGTGAGTATAAGGGGACTGAACACTTATCTCTTCAACCATGACCCTGTCATCCTGGTGGATGGTGTTCCTACCCTTACCACCCAGGATCTCAATTATATGGACATCGAGAGCATCCGGATCGTGAAGGACCTTTCAACTGCTGCATTGTACGGGAGCAAAGGCTCAAATGGCCTCGTTCTGATAACAACCAAAGCGGGAGGGCTGATGAGCAATGCCGTTGAATTCAATGCTTCCTGGGGCATGGCCACACCTCCAAAGTTCCAGGAATTACTGAACGGCCAGCAGGCTTTCGACCTGATGCAGGAACTGAATGCGCCTTTTGCAGCTACTCCCGGTGACAAAAGCGTATTCTGGGGACCATCAGACCATGTTTCCGGGGTCAATATCAACACCGGTGATCTGAAAAATATGGACTGGCAGGACGAACTTTTCCAGAATGTCTTCCAGCAGAATTACTCCCTTGCCTTCAGCGGGGGGACCGATAAGACCATGTTCAGGATCGCAGGTTCCTGGCAGAAAAACGAGGGTGTCGTCGATCCATCCTCTTTTTCGAGGATGACCCTTGCCTTCAACCTGAATAAAAAAATAGGAGAGCGCCTTGATTTCAGCACCGGGTTTTACCTGAGTAAATCCAGGCAAATACCCGTTAATACCGATTCCTCGGCTCAGGGAGGGGGGGTAATCCTTTCCGCACTTGCCACTCCGCCTTTCCTGCCGATGCAGGATGCACAGCAGATTGAATCCGGAGGCTATTTTATCAATCCCATCAGGCCGCAGATCAATAACGTCGGGGCCAATGCCAACGGCGTGTTCGATGAAATAAACCGGACCTCTGTGCTGCTGAGGTTTGCAGGCAGTTACTGGATTGTGGAGGGACTGAAACTGCATGTGGTCGGCTCAACCAACATCGGACTTAACCGGCGCAACCTGTTCCTTTCCACAACCAAGGTATACATCGGAAGGGTTAATCGGGGACTTGCCTATGAGGCGGGCCAGGAAAAATACCTCTGGGATGCCAAGGGTTATCTCAGTTACGACCGGTCCTTCTCCGATCACAATATATCTCTCATGGCGGGAGGAGGATGGTTCGGAAGCAACAACGGCTTTAATGAAGCCATCGGGGTGGACTATACCAATGACGACATCAAGCTGGTCAGCGGGACCCCGACGATCAGCTTTGTCAATTCCAATGTGAATAAATTCAGTACAAAATCCTGGCTGGCAGCAGTGGATTATAATTACGATGAAAAATATTTTATCGGGTTGAATGTCAGGGGAGACGGCAGCTCGAGGTTCTCCAGCGACCTCGAAGTGATCAGCGACTTCCTGGACCCTGAGGTGTGGGAAATCAGTAAGAAACCCACCTGGGGCACTTTCCTGGGTGCCAATCTCGCATGGAATATGGCGAGGGAAGGTTTTCTTGACGGAGCGGATGCAATTACCAACCTGACCCTGCATGCATCGTACGGGATGGCCGGCAATGACGGAGGGAATTTTTCCGGCAGAATCTACCCGTATTACTGGAAAAGTCCCCTAAGCGGTTTCAATCCCGATGAAGATTACGTGGAGGCACTTTTCCCGGGCATCGGTTTTTCCATCCTGAACCTGCAGAACCAGCGGTGGGAAAGCAGCAGCGAGATGGAAGCGGGAATTGACCTCGGCCTGGTAAAGGACCGGGTCAGCGTATCGGCCGCTTATTATTCCCGCCGCACCGTGGATGTGATCATGCCGGACCTTTCGGATTCAACCTACAGGAATTCAGGTGAATACAAGGCAGGGGGACTGGAAATCGGGCTGAATACCCTCAACATCTTGAAGGAAAACTTCAAATGGTCGACCCAGCTTAATTTTACCAGCCTGAATAACCAGGTGGAAAAGGTGGATGGATCCTATTCCTGCCTTGAGGTCGGATACGGCGGCCATTCAAACGTGATCAAACCGGGAGAGCCGGTTTACGCCTTATGGGGATACGAAACGGAAGGGATCTTCCAGAACCAGGGGGAAGTGGACAACAACGCTTCCCTGCCCGGAGCAGGGCCGGGGGATGTCCGTTATAAAGACCAGAACGGGGATAATGCCATAGACGGACAGGACCGGGTAGTGCTGGGTGATCCGAACCCGCATATGATCATCGGGTTCGACAACACCTTCCAGCTTGGGAATTTCGAGATCAACCTGTTTTTCTACGGGATGATCGGCCAGGATGTGCTGAACCTGACCCGCATGCAGACAGAGGGTCTGAATGACTGGATCAACCAGTCCGCCGCTGCCCTCAACAGCTGGACCGGTGAGGGGACATCCAACGAGATCCCACGCGCCAGTATCGGCACCATCAATACTCAGCTATCGGACCGGTTCATCGAGAAAGGGTCCTTTTTCAGGCTCAAATACCTGTCACTCGGTTATAATCTGCCTTCGGGACTTATTGATAAAATCGGCATGAAAAAGTGCAAGGTATACCTGACGGCTCAGAACCTTTTCACCCTGACAGGCTATAAGGGTTACGACCCGGAGGTCAGTTCCATGGGTCCCCTTTCCATCGATTACGGCGCTTTTCCCTCTACCCGTTATCTCGGGGGTGGAATTTCCGTAGGTTTTTAGATCCATTTAACAGAAACCTGATAAAACTAAAATAATGAACTACACAGTCATATTTAAAAAGGTAATCACCCTGCTGCTAACCCTGGCATCAGGTTCCGTTTTCCTGTACGGCCAGATGACGGTAACCGGAAAGGTTACGGATGCCGAAACCGCGGAAGCCCTGATCGGCGTAAACGTCGTTCTGCAGGGTACAACGAGCGGGACCATTACGGATGTCGACGGGAATTATACCATCGTCGTACAGGACCAGAATTCAGTCCTTCGCTTCAGCTATGTCGGGTACCACGAGAAGGACCTGATGGTGGGCAACCAGACCCGTCTGGATGTGACCATGCAGACAAGCGTCCAGGCACTCGATGAGATTGTCGTGATCGGATACGGTACGCAGAAGAAAATCGATCTTTCCGGGGCTGTCTCGGTCGTCAAATCCGACGACCTGGAAACCATTCCGATCGTATCTGCCGGAGAGGCCCTGAAGGGCCGCGCCGCAGGGGTGTATGTAAAATCCAACTCGGGCCAGCCGGGAAGCGATCCATCGTTGCTGATCCGCGGGCGCAGCTCCATCTCGGCCGGTAACAGTCCCCTTATCGTTGTCGACGGGGTACCGGGTGTACCGATGGGTTCGGTCGATTTCAACGACGTGCTCTCCTTCAGCGTTCTGAAAGATGCGGCCTCAGCAGCGATTTACGGAAGTGCTGGTGCAAACGGGGTCATTCTCATCACAACGCGCAGGGGCGAGGCCGGAAAGACGCGGGTGAATGCCAATTACAGCGCAACCTGGATATTCCCGCCCGAGAAACTCGGGGTGCTGAATTCGGAACAATCCCTTGACCTGATCAGGGAACTTGGCAGGGAAACCGATATTTCTTCCATGCTGGGGGACCAGTACCGTTCCGCCCTCGACCCCCTGGGGGGAATGATCGACACCAACAACCTGGTTCATAACGACTGGCAGGATGAGATCTTCAGGGTGGCCATGCGGCATAATGCCTCGCTTGCCTTTGCCGGAGGGCAGGAAAAATTCGCCTACAATGTCTCAGCAGGTTACCTGTCCGAGGAAGGTTACCTGAAGCCGACCGAATACCAGCGCTTTACCTTCCGGTCAAACCTGGACTACAAGCTGTCGGACAAACTGAGCATGATGACGGATCTTGCCGTTACAAGAACTTCACGGCGGACCGTCACCGAGGGTGAATTTGCCTGGAACGGGGCAACCATCCTGACTGCCCTGAACACCTATGAGCTCATACCAAAATACGACGAAAGGAACGGGGGTTACTTTGTGAATCCCTTCCAGCCAAATGTTGACATACCGCCTGCTAACATCAATGGATCCTACGGAAGAGGTTACAATACACGGCTTGTTGCCAAATATGGCCTGGTGTACGAGTTTTTGCCGGGACTAAGCTACCGGTTCGACCTGATGTCCCAGATCTCCCTTTCCAAGAGTTCCAGTTACCGGTCCAGGTACCATACGGATGTGGGCCGTCAGGCCAGCGGATCTGCTTCTTCCAGCACATCAGAGGGATTCGGATGGGATATGAACCATTTCCTCAGTTACCAGAAGTCCCTCGGGCAGCATAACCTGGAAGCCCTTGCCGGTTTTGTTACCGAGAGCAGCCACAGCTATAGCATGAGTGCAAGCAGAAGGGGTTACCCCACCGATACCATTCCCCACGTGTATGTTGAATACAGGAATTTTCCAGGGCTGACGGTGGGTTATACTGCAGGGTCAGGAAGGAGCGACTACCTGAAACTTTCCTACGTGGGCAGGCTGACCTATAATTACAACAGCAGGTATTTTTTCCAGTTAAATTTTCGAGCTGACGGTTCATCCCGGTTCGGGCCTGAGAACCGCTGGGGCGTATTCCCTTCCGGCTCCCTTGCATGGAGGTTTTCGGAGGAAAATTTCATGGAGCCGCTGGCATTCCTGAGCAACGGGAAACTCAGGTTAACCTATGGCAAAACAGGTAATGATGCGTTCGGCAGTTACCTCTATGCCAGTTTCTGGAGCGCTACCGGGCATGGAATGTGGAACAACGATGACCTGGCCGCCGGTTTCTCCCCGAATACCGGCCGGGCACCGAATCCTTACCTGCAGTGGGAGGAGAGTGTGGAACAGAACCTGGGACTGGATCTGGGACTCTGGAATAACCGGATCACAACGACCATCGATATATACAACAAGGATTCCTATAATCTTTTATACAATGCTGATCTTCCCCCTCATACCGGATATACCGCAGGCTACCTGAATCTTGGCAGGGTTAATGTAAAGGGATTGGACTTTCAGCTGACCACATTCAACATCAGTAAAAGTAACTTCTCCTGGTCCACAACCCTTACCCTGTCGGCAGACAGGAACAAGGTGGCCGACCTGGGCGGGCTCGATGACCAGTTCAGCGGCGAACAGAACATTGTCCGGGTAGGTTACCCGATCGATTCGCATTACGGATACGTGATGGAAGGGGTTTTCCCGGACCAGGAATCTGTGGACAGCAGGAACGTCACGCTTCCCGATGGGACTATACAGCCATACCAGTACATCGGGACATCCGCCGGGGATGTGATCTTCAAGAATATGAACGGTTTTCAAACCGATTCCGTCGGGAATATCCTGTTGGACATCAACGGGAATCCATATAAAATCATCACTTCAGATGACCGTGTGATCATCGGAAATCCGAATCCCGATTTCTATTTCGGTTTTGAAAATACCTTTACCTATAAGAACTGGAACCTCTCGGTCTTCTTCCAGGGAACCTACGGCAATGATATCTATTCCCTTACCCGGAGGGAGATTGAACGGATGGATCACTTTTTTAATTATTCCTCTGTCGTGCTGGACCGCTGGAGAAACCCCGGGGACATTACCAACGTACCCCGCGCCACCGTAGTCGATCCCAATGCCAACAGCGATACCCCCTCGACGCGTTTCATTGAGGACGGTTCTTTCGTCCGTCTCAAATACATTACCCTCAGTTACAGGATACCCCAGAGGGCAATGTCCCGCCTGGGAATGAGCTCGGCCCATGTTTACGTCACCGGGGAAAACCTGCTCACCATTACCAACTACAGCATGTACGACCCGGAAATAGCCACGAATGGAAGCCAGGGAATCGACATGGGAGGTGTTCCACAGGCAAGATTATTTGTCGCCGGGGTCAGGCTGAATTTCTAGAATGTTTTATGAACGATGTAAAACACCAACGAAATGGATATTAATAAGATCAACTACAGGGTTATGACAATCAGGTTATGCACCTTACTGTTTCTTATTCTAATGACGGTTACCTGCTTCGAGGATCAGCTTGACCTGGCTCCCTATAACGCGCTTCTTGATACGGAACTGTTCAAGACCGAAGAGAATGCCGAGGCTGCCCTGGTGATGGTTTACCGGGGACGAAGCTGGTGGCGGATATGGAACTTTTCCTGGGAATACTACGGGGATCCATCCGGCACAGGCAGTACATCGGGACCGTCAAGGGCTGCGCCGAATGCCTTCTGGCAGAAATCTATTAATCCGCAGAATGACGTCATCCAGAGCCAGTATTCAGAACTATGGGACCACGCATCCCGGTCGAATAACTTCCTTGCCCTTGCGAAAGACACGGAATTTCGTGATCCGGCCAGGAAACTGGCTGCACAGGCTGAAGCAAAATTCATGCGGGCCATGTATTTTCATTACATGACCATGATCTGGGGCAGCATACCGCTGGCAACGGATTTCCCTGTGCCGCTCCATCCGACAAGGAATACGAAAGAAGAATGCTATGCCTTCATCATCCGGGAACTTGAATTTGCCATTCAGCATCTGCCGGAAAACAACATCGGCGTGCTCAGGCCGGGGGAATGGGAAGCCAGGGCTGACAAGTATGCTGCTGAGGCACTGCTGGCCAAGGTATTGATGATGGCCCCGGGTGAACTCTACGACCTGGACAGGGCAATTACCCTTATCAACGATGTTATCGGAAGCGGAAAATACGAACTGGAGGGATTTTACGGTGACCTGATGATGGTCGATAATAAGGACAGCAGGGAAGGCATCTTCCTGATCAATTTCACCAACAACGACAATCCCCAGGACGGGAGCAATTCAGCATCCCTGGCCGTTCCCGCCCAGATCTGGTACCGGCCGACCAGGGAATTTTATGATTCTTTCGAGGATGGTGATACCCGAAGGGATGTAAACATCAACCGTATTTATATCCCGCCCGTTCGGGATGATCTTTACCTTGGTAAACTGGGATACGACCCGAGGGCCGTTAACGGATTCGTCCGCGACAGCTATCCCCAGTGGGTGCTCCGGCTGGCAGACATACTACTGCTGAAGGCGGAAGCCCTGGCAAAAAAGGATTACAATGCCAATGCAACGGAGATCTTCAGCCTGGTCGAGCAGGTCCGCAACCGTGCCTTCCATGGACAGGCCCACAAGGTATATTCGGCAGCAGATTTTGCAAGCCTGGATGATTTCTGGGAATTCCTCTGGTGGGAAAGAAGAAAGGAATTGTTCTACGAAACCCACTGTTTCTTTGATGCAAAAAGGATGGGCCTTTGCCAGAGTATGCTGGGACTGGAGGAATACCAGGAAGTTCTGCCTTACAGCAGCTACGATCTCACCCTGAATCCAAACCTGGAACAGAATCCAGGTTATTGATCGCAAAAGATACGAACGTCAATTCAACAACATGACCTAAATAATTTTTTAGAAATGAAAACTTACCTCTTTAAGTGCAGCCTTTTCCTGCTGCTATCAAGTTTTCTGGCCTCCTGTTTTGAGGACCAGCTGAGTCTCACTCCTTACGATGCGATCGTGGACGAAAAACTGTTCGAGTCGGAGGCCAATGCCGAAGCTGCCCTGGTGATGGTCTACAGGGGACGGTCCTGGTGGAGGATCACTAATTTCACAATGGAGTATTACGGTGACCCCAGTGGCACTGGCAGCACCTCTGGACCGGCCAATGCAGCGGCCAACCAGTACTGGCAGAAATCGGTCACACCTGAGAATGGGTTCATTGACGGTCACTGGAATGAACTCTGGGCGCATGCTGCCAGGGCGAATAATTTTCTCGCTTTCATTGATATCACGCCGTTCCGGGACCCTGCAAGGAAACTCGCGGCCATTTCGGAAGCAAAGTTCATGCGCGCCCTGCATTACCACATCATGACCATGATCTGGGGAAGCATCCCGCTCATCACGGACCTGCCTGCCCAGCTATCCCCGCCGCGCAACACGGAGGAAGAATGTTATGCCTTCCTTATCGATGAGCTGGAATATTGCATCGAAAACCTGCCGGAGACGAACATCGGCGTTCTGAGGCCGGGTGAATGGGAGGCGAGGCCCGACAGGTATTCGGCCATGGCCCTTCTTGCAAAAGTACTGATGATGGCCCCCGAACCCCTGTACGACCTGGACCGGGCCATCAACCTGATAAGCGATGTCATCGGCAGCGGAAAATATGAGCTGGAGCCTTTCTATGGCGATCTGATGATGGTCGATAACAAGGACAGCAGGGAGGGAATCTTCCTGATCAACTTTACAAACAACGGCAACCCGCAGGACGGAAGCAATTCGGCCTCCCTGGCGGTCCCCGCCCAGATCTGGTACAGGCCGACCAGGGAATTTTTTAACTCCTTCGAGGCCGGGGATACCCGGAGGGATGTGGACATCAACCGCATTTACATCCCGCCTGTAAGGGATGATCTTTACCTTGGAAAGCTGGGGTATGATAAAAGGGCTATCAATGGATTCGTTTACGACAGTTACCCGCAGTGGGTGCTGCGGCTCGCAGACATGCTCCTGTTGAAGGCGGAAGCCCTGGCGAAAAAGGATTACAATGCCAATGCCACGGAGATCTTCAGCCTGATCGAGCAGGTACGCAACCGCGCCTTCCAGGGACAGCCTCATAAAATATACAGGGCCGCGGATTTCAGTAACATGGATGATTTCTGGGAATTCCTCTGGTGGGAAAGACGAAAGGAACTTTATTACGAAACCCATTGTTTTTTTGATGCCAAGAGGATGGGCCTTTGTGAAAAAATACTGGGATTGCAGGAATACCAGGAGAAATTGCCCCTCCCTGCCTACCAGCTGATACTGAACAGAAAACTGGTTCAGAATCCGGGCTATTGATCCTGTCACGGGACGATTGATCCTGTCATGAAGGCTGAACCCCAGGAATTGAATGTCATGCTAAAATACGTTCTCTCCAGATGCCTGTTTTTTACAGGGGGACTTTTCGCCATCCCTTTTCTTTATTCCACTGCAGTGGCACAGGATGTAAACATTGTTTTCCCGGCCGATGCAGGTGTCTACAATGTACTCGATTACGGGGCCATACCCGGTGACGGGCTGGATGACCTGGATGCCATCCTGGATGCCATGACCGCTGCCGGAAATGCGAACCACATCGTTTATTTCCCGAACGGGATCTACGATGTTTCCGGGACGATCCGGATCAGTCCCACGGACCACCCCACCTCGGACTGCGGAACCTGCCACAAAAGGGTCATCCTTCAGGGCCAGAGCCGGGACAGTACCATTATCAGGCTGCTAGACGATTGTCCCGGGTTCCAGGACCCCAACAACCGGAAAGGGGTGATCTGGATGGGCACCGCCCCGGCACAGCGGTTCCGGAATGCCATCCGCAACCTTACGGTCAGCACAGGGACAGGAAATCCCGGCGCTGCCGGCATCCAGTTTGTCTGCAACAACCAGGGGACCATGCGGCACATCGGGATTGTTTCGGAAGACGGGCAGGGGGTAGCGGGACTTGACCTGGCCTATACCGGGGAGATCGGGCCTGGATATATTAAGGATCTTTATGTGAACGGGTTCGATTACGGTGTCATGAGTGCGGCCTTCAATTCCATGACTTTCGAAAAGATCAGGGTGGAAAACCAGAACATTGCCGGTTTCTGGGGAACTTCAGGGGTCGTCTCCGCGATCCGGGATTTTAAAAGCAACAACTCCGTTCAGGCAATCCTGAACCAGGGCGTGATGACCCTGGTGGATGCCGTCCTAGAAGGAGGGGAGTCCGGGTCTAACGGCATCACCAACAAGAGCGTCCTGTTCGTCCGCAACCTGAGCTCCGGGGACTACGGCATGACCATACAGAACGATGCCGGCCACGGGATCGGTTCAAAGGAGACAACCATCTGGGAATATACTTCGGACGGGGTAAACTCCATGTTCCCGTCAACGGGAAGGTCCCTCAACCTTCCCGTAAAGGAAACCCCGGAGATTGCCTGGGGCGATACGGCAGACTGGGTGAACATCACCGATTTCGGGGCGGTGGGGGACAATAACGTGGACTGTACGCAGGCCCTGCAGGATGCCATCGACCAGCCCGGTGCCAAAACCGTTTACCTGCCTGCAATTTTGGGCAGCTCGGCCCAGTACCGGATCAACGGGACGGTATACATCCGCGGTTCGGTCGAACGGATCATCGGCTGCGAGGCCAGGCTTACCGGTTCGGGGAAATTCATTTTCGACGAGGGGGACGCCCCAGCCGTGATCTTCGAACGGCTTGACGGGATCTACAATTATGTGACCATCGAACACCGGGCCAGCCGTGCCCTCGTGATCAGCAGCGTCACCGGGATAGACGTCACCGGCTACGGGTCGGGGGACCTGTTCATAGAGGATTATGTTTCACGAATCGTCCTCGAAAATCCGGATCAGCATTTCTGGGGTCGACAGATCAATACCGAACAGGGCGATGTCACCAACATCCTCAGCAACGGGGCGACGGTTTGGATACTGGGACTGAAAACCGAAAAGGCGCAGATCAAGATCAATACGAAAAAAGGCGGGGCCACGGAACTGTTAGGGGCATGGATCTACGCCCAGCAGAAGGAGGAAACCGAGCAGCCGCTCTTCAAGGTGGAGGACGCACAGGCTTCCTTCGCCGGGGTGAAGATGACGGGCTTCGCCTATCCCTATTCCGAACTGGTCTATGAGGAAAAGAACGGATATGTGAGGATATGGGACTGGCCAGCGAATCCGGGTGCCGTCAAGGCATGGGGACTTTACTCGGCAGTGGACAGCGATTTCCAGGCTCCCTATCCCGACCCGATGCAGTTCCATGATCCACCGCAGGCAGCCGGTTGCCACAGCATCCGCATGGAGGCAAAAATCGCCGCCGATTCAGGGGAGGTGGAATATGCGTTCGAATGCGTTTCCGGACCGGGACATTCCAGCGGATGGCAAAACAGTCCCTCTTACACCGACGCAGGCATCCCTTCCGGGATAGCCTGTTCCTACAGGGTCAAGGCGAGGGACATCAGCCTTGCTTTGAATGAGACCGGCTGGTCCACCGCAGCAGAGGCCACAACCTTAGCCTCCGGCTGTCTTCCCGCCGTGAGGCTGGAAGCCTCGGATACCCTCATTGCAGAAAACTCAGCCTCTTCGAGAACCCTAACCCTGACCAGGGATGCAACCACCGGCGGGCTGACGGTTTATTACCACACCGGGGGGAGCTGCCTAAACTCGGATTTCAGGGAGGATTACACCGGAAGGATCCTCCTGGCTGACGGAGAATCCACGGCAACCCTCAGTTTTAGTCCACTCAACGATCACGTTACCGAACCTGATAAGGTTTTCATCATGGCCCTGCTGCCCGGAGACGGATATGAACCGGCTGATCCCCATGCCGTCCGGATCCGGCTCACGGACGATGACCTTACAACCAGCGGCTTGCCCGGGGTGAACATCAAGGCCGTCCAGCCTTTTGCATCGGAACAGGGGAGAAAACCAGGGGTTTTCGAATTCTCCAGGACCATCCCGGACGGCTCACTTACAGTTCCCCTTGAGCTGGGTGGTACGGCCTCGATCTTCGATTTCACGGTTCTGCTTCCCGAACAGGTTAAATTCAGGGACGGAGAGTATTCAGTAAAGTTGCCGGTCGCGCCTTTCATGGACAATATGGCTGAGGGCGAAGAACAGCTGGTCCTCCTCATTCAACCCTCGGGCGGTTACGAAATCGCCGAACCGGACAGCGCGGTTATGTTCGTGACGGATTTCGAATCCTGCACGGTTATCATGGAAATCCTCGACACCTTTGCCGTGGAGGAAGGCATGCGGCCGGCAAAAATACTCCTGAGCCGGACCGGGCCACTGGATGACGACCTGGAAGTGTCCTTCACTCTTTCCGGAGAAGCCGGGCTTCAGGACCTCCATAACCAGCTTACCGGCTTTTTCACGATCCCCCGGGGCCTGCCGGAAACCATTGTAACCCTCACACCCGAACCGGATGAACAGGCGGAAGGGGAGGAGAGCCTGGTCATCACCCTCCAGTCCAGGGAATGGTTCTATGAGGCCGGGGAACCTTCATCGGGGAAAATCCTGATCCTGGATACCGCCACCTTGGCGGATCTCGTGCAGGTTCCGGAAGCTGTGGAAATAAACCTTTATCCGAATCCCAGCCGGGGCGAATTCATGGTGACCATACCTGAGCCGGGAAGAGGCCAGGTCATCCAGGTGCTCGATTTAACCGGCCGTGTCATTCAAACCGCTGAAATGCCCCCGTACGGATCCCTCAGGATCAGTCTCCCGGATCCGAAGCCAGGGATTTACTGCATCCGGATCCTGAACCGCGGGATTATAAAAATGAAGAAACTTATTGTACTCTAGCATGATTAAATACGGCAAAATCAACTTCTCCGTCCTGTTCGCACTCATAGCTATGCCTGGTTGCCGGATACGGGAAAACCGGATTGATTTCAACTGGAGAGAAAGTTCCTATACGGCCATGTTCGGGTATGCACTGGCGAGAGGAATCAACATTGGCCTCATAAATGCGGCCATCTACCGGCCGGTGGTTGACCGGGCATATAACGGGATTCTCCGGTACAGCCTGGTCAATCTTGACAGGGATTATACGACCCTGAAAAATGTTTGCGCAGGGACCTGCATAGGTGACCGGAACTATTATTTCAAGCGTGAGGTCAGGGAAGGCACTCCCTTCGGCCTGGGTGCATGCATAATGTTCGGTCTGGCCTACCGGGACCTATAGGCCGAGGAGCCTTATATAAAACATGGTGATTAAATGATAAAAGGCCACGGAACCAGATAAAATCAGGGGCGGGGATGCGGTATTTTTCGATGATTTCGGTTTATATTTCCCCTTCGACTGTTGTTACCCACACAAAAAACCTGGGAGTCAAACTTACTTTTATTGTATATTTGCTCTAATGTCAGAAGGAACTATTGATATCCAGAAGGTTATTAGTTATTGGGTGGATTCATCAGATATGGATTTCAGAACTATGGAAAATCTCATGAAATCTGGTGATTATCACTGGGCGATGTTTCTTGGTCATTTAGTAGTAGAGAAGTTGTTGAAGGCGATATATGTAAAGGTACACAGAAAGCACGCGGTCTATGGCCATGATCTGCTCAGGTTAACTTCAAGTCTTAATTTGGATATAGACCCCAGCATGGAAGAGTGGCTTGATAGGATTACCACATTTAATCTAAATGCCAGGTATGATAACTTTAAACAAGATTTTTATAAACTCTGCACTCAGGAATTTGCTCTTGAATGGAAATCAAAAATTGAGCAGTTAAGACAATGGTTACTGAATCAGCTGTAAATATTGCCAGAAAGTATCTGTCGAGCCTTCCTGCAGACATTAACATTAAAAGAGCCTATTTATTTGGGTCCTATGCAAAGGGTACTCAGAGGGAAGAAAGTGACATTGATATCGCTGTTGTCGTGGGTCACATGGATGATTTCTTTGAAATGCAGATAGAGTTATTCAGAAGGAGACGGAAAATTGATCTTAGAATTGAGCCTCATCCATTTGATGAGGAGGATTTCTCAGAAAACAATCCGGTTGCAGTTGAAATAATGAACTCGGGAATTGAGATCTTGAATGTAGCTTAATAACCCTTCGTTGATACCAGCATTGATGAATTTGTTTGTCTGATTTTTCCTTTCAGAGTACCCCGCGAAGCCGGATTGCGTATGCCTCCGAACAAGGTATATGTTCCTTCAGGGATGCCGGGTCCCGGATGATAAGGTCATCCCCTTTCCAGCGTGTCCGGACAACGCAATCGCTGCCGAGAACCGTGGCTTCCATGCTTTTAGCATGCCTCAACCCGGGTATCCGGAGGTCCTGCTGAGGCAATCCGAAACCGATGACATAGAGATCGTTTCCCCTGCGCGTGAAATAAAGCCTGTCGCCGTTGTTTTCACTGGTTTCTCCGGGGATTTCCATCGATGACATGTCCCAGGCAACCGAGCCGTAAATGGCTTCTCCGTTCACGCTGAGCCAGTTGCCGATGTCGATCAGCCTCTGCTGCATGATGACCGGGATGCGGCCGTCCGCAGTGGGACCGATGTTGAGCAGCAGGTTCCCTCCCCGGCTGACGATGCTGACCAGTTCCCTCAGCAGGTCTTCAGATGAATTGTAATCATCGATGTTCTCGGCGCGGTTGAACCCGTATGACTGTCCCATTCCCCTGCTTTCCTCCCAGGGGTGATCCGCACCCAGCTTATCCTGGTCACTGGCGTATTCGCTCGTGTAATATCCCCCGTGGACACCTCGTGTATCCACTCCCCAGCGATCGTTCACCACGACCTCGTCCCGGTTCGGGGCATTATTGTACAGCCAGGCAAGAAACTCCTGGCTCCTCCAGTATTCGGCCGGCCGGTCCCATTCCCCGTCCGAAAAGATCAGGGAAGGCTGGTAATTGATCACCAGTTCCTTCAGTTGGGGGAGCATATGTTTATCCACAAAATCAGGATCCTGGATCCTGTATTTTTCAATGATCTCATCCGGCAGGTAGTACCCCCCGACACCGCCGCTCCACTCATGGTTTTTCGGGGTGCTTTCCCATTCCATCAGCGAATAGTATATGCCGAATTTCAGTCCCCTCGCCCTGACGGCCTTTGCCAGGTCCCCCAGCAGGTCCCTTTTGGGTCCCGCCTCCCTGCAGTTCCAGAACCGGGAGTAGGGGGACTTTGTGGGCCACATGCAGAATCCGTCGTGGTGCTTGGAGGTCAGCACGACGTACCTTGCCCCGGAGCGTTCAAAGATTCCGGCCCATAGCTCCGGATCGAACAATTCGGCCCTGAACATCGGGGCGAAATCCCGGTAGGCAAAATCCTTCCCGTAGTTTTTGACATGGAAATTATATCCGCTGTCCCCCGGGTTCATCACCCTGGCCTCGTACCATTCGGCATAGGTCTGGTACATCTGCTTGCTCACCGGGCGGTAGGAAGGCACGGAATAGACCCCCCAGTGAATGAAAATGCCGAATTTGGCATCCCGGAACCATTCCGGGACAGGCCTTCTGTCAACGGATTCCCAGGTGGGTTGATATTCCTGGGCAGAGAGCCAGTAACTGCACAGCGCAAATAATATGCAGAAAATTTTTACTTTCATACAGGCACTAATAAGTTGAATGGAAAATATTCCCATAAATGTAATCAATGGATTTATACAATCCGCAGGGATGCATCATTTGAACACATATATGGTACATCCGTTAACCATGTAAACCCTGCAGTTGATTAATTTAGTCCTGTTCCGGCTAACCTGACAGCAATTTCCGGAGCAGCAAAAATTCATTTCCATGAAAAGAGACAAATGCCTCAGCTTTATGCTTGCGCTTTTTTCCGCCGGCATTACCATCAATTCTTTAGGCCAGGCAGACATCATCCCGGGTGGATCGGTCGTGCAGAAACTCAGTTCAGACCAGTTTTCCTTTGTGGAAGGCCCTGTCTGGTACAGAGATTCCTGCCTGCTGTTCACGGATCTTTCATCCACGCCCGCGAGTATCTACAGGTATGATCCGGAGAACGGGTTGTTCAGCATTTTCCGGGACAATTCGGAGAAGTGCAACGGTCTGACGCTTGACCGGAACGGTCTGCTTCTCGGCTGTGAATCAGCCCGGTCTAGGATCGTTGCCATGAACGGGGATGGCCAGGTCATCAGCGTCCTGGCAGATTCGTTTAACCAGCTTCCCTTCAATGCAACCAACGACCTGATCGCCGACCGCAGGGGAGGGATCTATTTCACGGATCCTGTCTTCGGGATTACCCCGGTGCAGGACAAGGAAGCCGTTTATTACCTGTCTCCGGCCGGCGAACTGAGCAGGATCATCGATCACTTTTCCAAACCGAACGGGGTGGTCCTGTCACCGGACGGAATGACCCTCTACGTTGTGGATACGGAGAACAAATACCTGTATTCGGCCGATGTTGACACCACAAACGGGAGCATTTCCGGCCTGAAGGAACTTGGAGTTCTTGAGACTTCCGGGGGGACTTCCTCCGGGGCTGATGGCATGGCCATTGATATGCAGGGAAATATCTGCATCGCAACAACGAAGGGTATCCAGGTGTTCTCGCCCGGCGGGACAAGGCTGGTGACCATTGCCGTCCCGGAGACACCCACCAACTGCGATTTCGGTGGAAAAGACCTTACCACGCTCTACATCACGGCCCGGAAAAACCTGTACTCCATTGAGCTTGCTTACCCGGGATATGTTGTTTGGAAAGATTATCAGGTCCAGGAGTCTGCATCTGAGCCTCACCTGAATGATTTAATACGGTTGTATCCTAATCCTTCCTCTCATGATTTGATCATTGAATATAACGGGACAGATGAGTATTCCTTGAGAATATTTTCAGGAGACGGGCGCCTGGAGAGGTGTTTAGACATGCGAAAGGGAGAATATCATTGCGATGTTTCGAAGTATCCTGCAGGGATACATATCGTTCAGATCGCATCCCGGAAATTGAAATCCGCAATCCAGTGTTACCGGGTGATGATAACCCGTTAACTGAAATTATTATCTCCTGCAACATTTGAACACATTTCTGGTTCATTTATACCCAGGTTCCATGCGGCAGATTGGATAACTTTGCTCTGATGCTACAAAATCCCATGAGGTACAGTTTCCTTATCGCTGTATTGATTGCCGGAGTATCAGTCTCATGCAATCATGTGAACCGGAAACATGGTTTACTTCCCAGCATCGTTCTGATCAATGTGGACGATCTGGGATGGACCGATGCCAGCTGCCTGGGGAGCGGGTATTATGAAACCCCGAACATCGACTACCTGGCGGCGGGAGGGATGCGTTTCACGGATTTTTATGCCGCCTGCGCCTTGTGCTCTCCCACCCGCGCCTCCATCATGACCGGCAGGTATCCTTCCCGGATCGGCATTACTGACTGGATCCGGGCCAGGTTCCAGCCGGGAGGAAAGGTAATACCGGAGGAGAATCCCTCCGGCTATGAACTTGCCGAGGGCAAGAACCGTAAATTTCTGACCCCCAGGAATCCACTTTGGATGGAACTGGAGGAGGTGACCATTGCCGAAATGCTCAAAAAAGCCGGGTACACGACCTGCCACATCGGAAAATGGCACCTGGGATCCGATCCCTGGTACCCTGATAAACAAGGCTTTGATTTTAACATCGGCGGGTGCGATTACGGCGAACCGCCCAGCTATTTCGATCCCTATAACAGGGGACCAATACCGGAGCTCTATTACGACAGTATCCCCGGCATTCCTACACTTCCCCCGAGAAAAGCAGGGGAATACCTCACCGACCGGGAATCGGACGAGGCGGTCAAATTCATACGGGATCACAGGGACGGGCCCTTCTTCCTGAACATGTGCCATTATGCCGTCCATGTCCCCCTTCAGGCAAAGGATTCCCTGGTCCGGAAATACCGGGATAAACCCCCGACAAACCATAAAAACCCGGTTTATGCCGCCATGGTGGAAAGCGTCGATGATGCCGTGGGCCGCATCCTTACCACCCTTGAGGAACTGAGCATCCTGGAGAATACCCTGGTGATCTTTACATCGGATAACGGGGGACTGACCAAGGAGAATGCAACGGACAATTCCCCGCTACGATCAGGTAAGGCCTTTCCATATGAAGGCGGCATACGCATCCCACTGATCGTATACTGGCAGGGTAAAGTCAGGGCTTCGAGCACTTCTTCCGAACCCCTCTGCAGCATCGATTTTTTTCCGACCATCTGTGAAATCGCCGGCATCGATATACCGGTGGACCTGCAGATCGATGGCACAAGCTTTCTCGTTGTTTTGAAAGAAGAGCAAACCCGGCCGGTGCACAATGCCCTGATGTGGCATTATCCGCATTACCGGGACTGGGACAATACCGTTCCCTACAGCATTATCCGGAAGGGGGACTGGAAACTGATCAAATGGTGGGACGGAGAACTTCCTTATGAATTGTATAACCTGAAATCAGACCTGAGCGAAACAAACAACCTGGCATTGGAAATGCCCGGAGTGGTGGAGGATATGAATGCGGAACTCATGAAGATCCTGGCGGAAACCCATTCAAAATTACCTCTTGAAAATCCGGATTTCAATGCAGGAAGTGAATGATTATGCGGAACACCCATTCACATAAACCAATAACTAATAATAAACTAAATGAAAGTGTTACGTTACCCCGTGGCTGGCAAAGCCGAGATCGTGGAAGTCCCCACACCAAAACCTGCGGGAGACCAGGTGCTCTGCAAGAGCCTCTACTGCAACATCAGCGCCGGAACCGAAATGGGTTTTTACCGGGGCACGGCCCCACAGATGAATTATGGCATCGAACCCGGCTGGTTCTTCGTCGAGAAGCCAGGTAATATTACCTATCCGATGCAATCCGACGGGGAAGGTGTCTGGTGGATGGGCTATGCGAATGTTTCCGAGGTGCTTGAATCGGGACCCGAGGTGAAGAACCTGAAGCCCGGTGATGTGGTTTTTTCACAGGTCGCTCATAAGACCCACCAGTTGATCCCGGAAGGGACTGCCAGTAAACTTCCGGAAGGTACCAATCCCGAACACGCCGCCCTTACTGCGCTGATCGAGATTGCCTTCAACGGGATCCTCGATGCAGGGATCCGGCTGATGGACAATGTGGCCGTCTTTGGACTCGGGACCCTTGGCCAGCTTCTTGTACAGATGGCCAAGCGAAGCGGGGCAAAGGTCTTTGCCGTGGATGGACTGAAAAACCGGATGGACCTGGCAGGGAAAATGGGCGCGGACCATGTAATAGACCATACAAAAGGCCGTGTGGCTGAAAGGATCTACGAAAATACCGATGGAAAAGGTGCAGATGTGGTGTTCGAGGTATCCGGGAACATCCAGGCGCTGCCTGAAGCCATCCGTGCCGCCGCTTATAACGGAAAGGTGACTGTCCTTTCCTTTTACCAGGACCCGGCGGGTGTGTTAAAACTGGGTAACGAATTCCATCATAAGCGGGTGAGCCTTCAGTGTTCCCAGATCCTGGGGATTCTGCCAGCACTTTCCAATACCTGGGATATGGCACGCAGGCGGGCTGCAGCCCTCGAACTGGTGAGCCTGCTGGACATCAAGCCGCTGATCTCACACCGGTATGATTTCGAAGATTCTCCGAAGGCGCTGGAATTCATCGACCGGAAGCCGGGGGATTGCAATGCCGTCATTCTGAAATACTAACCTAATACATACAGAAATGTTGAAATATTCACCTTGCATGGACATATTCTTCAACGATCTTCCTTTCGGGCAAAGGATCGATAAGATCGCCGGGATCGGCTACAGGAATTATGAATTCTGGGTCTGGTGGGATAAAAACCTGGATGAGATAACGGAGGCCAACGAACGCAACGGGATGCACCTCATGGGATTCTGCACTCATTTCGTCTCCCTCGTCAATCCGGCAAAACGCAATGAATACCTCGATGGACTGGGAAGAACCATCGAAACCGCTAAAAAACTCAAGGCTGGCCTGATCATCTCGCAGGTTGGGAACGAACTGGAGGGAGTGGCAAGGGAAAACCAGCAGGAAAGCCTGATCGAGGGACTGAAGAAGGCTGCCAAAATGCTCGATGGAACCGGCATCGTACTGGCATTCGAGCCCCTGAACCTGCTCTACGATCATAAGGGTTATTTTTTGTCCGCTACAGCCGAAGCTTATCAGATCGCAAAAACCGTGGGATCCCCGCATGTGAAGATCCTGTTCGACATTTACCACCAGCAGATCACCGAGGGCAACGTCATCAACAACATACGGGACCATTTTGACGAGATCGCCCATTTTCACGTTGCTGATAATCCGGGAAGGCATGAGATCGGGACAGGCGAAATCAATTATCCCAACGTACTTGCAGAAATAGCAAAACTCGGATATAAGGGTGGCGTGGGCATTGAACTCTTCCCGCTGAATAAGGATCATGAAGCGGTATTGAAG
This sequence comes from uncultured Bacteroides sp., assembly GCA_964431315.1. GTDB lineage: Bacteria > Bacteroidota > Bacteroidia > Bacteroidales > SM23-62 > SM23-62. The sequence goes on along the minus strand of CAYSJH010000015.1, from coordinate 27,166 downwards.
GATCCGATCTTTTTCTCATAATTCCATTTGGTTAGATGAGGGACCTTATTTCGGGTCCCTCATTTTTATCTGAATTTCCATAAAATGTCCAAACTGGAAACCGGCCTGCTGAAATCAGTCCTGAAGAAATACAGGGTCCCGCGCGGCATGGTACTACTTGCCCAGAACCACCCGGACAGGATCAGCATGGATGCGTCCTGCAGAGATGCAAGGCTTCAGCCAAAATTCCGGTTTGTTAAAAGAATTATCGATTCCGGTGTGCTCGGGGAAATATACTACATTCATCATAATTCCGTGGCCCGGCAGTTCAGGCCCGGCATCGAATATCATCCGGCTGCCAAATGGTTCCTGAGTAAAAATATTGCCGGCGGGGGACTGAAATTCGCCTATCTCACATGGGATTCAAACGAGGTGGAATACTATTACACAACCCGCGACGGACGGGGGAAGGCAAAGAGCAAAACCCTGAAGGTGAACATGGAAAAGCATGTGAATGACCATTATGCCCTGTCCAGACATTTCGTCAATACAATCCTGAAAGGGAAGAAAAATGCAATGCCCCTCTCTCTTGTTGCCAAACATCTAAACATCCTGTTCGAAGTGTATAAAGCTTGCTCATAATTGCATGCACTTGACTACATAGTATTGCTTCTTTTCACCCTGATCATCGTCCTGGCAGGTCTCTCATTTGTACGATCGGGTAAGAACCTTTCCTCTTTTTTTGCCGGTGGCGGAGCAGTCCCCTGGGGAATCAGCGGGCTCTCCCTTTTCATGAGCTTTTTCAGCGCAGGAACCTTCGTGGTCTGGGGCTCCATTGCCTACGACCTGGGATGGGTGGCCGTGACCATACAGTGGACCATGTGCATCGGGGGAATTCTGGTGGGACTGATCCTTGCCCCCCGTTGGAAAAGAGCCAGGATCCTTACGGCTGCAGAATTTCTAACCCGCAGGTTCAACCTCCGGACCCAGAAATTTTATACGTGGGTGTTCCTGCTGGTATCTCTTTTCACAACGGGCAATTTCCTCTATCCCGTCGCAAAGATCGTATCCGTCTCTACCGGGTTCCCCCTTCAGTGGATCATACTTATACTGGGCTTCTCGATTATCCTTTATACCACTGCCGGGGGATTCTGGGCCGTGCTGATCACGGATGTTCTGCAGTTCATCGTCCTTTTTTCATCCGTGTTGATGGTTATTCCCCTGGCCATGGACCTTGCAGGCGGATGGAAAGGCATAAGCGCCAATGCACCGGAGGATTTTTTCCGCATTTTTTCGAATGAATATACCCCCTGGTTCATCTTTGCATTTTTTATTTACAATGCCATTTTCATCGGCGGGAACTGGGCCTATGTCCAACGCTTCACCAGCGTAAGGGACGAAAGGTCCGCCAGGAAAAGCGGAATGCTGTTCGGCCTGTTGTACCTGGTCAGTCCCGTTCTGTGGATGCTGCCCCCCATTGCCTACCGGGTGATCAATCCGGGGCTCGGGGGACTCGAATCCGAGGGGGCCTACCTGCTTGTATGCAAACTGGTGCTGCCGGCAGGCATGCTTGGACTGATGCTTGCTTCCATGGTTTTCGCCACGGCCAGTTCCGTGAATACGACCCTGAACATGTCCGCAGCAGTTGTGACCAATGATCTGTATAGAAACCGGTATCCGGAGGCGTCTGAAAAAGCCACCATGAGGTTCGCCCGTTTCATCACGACAGTATTCGGCCTGGGTGCTGTGGGCATTGCCTTGCTGGTTCCTGCAATGGGCGGGATCGTTGAGGCTGTTCTGAGCGTTGCAGCCATTACTGGAGTACCTCTCCTGGCACCACCCATATGGGCCTTGTTTTCAAAAAGGGTTAATGGAAGGGACCTCATCTCTGTGACGGTCATTTCCTTGCTGATTAACCTGTTTTTCAAGTTCATATCCCCCTGGCTGCTTGACCTGAAGCTTGACCGGGCCACCGAAATGGCCTTAGGTGCACTGGTGCCGCTGGGATTGCTGGCCGCACTGGAAATCGTCGCTGCATCAAGGGGGAGGATCAGTCATCAGTACATGGCCTATGTTGACAGGATGGCTGTGTTGTCTACCGGTACCGGGAAACCGGAGAATGGGAAGACTACACAGAATGCATACGCCTTCAGGGTACTTGGAATTACACTTCTGGTGGTTGGGGTGCTTATAGGGGGACTGGGAATGATTGCCAACAAGGGTAATAACCTTGTTCTGATTATCTGCCTGTTGATCCTTTCCGGAGGAGGCATCTTACTTCGATTTTCATTCAAAATCAAATGGAAATGAAATTTGATATTATAGATCCGGAAAATTAAATATGGTAATTTAGGGTATAAATGAAAAATGAACCTTTTCAGAAAAACAAAAGGGATGTCAAAACTGAATCCGTCCGTGCCGAACTGGTCATAGTCGGGGGAGGCCTGGCCGGTACATGCTGTGCCATTACGGCTGCCAGGGCGGGTATAACTGTCGTCCTGGTTCAGGACCGCCCGGTCCTGGGCGGCAATGCCTCAAGCGAAGTTAGGCTCTGGACCCTGGGCGCAACCTCGCACATGGGAAACAACAACCGCTGGGCGCGCGAGGGAGGGGTGATCGATGAGATCCTGGTGGAAAACCTGTTCCGGAACAGGGCAGGGAACCCGCTTATCTTTGACACCATACTTCTTGAGAAAGTAACTTCTGAGTCAAATATCCGGTTGCTCCTGAATTCTTCAGTATATGATCTTGACAAGGAGGGACCGGATAGAATTAAATCAATCCTGGCATTCTGCTCCCAGAATTCCACCCTTTATGAAATCAGCGCGCCCCTGTTCTGCGATGCATCCGGAGACGGGATCGTTGGATTTCTCGCGGGAGCCGCTTTCCGGATGGGGGCGGAGTCAGGGGATGAATTTGGCGAGGGACTGGCCCCCGATCCACAGTATGGTGAGTTGCTGGGCCACTCGCTTTATTTCTATTCAAAAGATACCGGGAAACCCGTTAAGTATGTTCCCCCTTCATTTGCACTTCGGGATTTTGACAAGATCCCGAAGATCCGGTCGGTAAAAACAAGCGACCAGGGCTGCAATTTCTGGTGGGTCGAATACGGAGGTCGCCTGGATACCATTCACCAGTCCGAGGAGATCAAATGGGAACTGTGGAAAATCGTTTACGGGATATGGGATTATATCAAGAATTCCGGTAATTACCCTGAGGCAGAAACCTATGCCCTGGAATGGGTGGGCACCATACCTGGCAAACGAGAAAGCCGCCGGTTCGAAGGGGATTACATGCTTTCACAGTCCGATCTTGTGGAACAGAAACAGCATGAAGATGCCGTTGCCTTCGGTGGCTGGGCGATGGACCTGCATCCGGCAGACGGGGTGTATTCCGATAAGCCTTCCTGTAACCAGTTCCATACAAAAGGCATCTACCAGATCCCCCTGAAATGTTATTACAGCAAGAACATCCGGAACCTCTTCCTGGCAGGAAGGATCATATCCGCAAGCCACGTGGCGTTTGGCTCCACCCGGGTGATGGCAACCTGTGCACAGGGGGGACAGGCGGTGGGGATGGCCGCTGCGATATGCCAACAACGGGGTCTGTTGCCGGCCGGTCTGATCCATCCACCCGGCCTGAAATTCCTTCAGGATCAGTTGAACCTCGCCGGACAGAGCATTCCTTTGATCCCCATACGCGATGAATCGAACCTCGTGGCTTCAGCCGTAGTGGAAGCTTCATCCACTCTGCAGTTGTCCGCCCTGCCGTCTGACGGGCCCTGGTTAAAACTTGCGAATCCGGCCTGCCAGATGATACCGGTTATAACGGGGACCCTTCCGGAATTCCGGTTCTACGCTGATGCCAGGAAAAATTCTGAATTGGAAATCGAGCTCAGGATCTCATCCAGGCCGTGGAATTATACTCCGGACGTGATCCTGGAAGTTCATCACCGGAAATTGAAAAAAGGCAAACAGGAGGTTCAACTGTCCTTCAGTGAAAACTTCATCGAGCAACGCTATGCTTTTATCTGCTTCCGGAAAAACAAAGAGGTAAGCCTGAGATGCTCCAAAACCCGGATAACGGGGATCCTGAGTGTATTCAACAAAACGAATTTCCGGGTTTCAAACTTCGGAAAGCAGGAGGCTCCGGAAGGAAGCGGGATAGAGTCCTTTGAATTCTGGACCCCGGAGAGAAGGCCTGCCGGACATAACATGGCCATGTCGCTTTCAGCGCCGCTGGATATCGCAAGTGCAGAAAACATCCGCAACGGATTTACAAGGCCCGGCACGGGAACCAACGCCTGGATTGCGGATCCTGGGGACCCGGAACCGACACTGAGGTTGAGATGGGCGGAACCGGTTACGGTGAAAAGAATCGTGATCTTCTTCGATCCGGACTATGATCATCCCATGGAATCGGTTCTTATGGGCCATCCGGAGGAACAGGGACCGTTTGTTGTCAGGAACTACCGGATAGAGGACGGAAACGGGCGGATCCTTTACCATCGCGAGGGGAATCATAAGGGGAGGGATGAAATCCGGTTCAGCCGGGTAGAACGGCTGGATGAGATGGCTTTCCGGATAGAGCATCCGTCAAAGAACTGTCCCGCTGCCGTATTTGAGCTCCTATGCTTCCCGGATTAATGGTCATCAATTCCTGTAAATGAGAAATTACTTCAAAAACTTGGTAACGATCCGGTATCCCGGTGTACCCCCATTTATAATCCTGGCATGCTTCCTGGCATCCTGCGCATGCACCGGATCGGCCAGGTACCGGCTTGATGAATCGGAGGATGCCATCCGGGTTGGCACCGACCATTATGTTATCCGGATACAAAAGCAGGGCTTCAGGTATGCTATTCTTGATCAGCAGGGAGAGCTTATTGCTCCCCCGCATCAAAGAACTGGATTGGTTTTCGGGGGTTCCGGGGCCATGGAAACAGCGATTGCAGGATCCGGCGACAGCACCGTGCTTTTCAGGGTACTGAATGAAGAAGGGGATGCCGCCCGGATCAGTTTGCAGCTTTTCCCGGAATATTTCAAGTTTACCGTGATCCCGGACAAGTTTCCCTCCGATCTGCAAAAACAGGAGATCATACTGCGCACCGGGGGAATCTCCCCCGCATTCGGACTCGGGGAACATGGCGGGTATCCCAAACATCCCTGTTCCCCAGCAGGCACGGAGCTGACCGGTTACAGCAACGATACCATCATCGCCTGCATCGGCGACCATTTCGTCGGCAGGATGATCAGCAATTTCGTGGTGTTCCCGCGAGCGGGACTCGCAGAGGCAAACGTCGAACCCTGGATCAAGATCGTCCGGCTCACCCGGCAGGAGAATGTCCAGGGCTCCAACCACCGCGAGAGCCTTGATGCCATGTATTATTTCATCGGGGATATGCACACCATTTACAGGAATTTCCTTGAAGTTCGGAACCGGAGCGGCCATCCTTTTATGAAACCCAAATACGAATTGTTCGGGGTTGGTTGGGAAGCCTGGGGTGCCCTGGCCTGGAGGACCAACCAGGCTTCGGTGACCGAAACAGTCAGTGAATTCATTGAAAAGGGTTATCCGCTTTCCTGGGGGGTGGTTGGATCCGGTTTCTGGCCTAAAATGGAACCTCAGTACCTGGCCACCACCAGCTTCGGGCTATGGGATACGCTTCTTTACCCGGATCCCGCGGGACTGTTTCGGATTTTCCATGAACATGGAATGAAGGTACTGGTTGGACTCCGTATTGCTTTTCTTAAAGACGGGCCTTACACAGGGGAAGGACTTGAGCATGGCTATTTCATCAGGGAAAACGGATTACAAAAGATCTTTAAGATCGGATTTCCGCGTGGACCGGTATACCTGCTCGATGCACAGAACCCGGAAGCGGTGGAATGGTATGTCACACTCTGCCAGAAATGGCTGGACTGCGGTATCGATGGGTTCAAGGAGGATATTTTCGGTTACCATTGGAACGTCATCCGGGATGATAAATGCGATCCGGTAAACGAGGCCCTGATGAAAAAGGGCGTTTACATCATGGGAAGGAATGCTTACCTGGGATCTGTGGCGGACATTCACCGCTTCGAGGATTTCAATTTCGACCACCAGCAGGACAGGGGCCCAATAAGCAGCCTGGCGTTCGCCTATTCGGGATTCCCCTTCGTCTACCCGGATGTGGTCGGCGGCAACCCGAACTACGGGGAAGGCGTGATGAGCACAGACCGGTTCCGGAATTACCTGATGCGCTTTGCCTGGTTTGCCGCCATGAATCCATCCATGGCCTTCGGTATGGGTCCCTGGAAAACCGGCGATCCGGAGGTTAGCGAAATTACCCTTAAAGCCGCAAGGATCCACGACGGCCTTCACCCGTACATTTATTCGGCAGCCATCGAAACCTGGAAAACCGGATTCCCCTGGACTCTTACCCCGCTTCCCCTGAAATTCCCGGACGATCCGAACGTATATAACAGGGAAGACAGCATCACACGGGGATACCAGTGGATGATCGGGAGAAGCCTGCTTGCATGTCCCCTTTATGGGAACGATTATGCCACAGCAAATTCGAGGGATGTTTATCTTCCAGCCGGGAAATGGGTGGATTTTGAGACAGGGGAGATTTACGAGGGACAGCAGATGCTGAAGGATTTTCCCCTGCCCGTTTCCAAAACGCCTTTGTTTGTAGGTGGAAACGGCATGCTGCTGTGGAAGGATCCGGAATCAGGAAATCTGCTGGCCAGGATTTACCGGGTCTCTGCACCCGGTACCGCCGAGCGGTTTACCATGCCCGACAGATCCGGCGCCGTGGAGATCGGGAACAGGGTGGGGGACTGGAATGCGGAACTCAAGCTCAGATCGGATGGAAAAACACAAAGAATGGACCTGATAGAGGATAAATATGTTTCCTTCCCTGTCAGGGCAGGTAAGCGATACGTCCTTTCAAATTAATTTTATGTTATGAATAAAATCCTTTGCGTCACGCTGATAAGCCTGTTCCTGCTGCAATTATCCCACGGGCAGAAGAGCCTGGATATCGGGAATTTTAAAAAGCTGGAGCATATCGACGAAGGCCTACTGGTGGAAGCTGAAAACGGCTTTGTAGAGATACAGGTTTACGATCCGATGATCATCCGCCTCAGGGCCAACCGGACAGGAACGTTCGATGATTTCTCCTATGCCCTTGTCGTGGAACCCAAAAAGGTTGAACTTTCGTTTGACGAGAGCGACAATGAAATGATCCTGAGAACTTCTTCCCTCATTATGGTAATTTCGAAACGCCAGGTCAGGATTTCCTTCTACTCGCCTGAGGGGAAACTGATCAATGGGGACAGCCCGGAACTTGGTATCCGTTTCCTTGGAGACCAGACCTATGTTCACAAACTGGTCCCGTCGGGAGAGAAGATTATCGGGCTGGGGGAGAAAACCGGACCATTAAATAAGGCAGGACGATCCTATACGAACTGGAACAGCGATACACCAGGCTACGGGATCTACTCGGATCCCCTCTATGTTACCATCCCCTTCTATATCGGTGTACACGATTCCCTGGCATACGGGATTTACATTGACAATTCCTGGCAAACCGATTTCAGTTTTGGCAGTTCAAATGAAAAGCCCACCTATTTCAATACAACCGGGGGGGACATGGATTACTTTTTCATTCGTGGTGGGGATGTCAAAGAAGTCATCCAAAACTATACCTGGCTGACCGGCAGGATGCCTCTGCCTCCCATCTGGAGCCTCGGGCTTCACCAGAGCCGCTGGAGCTATTATCCGGATAAAGAGGTGCTGAACATTGCGAGGACTTTTCGGGAAAAGAATTTTCCGGCCGATGTGATGACACTCGACATCCATTACATGGATGATTATAAGATTTTTACCTGGCATCCGTCAAGGTTCCCTGATCCCGGATCCATGATCGATGAGCTCCGCAGGATGGGCTTCCATACTACCGTGATCCTCGATCCCGGTATTAAAATAGAAAAGGGATATCCTACCTGGAAAAGCGGTCTGGAACAGGATATTTATGTGAAGAATCCCGGGGGAAAAACCCTCTTTGCGGCACAGGTTTGGCCCGGATGGTGCCATTTCCCTGATTTCACGGATGCGCGGGCGAGGGTTTGGTGGGGGGACCAGATGAAAGGGCTTTGTGGTTTGGGCATCCGGGGATTCTGGAACGATATGAACGAGCCCGCAACCTGGAGCAAGAATTTCCTGGGACTTGCGGAGCATTCATTTGAAGGCACCGGAGCGGTCCATCTGCGTGCCCACAATGTCTACGGAATGCAGATGGCCAGGGCAAGCTACGAAGGATCCCTGCACAATTCTTCGGATGAGCGCCCTTTTATACTGACCAGGGCCGGATTTTCAGGGATTCAGAGGTATGCAGCGGTGTGGACCGGCGATAATGTCTCGAGCGATGAGCATTTGCTGCTCGGATGCAGGATGCTTGCCAGCATGGGACTTGCGGGATTATCTTTCACGGGCATGGATACCGGGGGCTTTTCGGGTGAGCCGGAACAATCCAGCGAATTGTTTGCCAGGTGGTGCTCCATCGGGGCTTTTACCCCGTTCTTCAGGATACATGCAGCCCGGAATACCAGGGCACAGGAACCCTGGGCGTTTGGCGAATGGGCAGAGGAAACGGCCCTTCACTATACCAGGCTGAGGTATCGCCTCTTACCCTATATTTATTCGGTGTTTTATGAAAGCACACAGGACGGGGTGCCTGTTATGAGGGCCATGGCCGTTCATTATCCGTACGATGAACTGGTCTATGATCCAAGGTTTGAAAACCAGTTTTTTTTGGGACCGTATATACTCGTCGCCCCCGTGGCGAGCAGTCAGCAATTTGCGGAGGTATATCTCCCGTCAGAGGGATACTATGACCTGGTGACAGGTGAATTTTACGTGGACCGGGGCCCAACCATTGTGGAATCTCCCAACCGCAGTGAAATCAGTAAACTGCCGGTCTTTGTCAAGGCAGGCGGAATCCTTCCCATGCAGCCTGTTGTAAACCACACGGGTGAAAAACCGGATACCCTGATCGTGCATGTGTTTTACGGTGAAGAAAACACCCGTTTTATGTTTTATTGTGATGACGGGGTGAGCTTCAAATACCGGGAAGGTGATTACCACAGGCGGATGATCCGCTGGTCACCCTCGCAAATGTCCGTAATACTTGAAGAAGCTGAGGGCAAATATGTACCCGGTTACAAAATGCTTGTCGTTGTTATGCATGGATTTCCTGGCGGGGTTACCGGAGTGAGGGTCAACGGCAGGCATGCAGATTTTAAGCAGGAAGGATCTGAGATCAGAACTCCCACGGACTACCTGAAAGGGAAAATCATACTGAACCTGCAATAAAATGAAATCAACCGCCGGGAAGACCGCAATACAAATTTGAACGCTATGCTAATATCTTTGTACAAAATGACTGGAATAATAACACTACGTAAACTGAAGACAATTATGCCTGCCATTATGCTTGCTGCCATGAACTGGAACTGTTCCCGTCTGCCCGAAAATGTTGAACGGACGGAAGGCGGGGTGAAAATATCGTCTGATTCAACGATCCTTTCCATCCAGGTGATACGTGACAGGATCATCCGGATCAGTGAAACACGTGCGGACACGGAATCAGCAGGTAAAAGCCTGATCCTTTCACGGCAGGAATTCCAGCCGGCGGAATTCAATGTTGAAGGCAAGGATGGCCATCTGAAGGTTATGACCCGCGAACTGAGCGTAGACCTGGATATGGGCACGCAGGAGATACGTTTTATAACTGCTGGCGAGGAAGTGCTTCTTGCGGGTGAGAGGAAGCTTGAACCTTTCGAGTGGGAGGGAGGTAAGGATCTTCACATCCGGCAGGATTTCAACTGGAAAACCGGCGAAGCACTTTACGGGCTGGGGCAATTCCAGGAGGGGATCATGAACTGGAGGGGACACCGGGTGGAATTGTGGCAGTCCAACATGGTGGCCGTGAACCCGGTGCTTGTTTCGACCGGGGGTTTCGGGATCCTGTGGGACAACTGCAGCCATACCGTTTTCTCCGATACGGAAGAAGGCTCTTACCTCTGGTCGGAATCTGCGGGGGGACTGGATTATTTCTTCATTTACGGTCCCGAACCCGATGAAGTGGTATCCGGTTACCGTTTCCTTACCGGTAAGGCGCCCCTCTTCCCGAAATGGGCATACGGCTATATTCAGTCCCGCGAACGCTACAAAACACAGGATGAAATCCTGTCCACGGTTAAAGAGTACCGCCGGCGGAAGATACCCCTCGATGTGATCGTGCTGGACTGGCAATACTGGAAGGGGGACCAGTGGGGACAGAAAAGCTTCAATCCGGAGCAGTTCCCCGATCCCGGAAAGATGATGGAGGAGCTTCATTCCGATTACAACGTCCACCTGATGATCTCCATCTGGCCGAAGCTCGCCTACAATTCGCCTGATTTCAAGGAGATGAAGCAGCATGAGGGTTACCTGTACGAACCCGAAGCTGCACAGTCATTCTACGACGCGTTCAATAAAGGGGCACGGAACCTTTACTGGAAGCAGGCCAACGAGGGACTTTTCAAATACGGCATCGATGCCTGGTGGTGCGATGCCACGGAACCGGAGCTCAGAGGATGGGACTGGGCCCCCGAGCACTATCGTGATATTATGAAACCTGCCATCGGGACGGGCATGCGCTACATGAATGCCTATTCCCTGGAGCAGGCCAGGGGGATCTATGAGAACCAGCGGAAAACAAACCCGGATAAGCGGGTTTTTAACCTGACGCGTTCCGCCATGGCAGGACAGCAGCGGTACGGGGCGGCCACCTGGTCGGGTGACGTGACGGCTACCTGGGATGTTTTCAGAAAGCAGATCAGCGGGGGACTGAATTTCTGTATTGCAGGGATCCCATACTGGACCACGGACATCGGGGCTTTTTTCGTGAACGACATCTCCCAATGGAAAATGGACCGCCCGGTACCCGGTAAAATCAGCAATGAAGATTACAAGGAATTGTACGTTAGATGGTTCCAGTTCGGGACATTCTGTCCCCTTTTCCGCTCCCACGGTACTGACCTGCCCAGGGAGGTATGGAGGTTCGGGGAACCGGGAGACCTGCATTACGATGCCCTGGTTAAGTATGATTACCTGCGCTACCGGCTGATGCCTTATATCTATTCCCTGGCAGGAATGGTTACCCTGGAGGATTATACCATCATGCGGCCCCTGGTGATGGATTTCAGGAACGACCCCCGGGTTTATAATATCGACGGGCAATTCATGTTCGGTCCCTCGATCATGGTATGTCCCATTACGGAACCCGGAATAAGGGAATGGAAAGTGTACCTTCCCGAGAACGAAGGCGGCTGGTACGACTTCCACACGGGCGAGCATTTAAAAGGCGGACAATCGGTACGAATGCCGGTCAGCCTGGCCGACATCCCGATCTTCGTCAGGGCCGGTTCCATTATTCCCATGGGAGGAATGATCCAGTACGCCGGCCAAGTCAGCTCGGATCCCCTGGAGATCAGGATTTATCCGGGCCGGAACGTAAGCTTCACCATGTACGATGACCAACACGACGGGTACGCCTACGAAGAAGGGAATTACAGCCAAGTGGAAATGACCTGGGATGACGGGAAACAGAAGTTCAGTATGGAGGAAAGGACGGGAGCATTTCCGGGCATGAAATCCGAAATGCAGTGGTACCCTGTGCTGGTGTCCAAGTCAGCCGGAAATGGAACCGCAATAACAACCCCTGACGGGGAGATCATTACCTACCAGGGAAACAGGTACGAAATGACACTACGGAAAGCGGATCGATAAATAAGAAAGAACCGGTCCTGATCAAATTATCATTGAAAAGGCAAAATTAGAAAACTAATGAATGGTAAATGTTTAAGCAATCCAGCAACATATCTCAGAGGATATAGCAGGGTGCTGAAAATAAGGACGTTGCTCCCGGTCCTGGCATTGGCCGGAATCTCCTTCCTTTCCTGCGGCAGGCGGGAAACCGGTACCCGTCCGGCAGAAAAACCCAATTTCATCATCCTGTTCTGCGATGATCTCGGATACGGCGACATCGGCTGTTTTGGCTCCGTTCTGCATCGTACCCCCAACATCGATAAGATCGCCCGGGAGGGCATGATGCTCACCAGCTTTTACTCCAGCTCGGGAGTATGCACACCTTCCCGCGCCAGCCTGATGACGGGCTGCTATCCCCGCAGGGTCAACATGCATGTCAATGCATGGGAAGGCCATATGAGGCAGGTGCTGTTCCCGGTTGCGAGAAGGGGACTGAATCCCGATGAGATCACCATCGCCGAATTGTTGAAGGAACGGGGATATGCAACGGAATGTATAGGAAAATGGCATTTGGGTGACCAGCCCCCGTTCCTGCCCGTGCGCCAGTGTTTTGACAGTTACTACGGCATCCCATACAGTAACGATATGGGAACGGAGCAATTTGATCAGAACCCACCCCTGCCTCTGCTCAGGGATGAGAATGTCATCGAAGCCCCTGCGGATCAGAATACCCTGACCATGCGTTATACCCAGGAAGCCGTAGACTTTATCACGGCTAACAAAGACCGCCCCTTTTTTCTCTACCTCCCGCATACCATGCCGCATAACCCGGTTCATGCCAGTGAGGCTTTCACCGGAAAATCTGCCAACGGCCTGTACGGGGATGCTGTAGAGGAGATCGACTGGTCCACCGGCAGGATTGATGAGGTTCTTGCCGAACTGGGACTGAAAGACAAAACCCTCATTGTTTTTACATCGGATAACGGCGCCTCAAGCGCCTTCGGGGGTAGCAACGGTAAACTCAGGGGATGGAAAGGCAGCGTCTGGGAAGGCGGCATGCGGGTGCCATGCGTGATCCGCTGGCCCGGGATCGTCCCGGCTGGCAGCCGCTCCGATGCGATCACCTGTACCATGGACCTTCTGCCGACCCTGGTGGAACTGGCAGGAGGGGAAGTACCCGCCGACAGGATCATCGACGGCGAAAACATCCTGCCTGTCCTGAAGGGCGGGAGAATCAATGCAGCGGGATCAGCAGAAGAGGGATCAGCCCCGGAGAAATCTGCCGGAAAGGGACCGCGAGTGTATTACTATTACCAGAAAGGCCAGCTGCAAGCAGTCCGGGAAGGAGACTGGAAACTCCATCTTCCCCTTGAAAATAAGATCCTCTATGCATGGCGGGACACCACGGCTTCATTTGCCGGGGAGCTTTACAATCTCAGGGAGGATGTTACCGAGCAGGACAATCGTTTCGCAGAGCATCCGGCCATCGTGGCCCGTCTTCTTGAAATCGCGGAGCTGGCGAATGCTGACCTGGGGGATGAAGGCCGGGAAGGTAAAAACCAGCGGCAGGCAGGTTTCATCAAAGATCCGAAGCCTCTGCTGATGGAAAATATACCATAATTCCAATAATTACATCCGCTTAAATAGTAATTTCACAAACCTGAACAGTCAGCCTATGAGACGAATATTTTTGCTGGTCCTGATCCCTGCGATGGTCTTCCCGTCATGCTCCCGGAGGACTGATCAAACGGCGGTTCCGCGGGATCACCGCCTTAAGCGGGAGGACAGCTTCTTCGGTATCCATTTCGATCTGCATGCCGGCGAAAGAGACGACAGGATCGGGGCCACACTGACCGAAGGCATGATCGACTCTTTCCTGACTGCCGTGGATCCGGATTACATCCAGATCGACTGCAAGGGCCATCCGGGGATTTCCAGCTATCCGACCAGGGTCGGGTTCCGGGCAGCGGGTTACGTCGGGGATCCCCTGAAGTTATGGAGAAAGATTACAGCGGAGCATAATACCGCCCTCTACATGCATTTCTCGGGGATCTATGACCGGAAGGTTGCGGGGGAATTTCCACAGTGGGCCGTTACTCACCCGGATGGAAGCAAAAGCGATCGCATCCTGTCGGTTTACAGTCCCTATGACACGACCTACCTCATTCCCCAGTTGAAGGAGCTGGCCGGGGTATACCAGGTGGAAGGGGTCTGGGTGGACGGCGAATGCTGGGCCTATGAATCCGATTATGGCCCCGAAGCCCTCACTGAATTCAGGACGACGACAGGCATTCTCGACGTTCCTGTAAATCCCTCGGACGAAGGTTACCGGGAATTCATGGATTTTCAGCGCAAGCTTTTCAAACGGCATGTGGCGCGGTACCTGGAGGCGGTCCACGCGGAATATCCGGGTTTCCAGCTTACCAGCAACTGGGCCTTTTCTTCCATGATGCCGGAAAAGGCGGACCTGGATCTGGATTACCTCTCGGGCGATCTAACACCGGGCAACGCCGTGAACAGGGCGGCCTTTGAGGCCAGGTGCATGGCTTCCCAGCGGAGGCCGTGGGACCTGATGGCCTGGAGTTTTTCCTGGGATCCGGGCAGGTCAACCCCAAACCATACCAAATCGGCTCTTCAACTGGAACAGGAGCTGGCGGAGGTCATGGCCATGGGAGGCGGCGTGCAGGTCTATTTCAAGCAAAACCGGGATATATCCATCCAGCCGTGGACCATTCCCATCATGGCAGAGATCGCCGCCTTCTGCAGGGAACGCCAGAAATGGTGCCATAAGGCAGTCCCCGTCCCCGAAATTGCAATCCTCTATTCCGGTTATGATTACGAGAAAAATCTCTCAGCCGTCTACCCGGCCTGGGACGAATCCCTCCGTCCCTTGCTCGGCTGCATTGACGCCGTGCTCGACGGGCAGCACACCGCCGAGATCCTGATGGAACACCACCTGAAGAACAGGATAGGAGAGTATGCCCTGATAATCATCCCCTCCTGGAACGAGATCGATCCGACCCTGATGCCCGTGATCCATAAATACGTCGAAAGCGGAGGCAGGCTCCTGCTGATAGGTCCCGGTCCAATTGGCCTGTTCCGTGAAACACTCGGCATAGAAAATCTGACACGTGTAGAGCGAGCCAGCAGTTATGTTTATAACGGCAAGAGTATGTGTAACATCAGAGCCGATCTGGCAGCCTTCTCGCCTCCGGCCGGCATGGTAGTGCAAGGGTATCTTTACCATGCGAATGACCTTCGGTTTCAGGATACATTGCCGGCCATCGCATTCAAGGATCAGGGGGATGGAAGAATCGGACTTATAAGCTTTGACCTGACTGCCCAGTATGCCTCCGATGCCAATTACCAGATGAGGGATTTCCTGGGTCTGGCCATAGACACCCTGGTTCCTGATCCCGTTGTCAGGGTGAGCGGAAGCCACCTGGTCCACGTTGCCCTGAACAGGCTTAACGATGACTTTGCGCTGAATCTCATAAATACTGCCGGGAAGCATTCCGACAGCCGTACCCTGACGTTCAATGATATCCCGCCTCTGGGCCCGCTGGACATTACTCTTAAGGTCCCCGGGAAACCTGCGGTTGTACGCATAGAGCCGGAAGGTGTGAATCTGCGCTGTCAATTCGAGGGGGACCGGATCCGGTTCAGGGTACCGGGACTGAAGCTCCATTCCATAATTATTTTAGAATATTAAACAACAAGTTATGAAAACTAAAATCACTGAACCTTTTACCGGATTCTTAGCGGTTGCGGCCATTCTGGCCGGATTGCTAATCTGCACCGGGTGCCCGGAGACTGTACCTGATAATACGGGTGAAAACATTTACGAATTCAGCCTGGAACCGGGTCCGGGGGATCTGTTTGCCCTGGCGGAATACAGGATCTGGATCCCGGACGGGGTGGAGAACCTGAGGGGGATCATCGTCCACCAGCACGGATGCGGGCGCAACGGGATGTGGATGGCATGGGACCATCACTGGCGCGCCCTGGCAAAAAAGTGGGATTGCGCCCTGCTGGGCACCCATTACCAGGCGGCAGATTCCTGTGCCACCTGGCATAATCCGCTGAACGGAAGCGAAAAGGCCTTCCTGTCGGCTCTTTCCAGCTTTGCTGCCCAATCCGGCCATCCCGAACTCGAAACCGTGCCCTGGGCGCTCTGGGGACATTCGGGTGGGGCGCGCTGGGTGACCCGCATGCTCGAACTTCATCCCGAACGGATCGTGGCCGTGGTCGCACGCTCAGGGGGATATATGAATCATAATCCCAAAGCCTTCGATGTTCCGCTGCTTTTTAATTACGGTTCCCGGGAAAGATTCCGGGCCAGGGGACTGGCCTATCTACCCAACGGAAGGGAAAACGGCGCACCCTGGCTGATCGCTCCCGATCCGACGACCGATCATGAATGCGGTAATTCCCGCTTGCTGACGATCCCGTTCTTTGATGCCTGTTTTGACATGCGCCTTCCGGAGAACCCGGGAGAGGATCTGAGGCTGATCGGCTGGGATGATGCCTGGTTGGGCGATACGGGCAGTTTTGAACTAAGCCCGGCCGCTGTTTTTACGGGTGATCCGAAGGCGATGGTCTGGCTTCCCGATGAAGCGTTTGCACGGAAATGGCAGGAGTTCGTGTTAACCGGATGGGTCACGGATACATCACCGCCTTCCCCCCCGAATGATCTTTCCTTTGAATACCTCGGCGAAAAGACCATCCGGATCAGCTGGAAAGCCGATGCGGACCTGGAAAGCGGGATCAAGCAGTTCCACCTGTACCGGAACGGGGTGCAGATCATGCAATACATCGGGATCAACGATACCTATGTGGAAAAGAATTTCCAGTACGGCAATTTCGGGGATGAACCCGGACCCGAAGCCCTCTATGAGAACGTGGACGCCTGGGTACCAATGAAGATGGAGTTCACCGACTATCGGCTTGACCCGGACAGCACCTATACCTACCGGATAAAAATGGCCAACTGGTCCGACCTCGAATCGGATTTCAGTGAACCCCTCATTGTCAAGCCCGGGGGCGGAACAAAATGATTTAACGGTTGAAAATCTATGGAGAACAGAAATTGTAAATATGGCAATGCCTGGATCAGACACTAATCATCCTGAGAACGAAAGGCAGGACTTAAGGTCTCTGCATATACTTTATTTTCTTCTCTCCATTACGGTGATCCTGACCACACCCGCATGCGAACGCGTGGTTCCGCCTGGCAGCAAGCCGAATATCATCCTGATCCTGGCCGATGACCTTGGGTGGGGGGATCTCTCCTGCTACGGTGGAGAACAGATTCCAACGCCGAACCTGGACTCGCTTGCCTCAGGAGGGATGAGATTCACGCAGTTTTATGCCGGTTCTGCAGTGTGCACTCCGACCCGTGCATCCATATTGACCGGGAATTATCCGCTCAGATACAACATCCGGCAGTACTTCCCCGATATCGGTATTCTTCCCTCCGAAGCACAAACACTGGCTGAATTGCTTCAGGATGCCGGATACAGCACGGCCCATATAGGCAAATGGCATCTTGGAGGCATCCGGAAGGAACAGATCGAGGCCAGGGCGGCCGGATTGGATACCGTGCCGGGTCCCAACCAGCAGGGATTTGATCACTATTACTGCATGGTGGAAGGGGGAAAAGGACTACCTGCATTTATGGATGACCGGATCCTTTACCGCCGGGGAGCCAGGTTCCTGTATGCCGATGATCGCCCGGTTGCGCCCATAAACCGCTGGCTTACCGATGTTTTTACGGATGAGACAATCCGGCTGGCTGGGAAATATGGCAGGAAGAGAAAGCCGTTTTTCATCAACCTCTGGTTCAAAACGCCGCATACTCCCTACGAACCTGCCCCGGAACCCTTTCTTTCAGACTGCGCGGAAACACTGCCATCCGAACGGCCCGGGCAGAATTTTCACAGGGGGGATAATACTCCGGGGGACCATATCCTGTATTATTCCATGGTCGCAAACCTGGATGCCAATGTGGGTAGGATCGTAAAGGCCCTGGAAGAATTCGGCCTTAAGGAAAATACCCTGTTGATTTTCACTTCGGATAACGGTCCCTCTTACCGCGGCTGTCCCGATCCATGGACCGGAGGAAAGGCGGACCTGTTCGAAGGGGGGATCCGGGTGCCCATGATCGCTCACTGGCCTGGCAGGATAAGGGCAGGCACGGTAAGCCATCAACTCAGCCATACCAACGATTTCCTGCCTACCCTATGTGACCTTGCCGGTATTCCGGCCGAAAATTACAAAGTGGACGGGATCAGCTTGAAGGAGGTCTTAGTCGGGGTTAAACCTGAAATCGAGCGGCCGGCCCTGTTCTGGCAGCTCGACCTTTCCGTAGATCCCTGGGGCGAGGTCTGGTATCCCCAGCCCGGTACCAAGCCGTTTCCCTATGCCACGGCAGTTGTCCGGCAGGGAGATATGAAGATGCTTACAGACAGCCTGAAACCGCTTGCGCTGTTCGACCTTTCAGTGGATTCCATGGAGCGCCAGAACCTCCTCGGAACCTGTCCTGACCTTGAGGCGGAACTGCTCAGGATACTTATCGGATTTCTGGCCGAACCGAGGCTGGACTGTGGGGCAGAGCCCTTCTACCGGAAGAATGCAAGGAATTACAGGGAAGCGATGAGGAAACAATAAGGGATAATTCTTAATTTGCAGGCAGACGGCCTCCATTAACAACCTGTTGAAACGATTATTTAATGCGGTAATGAAATGAAAAAGGGAGCGCTAAAAACGGCAGCATCGGAAAGGCCCTGGCTGAGGTGGGTATTCACACTTCTGAGGATCGCACTCGGATGGCAGCTCCTGTATGAAGGATTGATCAAGCTGGCCGATCCGGGGTGGACCTCCGCCGGCTACCTCGTCGAATCAAGGTGGCTTTTTTCCTCCGTGTTTCACTGGATCGCAGGCAATCCTGCTATACTTAACACGGTGGATTTTTTGAATATATGGGGACTGATACTGGTCGGGTTGTCCCTGCTCCCGGGGTTGTTCACCCGGGTTGCAGCCGCATCCGGGGCATTGCTGCTGACCTTGTATTACATCGCCAATCCTCCCTTTATCGGGTTTCCGGGCATGAGCGGAGGGGAGGGCAGTTACCTGTTTGTCAACAAGAACCTGATTGAGATCATCGCACTGGCCATCTTCCTGGTCATTCCGCGGATATACTCGTACAATCTTGACAACCTGCTGCTTCACCGGTTAACACCGCGAAAAGCCAAATCCGGTCACAGGATCAGGGAAATCCTCACGACGGCATATCCTACCGGTAAAAACCAGCGCACTTACAGCCGCAGGGAGTTGCTGGGCAACCTCATTTCCCTGCCCTTCGCGGGTCTTTTCGGGCTGGCCTGGGCAAAGATGCATAAATGGAACAGCTTTGAAGAGCAGTTTATCCTGGATAAAAAATTCAACATTGACAACACAACGGTGGGGCCCGATGCCACCTCTGGTGCTACGGTCAAGTCCTTTTATTTCTCACAACTGGATGAACTCAGGGAAAAGGTAAGCAGCGGAAGGATAAAGGACCTGGAGATCAGCCGGCTGCTGCTGGGGGGAAACCTGATCGGAGGATGGGCACATGCCCGTGACCTGATGTATGTTTCAAAGCTGGTAAAGGCCTATAATACCGACGACAGGGTGATCGATACCATGCAACTGGCGGAATACTGCGGGATCAATGCCGTCATCATCAATCCCCAGCTGATCCGGATCATGCAGAAATACTGGAAGCTTACCAAGGGCAGTATGAAGTTCATTTCAGATTGCGGCATATACGCAGACCTGCACATGGGATTTAAAACATCCGTCGACGGGGGAGCGAGCGCATGCTACATACAGGGAGACATTGCAGATAACCTGGCTGCAGCAGGCCGGTACGATTATATGGACCAGGCGCTTGAAATAGCCCGGAAAGCCGGACTCTCGGCCGGCATCGGAGGGCATCGCATCGAGACCATAAGGGCCTGTGTCGAAGCGGGACTCCGGCCCGATTTCTGGGTCAAGACCCTGCATCACCATGATTACTGGTCCGCCGCCCCGGCAACAGAAATCAAGGATAAAAACTGGCATGACAACTGTTTCTGTGCGAAACCCTCGGAAACCATTGCATTCATGGAAAAGTTGAAAGAACCGTGGATAGGTTTCAAAGTTCTGGCGGCAGGAGCGATCTCACCGGAGAATGGTTTTAATTATGCCTATAAGAACGGTGCAGATTTCATCTGCGTGGGCATGTACGACTTCCAGCTGATCGAAGACACCAACATTGCCGTCAAATCCATACGCAGCAACCTGGAGAGAAAAAGGACCTGGATGGCCTGATACCGAAGGTGTCTTCCTGATGATAATGCCCGATGTTCCTGCCCTATCCTAATTCCCGTAGAATTTTGCGCGATGCATTTCGGCGTGCTTCAGTAAATCCGCTGCGATCTCCGGATATTCCCTGAAAAGGTTCCCGGTCTCGAGCGGGTCGGCTTGCATGTCAAACAGGGAAGTATCGATGAATGCCTGCCTGTAATGCCCTGGCATTCCATCCATCCCAGTATCCACCAGGGTCCTGTAATGATGCGGCAGGTGGAGCTTCCAGTGCCCGTCACCGCTAATCACCCCGTCGAAATTACCATGGGTGGATATGGCGTAATAATCGTGGGGATTTTGTGCCCCGGATGTACCGGCGATTAGGTCCCACACATCCATCCCGTCGATCTCGCCTGCCGGCAGCGGCACCCCTGCAAGATGGCAGAGGGTCGGCAGCAGGTCAATGGAAAAAAATGTCACGGAAGAAAGGCTGCCGGCTTTCACATGGCCCGGGTATTTTATGATGCAGGCCGAACGCACCCCGCCGTCGAAGGAGGTGCCTTTGGCCTCCCGGAAAGGGGTGAAACCTGCGTGGTTGCCATAGGAAGTCCAGGGACCGTTATCGGAAGTCAGGATAAGGATTGTATTCTTTTCAAGACCGTTTTCCCTGAGGGCCTTTTCAATCTCCCCGATGCTCCAGTCCAGTTCCAGAATCACATCCGCATACAATCCTTTCCCGGACCTGCCTTCAAAATCATCGCTGCAGAAAAGCGGGACATGTGGCATGTTGTGGGGTACGTAAAGCAGGAAAGGCAAATCCCGGTGCCTGCCGATAAAGTCCACGGCATGCTGCGTATACCACCTTGTCAGGTGTTTCTGGTCCTCTTTTGTAACTTCTTCGATCGTGACCTGCCCGTTCTCCCAGAAGTGCAGAGGATACCTTCCCCAGTATTCCGGATTCTCAGGATTGTATTTCCACATGTCATTTGAGTACATGAGCCCGCATGATTCGTCGAAACCACGTGCCGGGGGACGGGTATCGGGCTGGTCCCCGATGTGCCATTTTCCGAAGACAGCAGTAGCATATCCGGCCGCTTTGAAAACTTCCCCCATTGTGGCAAAGTTCGTTTCAAGTCCCCTTGCATCCGGACCATGGGCACCAGTTATGCCTGTCCGTCCCGGGTAGCAACCGGACAGCAGGGCCGCCCTGGAGGCCGAGCAGATGGCCTGGGGGACGTAGAAGTTCCGGTAGCAGCAGCCTTCGCCGGCAAGCCGGGCAACGTTAGGTGTCTCAATTACCTTGTCCCCGAATGGCTCAAAGTCAGACCAGCCCGAGTCGTCGAGGAAGATGATCACGACGTTGGGTTTCTCAGCCTGGCGATCCATCCTGCATGCAGGTAGTGAAAAGGCCATCAATCCAAGAAAAATGCAAACTGGTTTCATAAAGGCAATGTTATTAAAAAATGCAAAAACATTTGTGCCCCGGCGCCGTTACTATCCACAGGATAATAATAAGGTCCCGGAAAATATCCAGTGCTTGATCTGAGTGAACATTTGAGATCAATTTATGAACATTTGCGCCATAGGCCTTCTGATCAATCCCATAACTTGTGCAATCAAGATAACGATTTAACAAAGTTCTTAAAAATGGACAAAAAATGTGCATCAGGGTGTGATAAAGATTTATGGACTGCCGGTAATCTGAAGTACAGTGCCGGGGCAATACTGCTGGCGGCTGTTCTATGCTGCCAGGGCCTGACAAATCTTTGCGCCCAGACTATTTTTGAAAGCATTAACGGCTTTGAACCCCATTTTGTAATGCCCCCGAACAGCATTATGAAAAACATTGTTACCGATTATGGTGCCGTGGGGGACGGCGTTTCGGATGACACCCAGGCATTCCTCGACTGGGCTGCCTCTGGCGAGAGAAGCCTGTATATTCCATCCGGCACATACCTGGTAAAAAGCCAGATCCGGCCATCAGACGGCATGAAACGCATCACCATTATGGGAGAAAAAAGGTCCACCACCACGATCAAGCTTGCCGCAGGTAGTCCCGGTTATGACAACCCCCTCAGTCCTAAGGTCTTTTTGCATACCCGGGCCCCGAACCAGCAGGGCGAGCAGAATTTCAACATTTATCTCTACCACCTGACCATTGAAATAGGAGAGAATAATCCGGGTGCCATAGGCGTAAACTTCCATACCAACAACACCGGTGCCGTTAAGGATGTGGCTGTTAAAGCCACGGACCCGGTCAATCACAAGCCGCTTCGTGGCCTGCAGTTCAGCGACTACTGGTTCGGTCCGGGCAACGGACGTTACCTTGAAATCAATGGTTTCCATGAAGGCATCCTGGTCGGGGATGCCCAGAACCATACCGTGCTGGAGTACATCCATATCTCCAATTGCGATACCGGTATCCGAAACGCAGGCAACACATGCAGCATCAGGAACGTGGAGATCTCAAACTGTAAGACAGGCGTTGTCAATTCAGCAGGCGGACACATGGTACTTCTTGAAACTTCCATCCAGGGAAGCGGCGGAACGGATGCCATCATCAACCAGTCACACCTTCTGGCCAGGAGTATAGAAACTGCCGGATTCTCAAAAGCCATTGCATCCTCCGGCGAAAACGGGGATGTAACGGGTCCTGATCTAGACCACTACAGTTCGGATTCCGTTCTCTTCAACTGGCCCACGGCCGGAAGGGACACCAGCCTGGGTTTATCCATTGTGAACAGTCCCGAGTTTCAGTATCCCGCAAGCAGTGATGAATGGGCGGTCATGCCGGCCTCGGGGGACATCACAAATGATATTCAGCAGGCCATTGATGATGGTAAAAAAACCATCTTCATACAGGGCGGCGAGATATCTTCAACCATTTTCCTGCGAAATGATGTTGAACGGATTATGGGGATTGGTGTCCGGATGACCAATTTTATGACCGGATCCGAACCGGCATTCAAGGTCGTGGACGGGAACTCGTCTGGGGTCATTGTTGAACTCCTGTACAGCAATTACGGGAGTACATCCAGATACGTATGCCAGCTTGCTTCAAAAAGAGACATGGTTTTCCGGCACGGCAGCGGGGGATTGAGTGTGGCACCGGAGGGTTACGGGGGAAGGGTATTCTGTGAGAGCATTGTCGGAGTCCCCATTGAACTTATAAATGTAAATGCCTGGCTGCGGGATATGAATACCGAACTGGGCGGGGCAGATGCCGTAAACATCCTGAACAATAATTCCAGGGTATGGATACTGGGACAAAAAACGGAAGATTACGGCAATAAGATCAAAACGATTAACGGGGGATTTACAGAATTATTAGGCGGCATGTTCCGGCAGAACTGGGATGCTGCAGATAATGTTTATGCGCTGCTTGATAACACCCCTTTATTCCTTGTCGACAATTCCCATGCCAGTTTCTCTTTCAAAACCGGCACGGGATCGGGAGTAAATTACAAGATAATATTAAGGGAAATCCGGGGGGAAGAAACCAGGGATCTGTTGCACAGCACCTATGGCGGTTTGTGCGGCAGCAATGAATCGCTGATTTCAGCTTATTCAGAAGCACCGGGGAATGACACCCTTCCCCCCGCTGCGCCATCGAATCTCAGGGGTGAATCCCTTTCCAGCATCCGGCTTAAAATAGACTGGAACGACGAGTCGGATAATGAATGGGGATTTGTACTTGAACGCAAGACAGGCGTGGCGGGAAGTTTCGAAAAAATTGCATCCCTTCTGAATAATGAAACTAGTTATACCGATGCCGGACTGACCCCGGAAACGGAATATATATACAGGGTCTTTGCCTTTAACGGGAATGATTCTTCCGATTATTCCAATGAGTTAAGCATCACCACACCGGCACCCGTTCCCCCGGAAGCACCCGGTGACCTCGCGGCCACAACAGTCTCATCCAGCGCCATTGACCTGAACTGGACCGATAATTCTACGATTGAGGAAGGATTCGTCCTGGAGTATTCGATAGGCACTAACACTTCTTTCAGTTTGTACGACAGCATTACTGCAAACCAAACCCAGTATCCGGTAAGGGGACTGAACCTGAAAACCAGGTATTATTTCAGATTGTCAGCCTTCAATGAAGATGGGAATTCAGCATACTCCAACGAGGCTTTTGCCACAACCGACTCTGTATCTGACATACCAGATGACCACATGATCTACTTTCCGTTCGATGAGCTGGAGGGATCAGTGAGCCACGATTTTTCAGGGAACAATTTTAACGGTCAGCTGAACAGCCTGGACTGGAAACCCGGTGAGGGCATTATGAACGGGGCCCTTCAGTTCGGTGGCAACGGTTATCTGAATATGCCCCTGAACACCGGGATGGGCACTGCGGCCGGGGCTTTATCAATGTGGATAAGAACAAATACAGACTTCACGGATCAGGCTCATATGGTTTACGGCAGCAGGCAGAATACAGGCAATGGCGGTGGTCTTGAAGATGAATTTCACGTATCCTTCGATCCGAATGAGAACCTTTATTGTTTCATTGAAGGAGGCGATAATGATCTCAGATTAACCTCCCCGGACAACTACACGGATAACTCCTGGCATTATGTGGTCTTTTCCTGGCAGGCAGCGGGTACCTGTGTTCTTTACGTCGACGGAAAGGTCGATACTGCAAACACGGCCACGGCCAATGAATTCCTTTTCAGCGGAACCTTTCGACTGGGACGGCCGGCTGCTAACACCCGTTATTTCACCGGATTGATGGATGAAGTCAGGTTCTATGACAGGCAGCTGAATTCAGCCGAAGTCAATGCCCTTTATCTTAAAATAGCCTATAAGAATGCACCCCTTGCACCTTCCAACCTTTCAGGTACCGCATTGTCAGAGCAATCTGCCGAACTGAACTGGAAAGACCTTTCGGTGAACGAAGACGGATTCATCATCGAACGTTCCCTGACTTCCGGTTCAGGTTTCCAGGCCATCGATACAGTCCAGGCAGACTCAACCCGGTTTAAGGATGAGACCCTGCAGGCCAGTACCACCTATTTCTACAGGGTGATGGCTTATAATGATGTTGGCAATTCTCCCTTCACCCAAGAAATAGACCTTACCATTCCGGGGCTTGCTCCCGCTTCGCCCTCGGGCCTGGCGGCAACTTTTATCGGGCTTGACAGCATTGTCCTGGTGTGGACCGACAATTCATCCGATGAAACCGGTTTTATGGTAGAAAGAATGATTATGGGAGTCTCATTTGAGCAGATCACTACCACTGCGGAAAACATACAGACCTATACCGACAAAGATCTTTCACAGGCAACCAGGTATGTTTACAGGGTTAAATCATTTAATGATTTCGGCGAATCAGAGCCCTCGGACACAGCTTCTTTTACAACGCTTTCCAATACAGGGATTTCAAAAAAACACAGCGGAATAAGCATTTTTCCGAATCCGGCTTCAGGTGTTGTTACGCTGTCCTGCACGGGTGCATCCCCGAGCGGGTTAATGCTGACAATATCGGATCTGGCCGGGAAAATAATCCTGTCAGAAAGGATACCCGCCGGGGCAGCAGAATATGCCACGGATGTCTCGTCTCTCTCAAAAGGTGCCTACATCCTGTGTGTGAGTGGAATGGAAAGGGGAATGTTTTTCAGGCAGATCATGATCATTGAATGAAGCAAACAGTCCCAAAGCATATCATTTCAATTCTTCATAGAATTCAAATGCATCGATGATATCGAGGTAGGCTCCGTCAAATCCCCTGCCTATGATTTTAAAAAGATAGGATTCATCGTTTCCGAAAATGATGTCCTGCCAGTCCTTTTCCCAGTAGAAGACCTTATAGTTGCCCGGCCAGTCGGGATTTTCAACGGCCAGCCATGCTGGTTTGTTCTCCAGCCAAGCGGCATTCCAGTAATACCTGTAATCTTCTGCCTCTCCGATGCTTAGGTAGGAGAGGACAAGCCTTTTCCCGCCGTTGGCCTTGGTTTTCAGTGATTCAATCTCCTGCAGGCTGTACGCTTCGTTCTCAGCAAAGAAATAATCCATAAGGATCAGGTCATAGTTTGTGGCAGCGAGCGATTCAACAAACTCTTGCCTGGTCGAGAATGCCAAGGGATTGATCAGGTACAGGAAATTTTTTACATTCCCGAGCGCCATTACATCTGAATTGTTTTGATTGTAAGGCACCGGCGGACACGAGGGAACCTGCCTCAGTTCCCTGTCGTCTGCTGCAAAGGAGATGTATCCCCTCTGGTTATTCTTTGCGTAGGAATCATCCATTTTTGAGGGTGTCCGGCAGTAGTCGGTCACCAGGATGGTTTTCTGCCGGTCCAGGGCAACGTCAAGGAATGCCGTCATATAATCTGTTTCGGAGCCTGGGATCGGCCTGTTGTCATCATCGTAACCGTAAAAAAGATCCTCCCGTCCCTGTCCGTCAATCATCGCTGCATGAGGTCACCGCAATCACGATCAGCCAGCAAAGGCATCGCAGGGTTTTTCTTTTCATGGATCGATGCGTAAATTGATTTGATGGAAACAATCACTGCACAGGGTCAAGTTAATACTACTCACCCGGTTTTCAGAAGTGTTGAATCTAAAAACACGTCCGCCTGAGGTTATACACAATGCTGATGGATAAATCCGTAGGCGAGTTCTTGTTCCTCCGGGGTCTGGCAGTAGGTTACTGCGATCAACTTTAGCCGCGGGTGCCAGAGTCTTCTTACGGTTGATTTGATTGTTTCCGGGTTCCCCACCATGCGAGCACATACGGTAATTCCCGTTCCTGCAAAAGCGTCTCGGATGGGTTCAGGCGGGTTGGGATCAGGGTCTGTCTGCGCTGTGAAAGCCCCGTCCACCATGGTCAGTCCCGGTAAAAGCCTGACCGTTTCCGCCAGGTCTGACCAGTTGCCGCACGAATGAAAGGCCGCACCCCCCAGTTTCCCGGTCATTCTGACGAGGGATGGGATCGCCAGCTCCCGGTAGGCCTCCGGTGTGACCATGAGGATGTTGTCGTCCGAGGAACCGAAACCGGTAAAAACCCTGGAGGAGGCAAATCCATGCCCGGGCCATACCACCGCATCGC
>CAYSJH010000014.1:0-76228 GCA_964431315.1 uncultured Bacteroides sp. | reverse complement strand
GCTGAGATCATACCCTTAGAACCTGATCCGGGTAATGCCGGCGCAGGGAATTTAGAAACCATGTTCTGGTAAACAAAGAACCGAATTATGAAATACCGGATGTTCGTCATTCTGGCGGCCATTGCATTTGCGCATGCCCATGCGCAATCGGATCTGTCGGGCAGGGTAACAGATCCGGATGGCCTGCCCCTGGTCGGGGCCAATGTTTTCATCGACAGGACCTTTAGGGGTTCGGTCACGGATCTTCAGGGCAATTATTCCATAAGCGGGCTTCCAGCCGGCAGGTATAACGTCAGGGCATCCTACCTGGGCTATGAAACAGGATCCAGGGAGATGGAAGTTACGGGACACACCACCCTGGATTTTACGCTGAAGGAAACCTCCCTGATGGCCGAAGAGGTCATGGTGGTGGCGACCCGGGCGGGACGGAATTCCCCCGTTGCCCATACGGATGTCTCCAGGGAAGAAATTGAGGAAAGGAACATGGGACAGGACATCCCCATCCTGCTGAACCTGACCCCGTCTATGGTCACGACCTCCGATGCGGGCAACGGGATCGGGTACACCGGTTTCAGGATCAGGGGGACGGATATGAACCGCATCAATGTGACGGTCAACGGGATCCCGCTGAACGATTCCGAATCGCACGGGGTATGGTGGATCGACATGCCGGATTTTGCCGCTTCAGTCGACAATGTTCAGATCCAGCGTGGTGTCGGGACCTCGGCCAATGGAGGAGCGGCATTCGGGGCAACCATGAACTTCAAGACCTTTCCCATGAACCCGGAGCCCTGGGGGGAGTTCAATACCGCATACGGGTCCTTCAATACCTGGAGGCACAGTGTTTCGGCGGGGACAGGGATGCTGGATGACCGGTTCACCCTGGACATGCGTCTTTCAAAGATCAGTTCGGACGGTTACATTGACCGGGCATTTTCAGACCTGAGTTCCTTTTTCGTTTCCGGTGCCTGGTACGGGGAGAAAAGCCTTCTCAAGGCAAATGTATTCTCGGGGAAGGAACGCACCTACCAGGCCTGGTACGGGGTTCCCTCAGAACTGCTGGGGTCCCGCAGAACCTTCAATCCCGCCGGGATGATCGTTTCTTCCGACGGGGATACCACTTATTACGACAACGAAACGGACAATTACCAGCAGGACCATTACCAGCTTTTTTATTCAAGGGAACTCGGCAGGCGCTTTGTTTTCAACGGCGCGCTGCATTATACCTATGGCCGCGGCTATTTCGAAGGATACCGCCAGGATGAGTCCCTCGCAGCCTACCGGATGAACGATGTAATCATCGGCGGTGATACCATCCGGGAAAGCGACCTGGTCAGGCAGAAATGGCTGGACAACGATTTCTATGGATTCATCTGGTCGCTGAATTACAAATACGGGAAACTGGAAGCATACCTGGGCGGAGGCTGGAACCGTTATGAGGGGATGCATTTCGGGAAAGTGGTATGGGCCAGGTTCGCGGGCGATTCGGAAATAAACCATGAGTGGTACCGGAATACGGGGACCAAGTGGGACTGGAACACTTACCTGAAGCTGAACTACAGGATAGGAGGGAAGCTGAACCTTTTTGCCGACCTGCAGTACCGGAGCATCGAGCATAACATCAGGGGGATCGACGATGACGGGCGGGACATTACGCAGCTGCATGTTTACCGGTTTGTCAATCCCAAACTCGGAGCGACCTGGGAGATCAACGGCAGGCAACGGCTGGCGGCATCCGTGGCCGTCGGGAACCGGGAGCCAAACCGGACCAACCTGGTCGACGCGGATCCGGCCAAACCCCTCCCGGTTCATGAGACCCTGGTCGACTACGAAATCTCCTACCGGTTCAACCTGACAAAAGCCGTTTTCGATGTCAATCTTTTCTACATGGATTACAACAACCAGCTTGTACTTACGGGTGAGATCAACGATGTGGGTGCGGCAATCATGAATAATGTCAGGGACAGTTACCGCCAGGGCATCGAACTGGTGGCCGGCATCTTCCCCGTGAAGAAGGTCCGGTGGGACGTAAATGTCTCCCTTAGCCGCAACCGGATCAGGAATTATACGGATTATGTTGACGACTGGGACAACTGGCCCGCACAGGTGATTACCGACCTGGGTGAGACATGCCTCAGTTTTTCACCGGGACTGGTAGGGGGAAGCAGGCTCCGTTACGAACCGATGGAGGGACTGAGCATAAGCCTGCTTTCAAAATACGTCGGGAAGCAGTTCATCGATAATTCTTCATCGGATTCAAGGGTTCTGGACCCGTACCTGGTGAACGATCTGCAGGTCCAGTACCGGATCCTCCCGCGATTTATGAAAGAAATCAGCCTGAACCTGATGCTGAATAATTTCCTGAATGAGCAATACGAGACCAGCGCCTGGGTATACCGCTATTATTACGGGGGCGAGGAGTACAAAATGGACGGGTATTTCCCGCAGGCAGGAATTAATTTTATGGCGGGGTTGAGCTTAAAGTTTTAACTTTGCCCCTGTCGCCGCATTCGTCGTGACCGGACTGTTCCTGCATGGTTACCTGCCGATGTCATGGTTACCTGCTGTTATCATGGTCACGGATACCGGGCGCGGTCACCTAAATCAGGCTTGTTCCAATGCGGGTAACCCCGGTACTCATAGCTGCAATCCTGCTGGCATCCTGCTCACATTCCACCCAGGTCCGCCAGAACATCTTCCGGTATAATGAGTCCAAGGGCATACCCACCCTCGATCCTGCCTTTGCCCGCAACCAGACTATCATATGGCCGGTCAACCAGATTTTCAACGGCCTGCTGCAACTTGACGAACGGCTTGAGGTCAGGCCCTGCATTGCCCGTTCCTGGGAGGTAAGCGGGGACGGCAGGGTCTACACCTTTCACCTGCGCAACGATGTGCACTTTCATGACCATGCCGCTTTCCCCGGGGGCAAAGGGAGGCGTGTTACGGCTTCGGATTTTGTTTTCAGCCTGAACCGGATCATTAATCCGGAAATTGCTTCACCCGGCGCCTGGATATTCAATGCGGTTGACCGGCAGGCACCGAACAGCAGCCGGGGATTCATGGCTGAAGGAGATACGGTGCTCAGGATCTTCCTGAAACATCCCTTTCCCGCCTTTCCAGGCCTGCTGACAATGCCTTATTGCAGCGTGGTTCCCGTAGAGGTGGTGGAGCAGCTCGGAGAGGACTTCAGGAAGGAACCCGTCGGCACGGGACCCTTTCGTTTCGCTTACTGGAGGGAAGATGAAAAACTCGTGCTCCTGAAGAATGAAAATTATTTTGAGGCGGATGAACGGGGCCGCAGGCTTCCTTACCTGGATGCGGTGGACATAACCTTTACGCGGGACAAGCAATCCGAATTCATGGAATTCATGATGGGCCGGCTGGATTTCCTCTCGGGGGTGCAAGCCGTTTACAAGGATGAACTGGTCACGAGGAGCGGCAGGTTAAACCCGGAACATGCCGGCCGGATCAAAATGATCAGCCAGCCTTACCTGAATACGGAATACCTGGGCTTCCTGCTTGACCCCCGTCTGCCGGCCGCACAGGGAAGTCCCCTTCTCGACCTTAACGTACGCCGGGCGATCAATTACGGGTTTGACCGGGGGAAAATGCTGAGGTACCTGCGTAACAACATCGGGGTTCCGGCTACTTCCGGGTTCGTCCCCAGGGGCATGCCGTCCTTCAACCCGGAAAAGGTCCACGGCTATTCCTATGATCCCGACCGGGCAAGGGAACTGTTGTCCCATGCCGGTTATCCCATGGGCGAGGGACTCCCGGAAATAACCCTCACCACGACGGCCGATTACCTGGACATTTGTGAATACATCCAGCATGAACTCTATGAGATCGGGGTAGTCCTCAAGATCGATGTGAATACGGGTGCCGCATTCAGGGACCGGATGGCAAACGGCCAGCTGGAATTTTTCCGGGGTTCCTGGATCGCGGATTACCCCGATGCGGAAAATTATCTTTCTCTGTTTTACAGCATGAATTTCAGTCCCACCGGACCCAATTACACCCGCTACAGTAACCCTGCATATGACCGCCTGTTTGAAAAGGCACTGGGTACCCTTGACGATGAGAGGAGGAACAGGATATACCAGCAGCTGGACAGCATGATCATTGAGGAAGCGGTGATCGTCCCCCTGTATTATGACCAGGTCGTAAGGTTTGTTCCGGTGGACCTGGAGGGACTCGGTTCGAACCCCATGAACCTGCTCGACCTGAAACGGGCAAGATGGTCCGGTCTCAGCGATAAAAACGATTAATTCAGGAAAATTGTATATTTGCGTCAGGACCACTGCATAACTTTTAAAGTCAAAGCCTATGTACCGGAAAGTCTGGGAACATTGCAAGTCCTCCGTGTGTTCCATCGATTTTATAAGTAGTGCAGGGACAAAGATCATTTCCTTCACCGGTTTCAAGGTGAAGAATTACCTGATCACAGATGATATCGTCGATAAATTTGCCAAGCCGGCTGAGGTTTTGCTGCGCTTCACCGAGGCCGGATTGCCGGATCCCGGGATCATCCGGATGAATTTCAGGGAATTCATCGGTTCCAGGGTCATTGCCGGCAACCGATCTAATCCGGGTTTCATCATGCTGGATATCAATCAGGATGCCTTCCGGAAAATACCCTCCCTGCAATGCAGCAAAAGAATTAATCATAACATCGGGCATCCCATTGCCATTCTCGGTTACCAGCTCGACCGGGACAACCTGGCCATCAAGTGCGGGATCATATCCTCCAGCTTCACCAGCAATGACGGGATCAACACCATCCAGGTGGATTGCACCATCAAGCAGGGAAACGCCGGCAGTCCCCTTATATGTGCCGAAACCCTTGAGGTCATCGGGGTGATCGGGCACTGCCTCTCAGCTATTGCCCGTGATTACCAGGCCATGATGCGCATCATCAACGCCAATCTAAAGGTGCTGAAAGAAGCCGAGGGGAAAATCAACATGGAAGACATTGATCCCATCCAGGTCCTGATTGCCAACCAGAGCCAGATCAAACACCTGATGTCGGAATTTTACAGGACCACCAATATGAGGGTTGGATTTGCGGTGGAATTGAGCAGTATGACAGATTATTGCCCGGACCACGAAGAAGACATCAGCTCGATCGAGACGGAGATTTCCGTGGACAATTAATCCGTATCTTCAAGTCCCTCTATAACCTTCTGAATCTCAGCCTCCGTGGTTTTCAGTTTTTTCCTGCAGAGTTCAAGCAGGTTTGCCACCCGCCTGACCTTGTCGGTCAGTTCGTCCACATCCAGTTCACCGGATTCGATTTTTTCGAGGATCTCCTCGATTTCGGCCATTGCTTCACCATACGTCGGATCTTTGCTCATGATGCGGGGTTTATTTTTTATTCGGCAGCAAAAGCGTGAAGGTACTTCCTTCTCCCGGCTGGCTTTCAGCCCGGATTTCCCCCTTGTGCTTATCCACGAATTCCTTACAGAGTATCAGTCCCAGGCCGGTCCCCTTTTCTTCTGCGGTTCCGGGTGTGGAGGGTCCGTGGACAAGGCTGAACAGGCTGCTGAGCTGATCTTCCGTCATGCCTAACCCCGTATCCTTGACGGTGATGTTCACTCCCCCGGCAGCAGGTTCACCGGTGATCAGAACTTTGCCGTTCCTGGAGGTATATTTTACGGCGTTGTTGACCAGGTTACGGAGGATGGTGGAGAGAAGGTTTTTGTCAGCATATACGAGGGTTCCTTCCTTGATCAGGACCTCGATGGCTATGTCCTTCTTTTCAGCCTGGATCTCAAAAATCGCGACAATTTCCCCGACGATCGGTTCAAGGGGTATTTCCTCCGGGTTGAATTCAATGTTCCCGGATTGGGTGCGTGACCATTCCAGCAGGTTTTCGATCAGCATGTGGATGTTCTTGGCGGCCTCGTTGATGATCTTGCTGTATTTCTGGATCTCTTCGAAGGAATATTCCCTTGAATTGCCCGAGATCAGCTCGCTGAAGCCCAGGAGGGCATTCAGGGGATTCCGGAGATCATGTCCGATGATCGAGAAAAATTTATCCTTGGTCGAATTCAGCTCTTTCAGGTGTGCTTCGGATTCGTGGAGTTTCCTGTTGGCCTTCTCCAGCAGCCGGTTCTGTACTTCCAGCAGCTGGGCGGTTTCCCTCTTGAAACGACTTCGCTGGTAATACACCACAAAGACCAGGATGAGTGCCAGGATCACCACAGCCAGGGAAATAATGCCGTTCCTGAGCCGGGTTTGTTTCAGGCTCTGGATCGTATTATCCTTCCTGAGCAGCTCGATTTCCTGCTGGAGCGACCGGGCATTGAACTTCAATTCCATCTCCCTGATATGCGTCATGCCCTCCTGTGATAACAGGCTGTCCTTGACGGCAGAATAAATCCTGTACATCCGGAGGGCCTGCCGGTCATCCCCCCTTGAGCTGTAATAATCCGCGAGATTTTTATAATTCTCCTGGATGATGGTCAGGGAATTGACTTCACGGGCAAGCACCAGGCTTTCCTGGAAGGCTTCCAGCGCGGCGGAATATTCCTTCCTCCTGAGGTAAAGTTTTCCGAGGTTTGACTTTACGGTTGCCATCATTCCCTTGTCTCCGAGCCTGGAGCTGATCTCGTAGGCCCTTTCCTCGAATTCCTCCGATTGGGCATACAATCCCATGGGAAGTGCCGTTTCCCCGAGGTTGGCCAGGGCAATGGAAAGATTGGTCTTGTCCCTGTCCCTTTCTGCGACCTCGTATGCCTGGTGAAAGTACTGGTATGCGGTATCGAATATCCTGTTGTCCACATACACCGCACCGATGTTGTTCAGGATGGGGAACAGCTGGTAGTCATCTCCCAGCGCCCGGAACATCGAGCCGGACTTTTTAAAATATTCCAGTGCCTTCTGTTTGTCGTTCATGTGCAGGTACACCGCCCCGATGTTATTGTAGGAACTTGCTATGTCGCTGCTGTCTCCAAGCTTTTCGCGCAGTTCGAGTGCCCGCAGGTAATGGTCCATGCTGTTCGGGAAATCCCCCAGCAGGTAATAGGCATTTCCGATCATGTAGAGGGAGGTTGCGATGAGGGATGGATTTCCCAGCTCTTCTGCAACGTTATGGGCATGAATCGCCATGATGAGGCTGGTATCATAGGAACACTGCCAGTACAGTTCGGAAATCTGGCAGAAAATTTCGACCCGTTCTTCTGGACTGGCCTTCCGGACCAGGTTTTCCAGACTGTCAATCCGGGAATTTACCTGTGAAATTCCCCCGGAAGACAACAGAGTGGAACACAAGACGGTCAATAATGCAAATCGGGTCATGGATCAGCCGGATTTTTCCTTGGATTTACGAATGTAAAGTTTTTTTCGATGTCCGTCACCCTGCTACCGAATTTTCCCTTCTGCAATTCGGTTTCAACCAGGTCTCCCTGGTTCAGGATCGAGGCATCCTTCAGGGCCTTCCCGCCGAATCTGGAGATCGAGAATCCCAGTTTCAGGATCTGTGCCGGTTCGGCATAGGCTTTCAGTTTTGCATAATTCTCAATGCGTTTTTTCTCAGCTTCGAAAAGGATATGTACCTGCCGGGTGAGCCTGCCCGTTACGTGGAAGATTTCGGTCCTTTTTCTGGCCGGAAGATTCCTGGCGTTGTTCCTGAGCTGTTCCCCGAGCCGGAGAATGCGGACGGAATGATCCGCCAGGACCTTTTGCACGACATGCCTGGACCTGCCTGTTGCCCGGATGTACTGTTCTGTTTTCCGGCTCATATACCTTCGTGAGGCCGAGCCGAATTTCTGGCGGCATAGCTGCAGCTGCAATTCCTTTTCATGCAGGATGGCGCGGCTTTCCTTAACGAGAACTGCGCTGTATTCATCGAGTCCCGCTTCAAATACAGACAGCCGCTCCACCAGGAACCCGGCCACCGCCGTAGGGGTTTTCAGTCTTGTATGGGCGACCATGTCAGTAATGGTGTCGTCCTGTTCATGGCCGATCCCAGTGATCACAGGAAGCGGGAACTGGGCAACGTGATAGGCCAGGTCATAGCTGTCGAAACAGGCGAGGTCGGATTTCGATCCCCCTCCCCGGATGATCACCACCAGGTCAAATATTTCTTCATGTTCAAAGATTTTTTCCAGGGCCCGGATGATACTGCTTTCCGCATTATCTCCCTGCATGGCTGCAGGGTACAGCTTCAGGTAGAACTTATACCTGTATGGATTATTGACCAGCTGGTCCACGAAATCCTCATAGCCTGCGGCGGTTTTCGAGGAGATCACGGCGATCTTTTGGGGCACGGCCACAAGGATTGTTTCCCTGTTCATGTTCAGCACCCCTTCCTTTTCCAGCCTGGCCAGGATCTCCTGCCTTTTTCGCTCGACATCTCCCAGGGTATAACTGGGATCGATATCCCTGACGTTCAGGCTTAATCCGTAAACCGGGTGATATTCAACCACCGCCGAGACCATGATCCGGATCCCTGCGACAAGTTCAAAGCCCGTGGTGGCCTCAAAATAGGGTTTCAGCATCCGGTAGGCGGAAGACCAGATGGTTGCCCGGGCCTTCGCCAGCAGTTTATCCGAGTGTTCGTCCTTTTCGACCAGGTCAAGGTAGCAGTGCCCGCTGAAATTTTCCTTGATCTCGCTGATCTCGGCCACGACCCAGCGGGTACCCGGGAAATATCCCTGGAGGACTCCGCGTATCTCTTCCTGGAGTTCGGAAAGCTTGCTTATTTCGCCTTTTTCCCCGGTCATTTGAGTTTTATGAACATTCCGGTCCTTGTCTCACTGTCGGATGTAACACAGATTAGGTAGCTCCCCGCGGGAAGGGACTGAACCGGGATCCTGTACTTAATGCCCGGCGAGGTGTAAATATCAGCGTTCTGGCGGATCCTTCCTCCCAGGTCACAGATCGTATAATGCATGGTGCAGCTGAAAGATTGTCCCCAATCAAGAAAGATCTCCTCACCGGCCGGATTCGGGTACACGAGTCCCCTGTTGTACGGCGCTTCCGTACGGGAATCAAAGGTGATGATGTCCCCCGCAAGGCCGAAATTCGGTATTCCATACCCGTAGAGATTATCCGGCCAGGGATTCAGGGATGCACTGGCCCGGATCGCATCAAGGAGTTCATCTGCCCCCGCATCCGGGTTTTCCTGCCAGAGGCATGCGGAAAGTCCGGCGATGACCGGGGAGGAGTAGGAGGTCCCGTTTCCCGGCCTGACCATCCCATCCACGTCGATCAGCCAGGTACCCTCTCCCTGTGCCATCACGTCCGGTTTGATCCGCCCGTCGGCGCTTGGTCCCCTTGAACTGAAAGCGGCCCTTGTGCCGGAAGCATCCACGGCTCCGATTGCAAGGACTTTTTCCCCGTCGGCAGGGGCGGTAATGTATCCCCATGGATTTAAGGGTGAACCTGAATTTCCCGCGCTGGTAACCACGAGCATTCCCCTGGCTGCGGCCAGCATGGCCGCCTTTGTGACCAGGGCGGTTTTGCCGTCCATCTGCTGGTAGGTATAGTTCTGGCCGGGATCCGTAAAGCCGGTGGAATATCCCAGGGAGCAGTTGATTACATCTGCCCCGGCGGAATCCGCCAGCTCTGCCCCGGCCAGCCAGTTGGCCTCTTCGATCCGGTACTCGGAACGGATGTCTTCGGTCTGGATCAGCCAGTAGGAGGCCTTCGGGGCCGTGCCCCTGAATTGCCCGGGCAGATCTCCTCCCATGATGGAAAGCACATGTGTTCCATGGGAGCCGTTCCCCGCCCAGAAAATTCCGGAATCGGGCTCCACGAAGCTTCGCGTGCCCAGTATCCTGCCTGTCAGAAACAGGGAATCAAGCCCGGAAATGGTGTCTGCGCTCATGAACCCGGCATCCAGGAGGGCAATGACCATGCCTTCGCCCATGTATCCCATCGCATGCAGTACTTGTCCCTGCAGCATTTCCAGCTGGCGGTCCGAGAACAGGATCTCCGGTTCCGCCGGATCCTCCCATTTCCGCATGCCGCTTTTCTTGTTCAGACCGGAATGAGATAAATACGTTACATCCGTTACGAAGGTAAGGTGTTTCAGGTTATCGAACAGGCCTGAATCCGCGGTCTCTATGATGGCGGAATTCATCCACCTGCTCGTGTAGAGAATCCTCAGGGGAAATTGTCCAAGGAGCTGAAGGTAGGTTTCGCTCACCGGCAGGTCCTCTTCGGTCAGGCTGATCCCCTGCCTGGCACGCCTGTCGAGCGAACGCCCGGAAAGGAATTCGTCCGGCCTTTCAAGGGAATAGTTGCTGTGGTTTTTATCGGTCAGCT
Organism: uncultured Bacteroides sp.; assembly: GCA_964431315.1. GTDB lineage: Bacteria > Bacteroidota > Bacteroidia > Bacteroidales > SM23-62 > SM23-62. The sequence goes on along the minus strand of CAYSJH010000014.1, from coordinate 65,953 downwards.
GTACCCGGAACCTGTAGCTCGTTCCCTGTGCCGCTGCCGTGAGGGAGAGGGTCATCAATAAAACCATATGGATGCCGGTAACTTTCACAGGTGATCGGTTCTCAGGGCATCTTATCAAAAAAGTCCTCAAAGTCGGGTTCCGGGATCCTGCCCAGGTCCTTTTCAACATTATCCATGAACTCCCGGGCCCATTTCATAAGTTCCTCCTCGTTCAGAATTTCACCGTTGCTGTATCTGAGCGTGTGCTCCAGTTCTCCTTCATCGGTATAAAATTTCCAGTCCCCCTCCATCTTCCCGTTCTTATAGGTCCCCTCCAGGATCAGTATCTTATTGCGGTTGAAGACCCGGTAGGGCCCGTTCAGCCGGTCCATCTCGTAGGATGCGGAAAGACGCAGGGTGGAATCCTCATAGTATTGTTCCCATCTGCCGTACTTTGCATCATTTTCCCAGTAAAGCACCTCCGCGCGGGCGCCCCCGGGGTAATATTTTATGGCGGGTCCTTCCTTCCGTCCCATCCGGTAAGTTTCGCGGCCGGAGAGGTTGCCGGTATAATAGGAGTAATAGCTCCAGACGCTGTCCCTCTGCTGTCCCACGTATTTCCCGCTGGCGCCTTTTTGCCCGTTCCGGAAGTACATCGTAGCATAGGTGGCGTCGCCAGCATGCTCAAGCTCTGCCTTTAAATGGCCGTCATCGTAAAAGCGCTTCATCTTCCCTGCTGGTTCATTATCAATAAAAAAGCCCGTGTACATGAGCTGGCCGCAGGGGTAATATTTTTTCCAGTAGCCCTGCTTCCATCCGTTTTCATCCGTACGGTTCCAGAGGGTGTCGCCCTGTGAGACCACGGTCAGGGTGAAAGTCAGGAGCAACAGGAACAATATGGTTTTGCTCAGAAGGGATTGCATGATCGGAACGTTTCTGTAAAACTAGGTTGTTTCTGCTAGAACGGAAAATCCGGCGATAAATTTTTAACAAGTAAAGGACCCCGGATTGCCGGACCAAAGGCATTAAAAGCAAAAGGGCTGCCCGGAACCATCCGGGCAGACCCATAAATCATGTTCATAAATTCAGCTCGGCTTACTTCACTTCCTCGAAATCCACGTCGGTGACCTCCTGGTCGTCTTTTTTATCGCTTTCCTGGGGATCGGCATCCGCGTGTGTGCTTTCCTTGGCCTGGCCTGATTTGTAAAGTTCCTCGGAGGCGGCCTGCCAGAGCGTGTTCAGTTCCGCGGTAGCCTTGTCAATGGCTTCCAGATCCTGGCTCTTATGGGCTTCCTTGAGGGTTCCGAGTGCCTTTTCAATGGGACCTTTTTTATCCGCGGGCAGCTTATCGCCAAATTCCTTCAGCTGCTTTTCCGACTGGAAGATCAGGGCATCGGCCGCATTGAGCTTGTCCACCATTTCCCTTGCCTGCTTGTCCGCTGACTCGTTGTCCTTTGCCTCTTTCTTCATCCGTTCGATCTCATCGTCCGTTAAACCGGTGGAAGCTTCGATCCGGATGCTTTGCTCCTTGCCAGTGCCCTTATCCTTTGCTGAAACATTCAGGATGCCGTTCGCATCTATATCGAAGGTGACTTCGATCTGCGGGATGCCTCTCGGTGCCGGCGGTATGCCGTCGAGATGGAAGCGCCCGATGGTTTTGTTCCCCTGAGCCATTGGCCTTTCTCCCTGCAGCACGTGGATCTCCACCGAGGACTGGTTATCAGCAGCCGTAGTGAAGGTTTCCGCTTTCTTGGTCGGGATGGTCGTATTGGACTCGATCAGCCGGGTCATGACCCCTCCCATGGTTTCGATGCCGAGCGAGAGCGGGGTGACATCAAGAAGTAAAACATCCTTTACCTCCCCGGTCAGCACGCCTCCCTGGATGGCAGCCCCGACGGCCACCACCTCATCGGGATTCACGCCCTTTGAGGGAGTTTTTCCAAATATTTTCTGTACGGTCTCCTGGATGGCAGGGATACGTGTCGATCCGCCCACAAGGATCACCTCATCCACGTCGGAAGCCTTCATGCCGGCATCTTTAAGGGCTTTCTTGCAGGGTTCGATGGTTTTCTGTATCAAGGCATCGCACAGGCTTTCGAATTTCGCCCTTGTGAGGGTCTTGACCAGGTGTTTGGGTATGCCTTCAACCGGCATGATGTACGGGAGGTTGATCTCCGTGCTGGATGAGCTTGAAAGTTCAATCTTCGCTTTTTCGGCAGCTTCCTTAAGCCTCTGAAGGGCCATCGGATCCTTGCGGAGGTCGATGTTCTCTTCCTTTTTGAATTCCTCAGCCAGCCAGTTGATAACCATTTCGTCGAAATCATCGCCTCCCAGGTGGGTATCCCCGTTGGTCGATTTGACCTCGAATACGCCGTCGCCCAGCTCCAGGATGGAGATGTCGAAAGTCCCGCCCCCCAGGTCAAAAACGGCCACCTTGATATCTCTGTTCTTTTTATCCAGTCCATAGGCAAGTGCGGCGGCAGTCGGTTCATTTATGATCCTTTTGACCGTCAGTCCCGCGATCTCCCCTGCTTCCTTGGTTGCCTGGCGCTGTGAATCGCTGAAGTAGGCGGGAACGGTGATCACCGCATCGGTGACTTCATGCCCGAGGTAATCCTCTGCGGTTTTCTTCATCTTCTGAAGGATGATCGCGGAAATCTCCTGCGGGGTATATTTGCGGTCGTCGATCAGTACCCTGGGGGTATTGTTTTCTCCCTTTACCACCTTGTAGGGAACGCGGTTGATCTCCTGCTGCACCTTGTCATAGGTCTCTCCCATGAAACGCTTGATGGAAAATACCGTCTTCACCGGGTTGGTAATGGCCTGGCGTTTGGCAGGATCACCGACTTTCCTTTCCCCTCCATCAACGAATGCGACCATGGAAGGAGTGGTCCTTTTTCCTTCGCTGTTGGGAATTACAACGGGCTCGTTCCCCTCCATAACAGAAACGCACGAGTTGGTGGTTCCTAAGTCTATGCCAATAATTTTACTCATTATACTTTATTGTTTGTTATGATTATTTCTGCTTGACTTTTTCGGTCAAGCATTGTGCCAAGACCCGAATTGATGTAAATATGACACCCGAATACTGCAGTAACTGTCCGGATACTGCCGCAGGTGACAAAAAGTCAGTCCCCTGTCATCTCAAAAAACCCTATCGAATGAATGTGTTCTCAGTATTAATTATAAACTTTGTAGGCTCAGAAATACCGTATTATGGCCTTACATGAAATTGTCAGGCGGGTCACCACGCATGTGCTTCATGAGATGAAGCTGAAAGGTGAAAAGATCGCAATGCTTACGGCATATGACTATTCCATGGCAAGGATACTCGACCAGGCAGGGATCGACATCATCCTGGTTGGGGATTCCGCCTCAAACGTCATGGCCGGGCATGAAACCACACTCCCGATAACCCTCGACCAGATGATCTACCATGCTGCGTCGGTGGTCCGTGCCGTAAAGAGGGCCCTTGTGATATGCGACCTGCCTTTCGGGACTTACCAGGGGAACTCCAAGGAAGCCCTAACCTCAGCCATCCGGATCATGAAGGAGACGGGGGCCCATGCTGTGAAGATGGAAGGGGGTCGCGAGATACAGGAATCCGTATCCAGGATACTGTCAGCGGGGATCCCGGTGATGGGACACCTGGGACTGACGCCTCAATCGATCCATAAATTCGGGACCTATGTGGTCAGGGCAAGGGATGAAGCCGAAGCCAAAAAACTTGTTGAGGATGCGCATATCCTCGAGGAAACCGGCTGTTTCGGCATCGTGCTGGAAAAGATCCCCGCCGCCCTCGGCAAGCAGGTGGCACAGGAACTTAAGATCCCGGTCATCGGGATCGGTGCCGGTCCCTCTGTAGACGGGCAGGTACTGGTGCTTCACGACATGCTCGGGATCACCCAGGAGTTCAGTCCCCGGTTCCTCCGCCGTTACCACAACCTCTACGCCGAGATCAAGGGCGCGGTCGCAAACTACATTGAGGATGTGAGGACCATGCAGTTCCCCAACGAAAAAGAACAATACTGATGAAGGCACGGGTGTGAAGTGTGGGTGTGAGTGTGCGCACCATGGATAAGGATCTCGATATAATTTTTGAGGACAATCACCTGATTGCCGTTAACAAGAGGGTGGGGCAGCTGGTGCAGGGGGACAGGACCGGTGATGTGACGCTCGATGGGCAGATCAGACAGTACATTAAGGAAAAATACGGGAAGCCCGGGGACGTCTTTCTCGGGGTTATCCACCGCCTCGACCGGCCGGTCAGCGGTGTGGTGGTCTATGCACGGACCAGCAAGGCCCTGAGCCGCATGAATGAATTGTTCCGGGACAAACAGGTTAGAAAGACCTACTGGTGCATCGTCAGGGACATGCCTGAACCGGAGGAGGCGACGCTCAGGCATTACCTCGTAAAGAACGAATCGCAGAATAAATCTTACGCCTATGAGAGTGCCCGGCCGGGCGCCCGCGAGGCTATCCTTGATTACCGCTTGATTTCCAGGTCGGAAAATTATTTCATGCTCGAGGTATTGCTGCATACTGGCAGGCATCACCAGATCCGATGCCAGCTGGCGAAGATGGGATCGCCTATCAGGGGGGACCTGAAATACGGCTATCCCCGTTCCAACCAGGATGCCGGCATCAGCCTGCATGCTCGTTCCCTGGAGTTTTTGCACCCGGTGCGCAAGGAACCGCTGGTCCTCACGGTTCCCGCCCCGGCTGACCCGCTCTGGCAGGTGCTGAGCGCCGGAATTAGCTGATAATCAGCTGACTGTAATGGCTGTGCAGGCATGGGATTGCCCGGCACCATTCCTTATTCAATGATCAGTTTGGCCCTGAATGTCTCCCGGCCTGCAAGTTCGACCTGGTAGAACCCGGATCCCAAATCGTTGCGATGCAAAACAAATTCATCGCCATGTATGTCTCTGGCTATCCTGACAATCTTTCCCGAGAGATCTGTTATTACAAGTGTGTAATTTTCGCCCCTCGGATTGTAAAACCGGATTGTTGCCGCTTCATGAAGCGGGTTGGGGTAGATCGACATCAATGCCGCCTGAACCACATCCTCTGTCCCTACTCCATGGTTGTATTCCAGGTTGGACATGGAACTGGTCACCGGTTCCATGACGGATTTCCTGGCCGCGGAAGGTTCGCATGGAGTGCTTAGCACTCCGGCCACCCGGTAGAAAAATTTGGTGGTGGCGGTTGCAGGATCGGTATCCAGGTAATCGTTGATGCTGCCAACCGTTGTGTAGAACGACAGGCCGGCGGACTCGGTACCCCTGTATATCTCGTATGAGGTCAGGATATCTTTCAGGTTGCTCATTCCCTGGATCTCATAGTTAGTCCATGTGAGGCTGACTCCTTGGTCAGACGGAACGAATTTCAGGAAGATGGGTTTATGGTAGGGAACCGAATCCAGGTCCGACTCGTTGCCGCAGGTATCCGTCACTGTGATCTTGTAAAGGTAGGAACGGTTCTCGGGGGAAACCTGCGTGTCGCTGAAAATGCTCAGGTCGTCAAATGGAATGTCCCTTGCGATCGGTTCATACTGACCTATCGACGTTTCGCGCCAGAGGTTGTAATACCGTATCCCGGCATCGTGTGTTTTTTCCCATACCAGGAGATTTTTCCCGGTCTCCAGGTCAACCGTAACAATGCACAGTCTTTCCTGGTTGTAGGGCTCGGCTATCTGGACATGGACCGTATCGCCGGCAATGCATACCGAGTTGTTACTGGAGGCCCTGACCCAGTAGGTATCGCTTGAGGCCGGCTGAATGGTCCGGCCCGTGCTGCCTTCCGACCACTCGTAGGAATCATAACCCGGTCCGGCATCAAGCTGGGGGACTTCATCCATGCAGTAAGACCGGTCTTCACCCAGGTTTACCCCGGGTATTGAGGGATCCAGGTAGATGTAAACATTATCGTCGTTCTGGCATCCATATTCATCGCTTACCGTTACCTTGTAGGTTCCCGCTTCCCTGGCTGCGATCGTCCGGCTAATGGCCCCGGTGTTCCAGGAATAGGATGTATAACCGCTGCCCGGATCCAGCAGGATTGAATCCCCGGGACACAAATGCCGGTCAGCACCCAGGGATACAACGGGAGGGGGCCATACCCTGATGATCGCTTCATCCGATTCCACAGGAGTATTGAATGCACAATAATTTCTCACAAGGCAGAGGATCGATTCCTGGTCGTCATCCATGGTTACTTCGTCGAGTGTCAGGGAGTTGTAAGCGATCCAGTCAGTGATGCTTTTCCCTCCCTTTTTCCACCTGTATTCGAGCGGTGCAGTTCCGCCTGCCGTGACGCTGAACGACATGCTCTCTCCGGTACAGGCGCTGTCGTTCACCGGGTGCGTCAGGATCTCAGGCGGGGTATTGACCGTAAGCAGGGCCGGGTTGGTGGTCACCGGAGGAACGCATACACCGATGACCTGGCATCTGTACTGGAACCGGTCCATTGCTGCAGCCGGATCCGAAATGACCAGCTCATCCGAGCTTACCCCGCTGTAGACGGCATCGTTTACCAGGTCCGACCAGGTAGTGCCGTTATCCTCGCTGACCTGCCAGAGGAAGTCGCTTCCACCGGTGACAGAGGTTGTAAAGCTGACCGAGGCAAGGGCTCCTTCACAGAGGCTTACCGGTGCGGGATGGGTAGTGATGCCGGGCGGTGTATTGACGGTCAGTGTGGCGTTGTCGCTCCCGATGACAGCAGATGAGCATTCGTTGCTGACCCTGACATCGTATACCCCGGCATCGGACAACCCCACAACGGGTATGGTATAGAAGGTGTCGGTGAGCAGGTCCGTGACCGACCCGCCGTTCTTCCGCCACTGGTAATAAACGGGCTGGGTCCCCGTTGCCTTCGCCGAAAATGTTGCGGATTGCCCGGTGCATTTCACCATGCTCTCCGGATGGGTAATGAATTCCGGTGCGGTCCTGAGGGTAAGCATCGCTGATGCGCTGTAGGCCGGGGGACTGCAACTTCCCTGTACTCTGCACCGGTAAAGGAACCGATCGGATTCCGGGGTAACATTTGACAGGTTAAGGGTCGGGGTATTCACGTTCGAATAGATACCCGTATTGTCCAGGTCTATCCATGGGCCTCCCTGGCCGTCATCCACCTGCCACCGGTAGGAGAGGGATGTCCCTTCGGCGCTGACCGAGAAGGTCGTGCCCTGTCCCTCGCAGGGCGATTTGGGTGCGGGATCTGCCAGGACTTGCGGAAGGTACTGAACATCCAGGCTTATAATGGTTGAGTTCAGGGTTTTGCCGCATAGATTATCCTGTTCTATGTGACACCTGTACTGGTGATTATCCAGTGAATCGTCGGCGATAAACTGAAAGGAGGAATTATTTTCACCCGGCAGGTTCCTCCAATCAGCGATCGCAGCGGGACGCTTCTGCCACTGGTAAAGTATGGGACCGGAACCGCTAACCTGGACCGAGAAATTGGCCTCTGAACCTTCGCATACGGGATTGTTGTCCGATTCACTCGCGATTTCAATCGGATCCTTTACCGTTAATTTTGCCGTCTGAGAAGTGGCATCCGGGGAACAATAGCCCGATACGATGCAGCGGAAGAGGTTGCCGTCCATTTCGAAAGCGGGACCGTGGACCTGCAGTTCATCCTGGTTGATCGAATAGACTGCAGTGTTAACCAGTGTTTCCCAGGACGTTCCGTTATTTTCAGAGATCTGCCAGGTATATTCCCGGTCGCTTCCTGTAGCCGTCAAGCTGAATTGCGTAGTTGCAAGCGGGTTCTCACAAACCACCTGGTCCCCTGGCTGCACGGTTATGTCCGGGGCGCTTTTGACCGTCAGGATCGCATCGTCACTGGGAACATTCGATGCACACGTATTCGTCAGGTAGCATTTGTAGGTCCCGGCATCTGATAAGGACACCAAGGGAATGGAAAGGCTTGCGCTCGTGGATTTTACCACCGAACCGAGTTTCCACTGGTAGGTAAAGGGCTGGGTACCGTCGGCTGTCACCGAATTGCTGTAGGGGGTTTCCAGGCAGCGTATGGCATCCGTGAGGGTAACATGGACGTTCTCCGGGGGCGTCATGACCAGCAGAGTACCGGCACTGGATTCCGCACTGCTGCCACAGCTATTCTGAACGATGCATCGGTACTGGTAATTGTTCAGGGAACGGGAGGGAGTGTTGATGGTCAGGATATTGGAAGTGTAGCCGGAATATACGGTATGCTGTGAACCGATTTGCGTCCAGGATCCCGACGGGGATTTGAACCACCAGTTTACCTGATCTATAAAACCCGTCGTTGTGATCGAAAAATTGGTTGTAATACCCTCGCAAACCGGATTCTCTGCCACAGGATGGCTTGTGATCTCAGGATTGGGCAGAAAGTCTATTTCAACTGTATTCGAATAAACGCTGCTGCATCCATTGGTTGCATAGCACCTGTACGATCCGTCCATATCCGGGGTGAATACGTAGGTAGATGAATTTGCACCACTGATGCTGGGCCAGCTTGAACCCTGCAGGACCTGCCAGTAATACCTGACCTGGTTATGGCAATTCACCAGATCATCCTCGGCCCGGAAGGTAAGCGATACATCATCCCCCTCGCATATCCCGATATCCGTCTGATTAATCTGTGTAGTAACGTTGATGATGCCAGGTTCGTGTTCGTAAATGTAGACGTAATTCGTCCAGTAGGGTGTTCCGGAAGAAGGCGTTACATAGCATCTGTACCTGCCGGATGAAGGTGGAACAAAGATGTTACTGGTAGCTCCGGATACGGCATATTCATTATTCGGCATCGGTATCAGACATACATTGCCATCCTGGGTGTTAAAATTCCTCTTGTACCATTGATAGGTATGCGAGGTGGATAGATCATCCCTGGCTACCAGGGTTACATAATTGGTATTGCAATAATCCAGGTCCTCGCCGCCGACATCATTGTAGTAATAAGGCGGACCTATACCATGTCTTATCCAGGGATCTGCTGTCATTACCTGGAATGGTATTAGCAATGCAAGGATAATAAGTATCCGACTGCCCGTTGAGAAAACCGATGTTTTTTTCATGGTTCAGGGTTTAGAGATTGCCGAGAATCGGGAACTGGGACCTGTGACCTGAGACAGGGAATCCAGAGCGATTATCAGACAGAATGAAACTATCTAACTGAGATATAATAAGATAAGTTATACAATTATCCCATTCCAGTCAAGCCGGAGCGGATATATTTTTATGAATGGCCGGGATTATTTGAGGAAGGAGGCGTCGAAGGAGAGGGGGAGGAGGTCCCTTACGGAACTGGCAATGTGGATGCGGTTCTGTCCGTACATAATGATGCGGATGGGTTTCCCAAAGCGGTTCTCGCTTTCCAGAAGGGACTGCCGGCAGGATCCGCAGGGGTAGACAGGCTCCTTCAGGAATTCCCCGTCCTTCATGGCGGCAACGGCAAGCATAACAATGGCTGCTTCCGGAAAATTCGCATGGGCGCTGAACATGGCCACCCGTTCGGCGCATAAACCGTCCGGATAGGCCGCATTTTCCTGGTTATTCCCCCGGACCAGTTCCCCGTTATCAAGCAGCAGGGCGGTGCCTACCCGGAACCCGGAGTAGGGGGCATAGGCATCTGCTGCTGCCCGCCGTGCGGCGGCGATGACCTGCTGCTCCTTTTTGGAAAGGTTTTCAGGCGAAGCCGCTTCTTCAATATTTATGCGGATTTCCACGTTTAATCCCCGGGGATTCGTTCAAAATTACAAATCTTGTTGATAAGTCCAAGCCCTTCCCCCAAAAGGCATTGGAGGTAAATAGTATTTTAGTCCCCAAAATCTCATCGCATGAATTCTTTTTTGAAAGGCCGGCTGATCGTGACGGTATTCCTGGCGGGTTCACTGGCAGCGGGTGCCCAGAAGTGGACGCGTGAGGATTACATAGAGATGTACCGCGACCTGGCCATAGAGGAAATGCTGAGAAGCGGTATCCCGGCCAGCATCACACTTGCGCAGGGGATGCTCGAATCGGATAACGGAAATTCCACCCTTGCCAAACGGGGGAACAATCATTTCGGGATCAAGTGCCATGGCTGGAAGGGAAAGAGGATCATCCACGACGATGACAAGAGAAATGAATGCTTCAGGAAATACAAGACGGTCCATGAATCCTACGCCGACCACACGGACTTTTTAATGGGCAGTCCCCGCTACTCCTTCCTTTTCGAGCTCGAGCCGATCGATTACGAGGGCTGGGCAAAGGGTCTCAAAAAGGCCGGCTATGCGACTTCGCCGAGCTACGCGGCACTGCTGATCCGGATCATCGAGGAGAACGATCTCCACCAGTACGACACCGGCGAAGGCTGGACGAAGGAATTTGCGGCCCGTGAGCAGCAGGATCTGGCTGATATCGATAACCTGGAGATCGAGGTCGGAAAGCGGAGGATCCTTGTGCGAAACCGCATCAACTACATCATTGTGAAGGAGGGGGATACTTACCAGAGCCTGGACAAAGAACTTGACCTGATGCCCTTTGAGCTGGCGAAATACAACGAGATCCCGAGGGATTCAAAGCTTCATGCGGGACAGGTACTCTACCTGCAGCCCAAGCGGAACAAGGCTTCCGTTGAATACAGGTTCCATACGGTCGAGGAAGGCGAAACCATGTACCAGATCTCACAGATGTACGGGATCAAACTCCATAAGCTCTTGCAGATGAACCTTATGCAACCGGGTGATGAACCCGAAGCAGGGGATGTCATCAACCTGCGCAAGAAAAAGGATACAGCCGGATTGGAGGGTACTGACGGCCAGGAGGGTCCTGAGGGGCATGAGGGACCGTAGTTAATTATTCATTGTCATCCCGGATGCTGAATGAAGACAGATCCTCCATGCCGCGCATGAATTCCTCGATGCCCATTCTTTTCCGTCCATCGAGCTGGACTTCCGTCAGGTTTAGCATGCCGTCGCGGCAGACCACTTCGAACCTCGATCTGCCATCCGTAAGCAGGGTAGAGGGTCTGAAAATGCTTTCCCTTTCCATTTTTTCTGCGGCATAGACTTTCAGTATGCGTTCCTGGCCGTCCGGGGGGACAAGGATCGTCCATGCGGTCGGGACAGGGGAGAGTCCCCTTATATAATCATAAACTTCCTGCACGGGACGGTTCCAGCGGATGCGGCAATCATCCCTGAAGATCTTGGGGGCGGTTTTCAACTCTTCTCCCGGTTCGATCAGTTCAGACTGGTCTATCCTGGGCGGATTTCCCTCCTCTATGATGCGTACCGTCCTGACAAGCAGTTCCGCACCCGTTTTCATGATCCGGTCATGCAGGCTCCCTGCATTGTCATCGGGTGATATGGGGACCGGTTCGCGAAGGATGATCTTCCCGGTATCGATATCCCGTTCGATGAAAAATGTGCTGACACCCGTCTTCGTTTCCCCGTTCATGATCACACGGTTGATGGGTGCCGCTCCCCTGTACTGGGGAAGGAGGGAGGCATGCAGGTTAATCGTGCCAAGGGGCGGCATTCCCCAGACCTCTTCGGGAAGCATCCGGAAAGCCACCACGACGATCAGGTCGGGATTCATTGACTGAAGCCGGGCCAGGAACCCGGGATCCTTAAGGTTTTCGGGCTGAAGGACCTGCATCCCGTGTTTGAGGGTGTAAGTCTTGACAGCGGAGGATTTCAACTGCCTTCCCCGGCCTGTGGGCCTGTCCGGTGCGGTAACCACCCCTGCGATCTCGTGTCCATCCCTGCGCAGAGCATCCAGGCTGGAGACAGCGATCTCCGGTGTACCCATGAAAACGATTCTCATTTTTCCGGTTTATATTTCGCCAGGTCAAGGAAATGTCCCATCCTGTCCTGCTTGGTTTTCAGGTAAAAGGCATTGTATTTGTTGGGTTCAATCACGAGTGGAACGTTCTCCACTATAGTCAGCCCGTATCCTTCGAGTCCCGCGCGTTTAACCGGATTGTTGGTAATGAGCCTGAGTTTTCCCAGTCCCAGTTCAACCAGTATATTGGCCCCTATGCCATAGTCCCGCTCGTCGGCGGAAAACCCGAGGTCGAGGTTTGCCTGCACGGTATCCTTGCCCTGTTCCTGGAGCTTATAAGCCCTGATCTTGTTGAAAAGGCCGATTCCCCTTCCTTCCTGGTTCAGGTAGATGATCACTCCCTTGCCCTCTTCTTCGATCATCTGCATGGCTTTGTGGAGCTGGGGACCGCAATCGCAGCGGTAGGAACCGAATATGTCCCCCGTCATGCAGGAAGAATGGACCCTTGTCAGAACGGCCTCTTCGCGTGTCCAGCTGCCCTTTACCAGGGCGACGTGTTCCAGACCGTTCGATTCCTGTATGAAGGGAATGAGCCTGAAGTTCCCGTACTGGGTGGGGAGGCTAACCTCCACGCCCTTGATGACAATGCTTTCCGATTTCAGGCGGTATGCGATGAGGTCTTTGATGGTGATCAGCTTCAGGTTGAATTTTTCCGCAATTTCAAGCAAATGGGGAAGCCTTGCCATGGAACCGTCCTCGTTCATGATCTCCACCAGCGCGCCGCCGGGCCTGAGGCCTGCCATGCGCGTAAGGTCAACGGTGGCCTCGGTGTGCCCCGATCTTCGGAGCACCCCTTTAGATCTCGATTTTAAAGGGAAAATGTGTCCCGGCCGGGCCAGGTCAGCGGGCCTGGTGACCGGGTCGACGAGTGCCCTGATCGTCTTGGCTCGGTCACTGGCAGAGATACCGGTGCTTGTACCATGACCCATCAGGTCGACCGATATCGTGAAGGCGGTCTGATGCAGGCTTGTATTTTTTCCCACCATCAGGTCCAGTTCCAGTTCGGTGCACCTTTCCTCGGTCAGTGCGGCACATATGAGTCCCCTTCCATGCGTGGCCATGAAATTGACGGTTTCCGGCGTGATCAGTTCTGCGGCTACCACGAAATCCCCTTCGTTTTCCCGGTCCTCATCATCCACCACTATGATGATATTCCCTTTACGGATCTCTTCAATGGCCTCATCGATCGTATTGAAAACACCCAGTTCAGCTTGCCGTTCTTTTTGTAGGCTTCCAGACATTTGTTTCCCTTCCAGTTAAAAATTTAAAAAAACCTGCCAGCAGGGCCAGGTTCATGCTGTAGAAATAAGTTATGAACCGCAAAATTACAATATGTATGCCTATTTTTCTTAATAAAAGGTCAATAATCGGGATCACGAGCAGTATCCCCTGTATCAGCAGCAGGATCCTGTAGAACTGGCTGGCCTGTGAAAGCATGTAACTTGAAAGCAGGAGCAGGAGCATGAAAAAGGGACCCAGCCAGCGGAGCACCTTGTGCGACATGAAACTGAATGCAATTCCCGTGTAAGGAGGCCACAGCATCCTGTAAAAGGCCCTCAGGTTCTGGAAATTACCCGAAGAAATACGGATCTTGCGCCGGAATTCCTCGGAAAGCTGGTTCTGGACATTTTCCACGCATACCGACTTCATTTCAAGTATGCAGCGCTTTTTCCGTTCCACCACCTTCATGGTTATGTAGAAATCATCCACTGCAAATCCGTCCGGCACGCGGCTGAAGTATTCGTTCCGGATGGCATAACAGCCGCCGAAAGCCCCGATCATGGTCCCCCAGATCTTTCCCTCGTGATATTTCATCCGGATTTCCCTGGAAATGAATGACCATTCCTGCAGGGAGATCCCGCTCCGGTCGATCCGCTCATTGCTGATGTTGGCTCCCACCAGGCCGATCCCAGGATTTCTGAAATGTTTCACCAGCTCGAAGATCGTGTCAACCGTGAACATGACGTTGGCATCGGTGAAGATCAGGATCTCGCCCATGGCTTCGTCCCTCAACCTGTTGATCACAGCCGGTTTGCCCTGCCTTTGGGTAAAGGGGTAAAACCTCAGCGCTTCACTTTCATTGGCCCAGATATGCAGCTTTTCGTTTGTCTTGTCGGTGGAGCCGTCCGAGCCGACAAGAACTTCGATCCTTTCTTCGGGATAGCTGGTATGGAAAATACTTTTGAGTTTTTCGGAGATCACGATCTCTTCGTTGTAGACGGCCATGATGATCGAAACGAAAGGAAGATTTTCCGAAGTTTCAAGCACATCGGAATTATCCTTATGGTACCTGGCCAGTATGCTGATGATCAAGGGATAAAGGACATACGAATGCAAAATGGCCAGAAAAGACGCCCAGAATGCTATTTCCCAGATCATGCGAGCTGCGCTTTATAAAAGGAGATCAGTCTTTTGGAGAGCACTAAGTTATCAAAATTTTCAATAACGAACTGGCGGGCCTGGTGCCCTGTTTCGCGCATAAGCCGGGGATGTTTGCTCAGGGACGCCAGGATCCTGATGTAATCAGCGGCGGAGTCGGCAATGAAAAGATGTTCCCCGTCCCTTACCCCGAGCCCGGAAGCACCTATGGTCGAGCTGATGACCACCTTGCCCATGGCCATGGCCTCGAGTATTTTTATCCGTATGCCGCTGCCCGAGAGCAGGGGAACGATCATGACGTTATGTTCGCGGTAAAAGGATATCGCATCGTCGATCTCGCCTTCCTGGTAAACATTAGGAGGATGGGAGGAGGTGAAATAATGGGAGGAATTGCGTCCTGCGATATGCAGCACCAGTTCGGGCCAGCGTTCCAGGATCGCCGGCCAGGCATTCCTGAAGAACCAGTCCAGTCCCTCCTGGTTCGGTGCCCAGTCCAGTGCCCCGATGTAAAAAAGCCGGATCTCTCCTTCGGAATACCCGGCCGGGTAGTTTTCCAGGTCCATTCCGGTCGGGCAGACCAGTACGGGCAGATCATGCCGCATCGTCCGGAATCCTTCGGCGTCGGTTTCAGAAATGGGGACCAGGACGTCCAGTTCCCGGAGAAGCCGTTTTTCAAGTTCCCGGATCCTGCGGGAGAGGGACCTGAAATACAGGCGTTTGAATGGATTCTTTTCCTCGCTTGCCCTCAATTCCCATATACGGTATTCAAGATTATGTGCACGAAGTGAGTGGATGGGGCCTTTGCCCGTAAACGGGAGGTAATGTCCCAGGTAAGGGCCTTCGATCTGGAAGATGTCAAAGTCCGTTTCGATAAGGCTTTTCTCGAGCTCCTGCCGGAAAGGTTCCGAAATGAACCGTTCGGCAATGTATGGGTAGGACGAGAACAGGAAATTTCTCATCAGTGCGAGCGGGCGTATCCGTGTATCCACATCCACGGACCGGATGTGGAGAATGTCCCGTATACGGGCAGGGATATCTTCGGGCGGGAAATAGTGCTTCCCGGTATTCATGGCAAGAAGGGTGACGTCGGCCCCGTTTCTCGCCAGTCCCGTTGCAAGGTTCAGCGTGGCAATGGCCCCTCCGTCTCTCGGGGGCCAGGGCATTTTCGTGCTGAGAATCAGGATATTCATTTTAAGAGTCCAAATTTAATGCGGACGTACCGGATCCTTCGTCGTATTTTGCGAACAAAGGAACTGTAAGTTTCCATGTTGAGCAGTGCCGAGTCCGTCATGGATTTATACGTCAGCCAGATCCCTATGGGCAGGAGAATTACCGAAGAAAGCCACATGCCTGCAAAGGGGGCAAGGGCACTGTCCCTTGCGAACTGTTCCCCGGACATGGACAGGATGTACCAGACCAGGAAGAAAAGAACGGAAATCACCGTGGGCATACCCAGTCCCCCTTTCCGTATAATCGCCCCGAGCGGGGCACCGATGAAGAAAAAGATCAGGCAGGCGATCGACAGGGTGAATTTCCTGTGGATCTCGATCTGGTATCTTCGAAGGCGCGAAACTTTTGAGCTGGAATTGCTTTCGGAAGTACTGATGAAATTCATTGATGCACGGGCCTGTGAAAGTGCCGATTCCAGGGTCTGAGCACGGTTCCGGTCCGGAAGTGAAAGAAAAACGCTGTCTATATTGAGCCTGTAAATGACCGTATCCTTCCGCGCCTGCCTGGCTGCATCGAAGCGGGGACCAGCGCGCCGGTAAGTGTTATAGGTTCGCGTGATCAGGGTTTCTTCCAGTCCATCGTAAATCCGGCCGATCTCCGTTTTAAACGAATCCTGGTAATGCTCGAGCATGCCGAGGCTCATCATCGAGGTATTGCTTTTGAAAAGGGATTCATCCGTACGGTCCAGCCCGAAACCCGTCAGCTCGATCAGCATGGATTGCTCCTGGAAATAATCCCTTCTGTCGGGGAATGTAAATCCCTGCCTGTTTTTTCGGTCCGAGTCAATTTCAACATAGGTGCAGCCGCTGTACATGGTGAAGATCAGGTAGGTGTCATCTGAAGAGACCTCCATGAAGCCTGAATCCGCCACCGTTACCATGTTATTGCCCTTGCGGTCGGTATGATCATAAATCCTTATCCCGTAAAGCATGTTGGTATTGGGATCCCTCCTGTCTATACGCATGCTGAATCCCTCTATCCCGTTGTAGAAAATGCCTTCGACTATGTTGAAAGCCGGCCTTTTTCGCTGGATGTCCCATAGCAACGACCGGAACTTTAGGTTGGCTACCGGAATGACGTAATTCGAGAATGCAAAGGCCCCGAAGCTCATGAATACGATCAGGATGATAAGCGGAAGCATGATCCTGATCAGGGAAATCCCGGAGGATTTCATGGCGGTGAGTTCGTAGTATTCACCCAGGTTGCCGAAGGTCATAAGGGCAGCCATGAGGATCGCCAGGGGAAGTGCCATGGGCACCATGGAAGCCGTAAGGTACAGGAGAAACTCGGATACGACCGGGAATTCGAGTCCCTTCCCGATCAGGTCGTTGATGTATTTGAACAGGAACTGCATGACCATGATGAAGATCACGATCAGGAACGTAAGAGCAAAGGGTCCCGCAAAGGACTTAAGCAGCAGAATATGCAAACGCTTGGCCTTTAAACGCATCCGAACAGATGTTTACTGGAAAACGGGAATAAAGGTAAGATATTTCAGAGACCGATCACATGTTTTAATTCGGCAACCTGGGTATCCCAGAGATCAATTGCGTCGTCTTTTTCGTCCTCATATGCAAAATCCGTGATCAGGAGTGAAACATCACCGGTGAGTTCATCCTGTGTAAGCCGGAATTCGAAATAGGAATGATCATCTTCTTCCTCGATCCACCGGAACCTGATGTATTTGTTATCCTTTCTCTGGATTACTTCAGCCTGCTGTTCCGTACTTTCCCAGATGAATGTATAGACCGATCCCTGGAGGTTCACATCATCGGCAAACCACTCCGAGAGTCCCCCCGGGGTACTCAAACGATTGAATAAAACGTTGGGGGAAGAATTCAGGGTATACTCAAGTTCATATTTCTTTTTCACAGGTTCTTCTTTGGTTATTCCGGGACTCTGTATTGCAATATAACAATTTTTATAAAAAACGCAACAGCCGGGTCCCACGCCCTTGCATCCCGAGGCCGGCAAAGCGGCGGAACTCATTTGCAGGGCAGGCGGAACTTATTTCCCGATAACGGAATGGATATCATCGCTGTGGATGTGTTAGCATGCATTCGGAAATGTTAAAAGGACCGTGGATAACTTTTCACCTGTTGAACCTTCAATTTCTATATATTTGGACCGGGTCTGTCATTTATCCTGATATGCAAAGGATTATTTACATAAACCTCATCCTCATATGCATTTTTCCCGGGATCTTTTCGCAGGATAAGGCGCTCTTCAGGAAAACTTTTCTTGATGCGGAATTTTTTTTCATGACAGAGGAATACCAGGAAGCCCTGCATCTGTACACCGAGCTTTTAAAAACCGATCCGGACAATTCCAACCTGCATTTCCTGGCCGGGGCCTGCTACCTGAGCATCTACGGTGAAAAAGAGAAGGCCATTCCCCATCTCGAACGGGCGGTGGAGAACATGTCCCCCGCCTACCGGGAAGGATCATACAAGGAAAGGTCAGCCCCCAGGGAGGCCCTTTTCGCTCTTGCCCGGGCCTATCACATCAACGAGGAATTTGATCGTGCCATCAGGGAGTATGAGAGGTACAGGGATGTGATGATCAAAAGGAATTTTGCGGATATCGAATATGTGAACAACCAGATCAAGTCCTGCGAACTGGCAAAGAGCATGGTCACCCATCCCGTGAACATCGAGTTCATCAGGATGGATGAAGCGGTCAACCGGTTCCCGGCGAATTACAATCCGGTGGTATCCTACGACGATACGACCATTATCTACATGACGGACCGCCAGCTTTATCATGCTATCATGATGACCAGCAGGCTGCCCGGCGGGGGATGGACTGAGCCCAGGGTGATCAACGAAGAGCTTGGTTCGGACGGGGACTGTTACCCGACATCCCTGACTGCAAACGGGAGGGAATTATACCTGGTCAAAAAGGATATGTACGGATCGGACATTTACATCAGTTACCTGAAAAACGGTAAATGGACCAGAATGATCCCCCTGAACCGGAATATCAACACCGATTATTCCGAGACCCATGCCTGCATTTCCTATAACGGGAAGATGTTGTACTTTACCAGTAACCGTCCAGGGGGAGAGGGAGCCCTCGATATCTGGGTATCGGAGACGACCGTGGAGGGGGACTGGGGGGAGGCCCGGAACCTGGGACCGAAAATCAATTCGCATTACAGTGAGGAAACCCCTTTCCTGGCGGACCTGGGCAGGAAGCTTTACTTCAGTTCCCAGGGACATGCCACCATGGGTGGTTTCGATTATTTTGTCGCTGAGCGACTGCCCACGATGACCCTGGGCAGCGATGAGGAATCCGGCAGGCGATCTTCTGCCGTGCCTTTTGATGCCGGGTGGTCATTCCCCCAAAACCTCGGTTACCCGATCAGCACGGCTGATGATGATCTTTTCTATTATCCGCGCAAGAGCGGGCAGGGAGCCTACTGTTCAACTATCATCAAGGATATCAGTCCCGCCAGAAGCATCTACACCCTCCGCTCGAAGGCAGAACCGATACAGATCGCGGCCAGAAGGCAGGATGAAGGGGAGCGGACCGATGCCGGATCGCTCAAGGTTTCCGGGCCATCAACTACTTCAGACCTGGCTGGCACTTCGGCGAGCTCAGCCGGTCCCCCTGGACCTTCTGCCCCGGAAAGCGAAACCATACCCCCGGGTGAGACGGATCCGGACAATTATTACGTCCTGAACAACATCCTGTTCGAATATGATTCCTATGAACTTTCAGCAGAAGGTAAGGAAGAAGCGGAACGGGTATTGGAGGTCATGCAGGAGAATCCCGCAATAAAGCTCAAACTTACCGGCCACACCGATGCCAGGGGAACCGATGAATACAATCTTCGCCTTTCGGAGAGAAGGGCGCAATCGGTTGCCGATTACCTGATCAGGAAGGGTGTCCAGAAATCGCGGATAAAGGTAACGGCAGCAGGAGAGATCCGTCCCATTGCTATAAACCGTTATGAGGATGGCACGGACAGCCCGGAGGGCAGGAGGCTTAACCGTCATGTTTCCATGGAACTGGAGAACCTCCGCACTGAAAAAATACGTGTTGCGGACATCTTCGTGCCCGAAAATCTGCGGCCGAAAACTGATCAGTACTTCACCGTATTGCTGGTGAACAGCAGCGTAATGCTGGATACTATTCCGGATGTGGTGGCAGGGGAGCAGACCGCCCTGATCATCACCGATTCAGCATTTCTGTATACCGCCGGGAATTTCAGTCATAAGGTCCATGCCATGCAGTACCTGAACGAGGTGATCGATGCCGGTTACCCCGATGCCGGGATGCTCGAGCAGCGAGACCTGGAAAGGCTGATCGCCAGGATGTCGGAGGAAGGGATCAGCGTGACGGCAAGTTTTACCATACAGATCATGGCGCTGAAAACCCCGGTCGGCACAAGCCATTTCAAACCCCTGGAGGGTGTGGTCATGTACAAGGGGAAAGACGGGTTCCACCGGTATGTTTACGGGGACTTCGAAAATATCCAGGAAGCCATACAGAGGCTGCCTTCGATCAGGCAGATGGGATATGACGATGCTTTTATTATGAGCATCCTGCGCTATCAAAAACTGTCTGAATAGGAATTCCGGTGCCGGTCTTAGCCCAGGATTGCCGGCAGTGCATCCATAAGGTTATTATAATACCCGTTTAAAAGCGGGATCATCCCGCTCTGCCGGATATTGCCTCCGTCAATTCCCAGGGCTGCGAACCCGGCCAGGCGTATGGACAGGATCCCGGCGGAGGAATCCTCCAGCCCGATCACCCGGTTCCTCTTCCCGGAGGGCATTTCCAGCCCGATGCGTGCGGTTTCCGCGTATAGCCATGGATGGGGCTTTGGCGCCAGTTCCCCGAGCGTGCCGGTCTGGCCCTTTCTCAGTGCCTGTCCCGCTGTAATTATGGCATCGTAGAAATCCAGGGGATCCCCGAGGCCGAGGGTACGGAATGCAGACAGGATCTCCGGCCATGCTTTTTCATACAGGCCGGATGTGACCAGGCCGATTTTGATGCCGTGTGATTTCAGGGCCAGGAGGAAGTCCTTCAGTCCCGGGTTGGGTACGAACGCATCCTGCCTGCCACGGCCTTCAAGGATCTCATTCATTTCATGGTGGGTGATCTCGAAATAGATCCGCCTTGCCTCCTCTACGGTCCTCTCCGGGCAGTATTTTCTTATGCAGTGCTCCAGGTGTTCCGAAACCGAGTGCCCGGAAACATGCGGCTCGTCCTCATCCACCAGGCTGAAGGAAGGATTGCCCAGGAGCCGGGCAGTTGTCCTTTCAATGATCCAGATCCAGAACTTCTCACTCCGTATGCTGGTCCCATCCAGGTCCATCAGCACTGCCTCTGCCGGGGAGTCGAAAACCGGCGGACGGAGCTCGTAGATGGCAGGATATCCCAGCTGTGATTTTACATAGACCAGGGTTTTATCCCTGTAAACAATAAAATCTGCCTTGTTATCGGCGGCTGTAAGGATGCTCTTCACCCCGTCCTTTCCCGCCTGGAACAATCCTTCCCCCCCGGAAGCCTTTTCACTGAAAAAGGCTTTTACGTCCGAAAGTCCACCATTAAATCCAGGCAGCAGGTCCATGTTCATCAGTACTTAGAATCCTTTCAGGTGGTAATACACCTCGTTCCAGCGGATTTCGTTCCGGAAATCCCTCAGGTTGGTATCCTTATCGATCAGCAGGAACTCTACACCCGCCATGGCGGAATAATCCATGATGTGTTCGGATGTGAGGTTCTGGCTGTAGACGGTGTGGTGTGCCCCTCCTGCAAGGATCCATGCGGCAGCGGCCGTCTTCAGATCGGGCTTGGGATCCCACAGCACCCTGGCCGTGGGCAGTTTGGGCAGGTCCTGCGGGGGCAGCACTGCGTCCACTTCGTTGACCAGGATCCGGAAGCGGTTCCCCATGTCGAGTACGCTGACGTTGATGGCCGGGCCTTCCGGTACGTTAAAGCAGAGCCTGACCGGGTCGGCTTTCCCGCCTATGCCCAGTTCATGGATCTCGCATTTTGGTTTGCCGTCGGCGATGGAAGAGCAGATCTCCAGCATGTGGGCGCCCAGGACGCGCATACCGGCCGGATCAAAATGGTAGGTATAATCCTCCATGAAGGAATTGCCCCCGGGAAGCCCGGCCGACATGATCTTCATGGTCCGCAGCATGGCCGCCATTTTCCAGTCCCCCTCGGCCCCGAAACCGTAGCCGTCTTTCATCAGGCGCTGGACCGGCAGTCCGGGAAGCTGCACCAGGCCGTGCAGGTCCTCGAAGGTATCGGTGAAACCTCCGAAGTCCCCTTCCTCCAAAAAACTGCGCAATCCGATCTCGATCCTGGCGGATTCCCTGAGGGAGTTGTGATTCGCGCCCCCCTTCCTGAGTGCCGCCTGCATTTCATATTCCGATTCA
Source organism: uncultured Bacteroides sp. (assembly GCA_964431315.1). Classification (GTDB taxonomy): domain Bacteria; phylum Bacteroidota; class Bacteroidia; order Bacteroidales; family SM23-62; genus SM23-62. The sequence continues at coordinate 44,154 of CAYSJH010000014.1, read as the reverse complement.
AGCTGCTGGCAGAGCCGGTCGATCTGCGCATCGGTCACCTTGCCTATCACCGCAGCCAGTTCCCCTATGCCATAACCGTTGACGGACCAGCCGAATTTCATCTGGGCCTCCACCTTATCGCCTTCGGTCACCGCCACTTCACGCATGTTATCCCCGAAACGGGCGATCCTGATGCTCTGTGATTCATGCCAGGCAGCGGCTACCCGGAGCCATAGCCCGATCTTTTCGGAAACCTCGGGATCCTTCCAGTGTCCCACGACGACCTTCCGTTCCCTCCTCATCCGGCTGACCATGAAGCCGAATTCCCTGTCCCCGTGTGCGGACTGGTTCAGGTTCATGAAATCCATGTCGATCTCTGCCCAGGGGATGTCACGGTTGAACTGCGTGTGCAGGTGGAGAATGGGCTTGCCAAGGCGTTTCAGTCCCCCGATCCACATCTTTGCAGGCGAAAAGGTATGCATCCAGGTGATCAGCCCGATGCAGGCGGGTGATCCGTTAGCATCGATGCAGATTTTCGTGATCTCGTCCGGGGTGGTGACCACGGGTTTATAGACGATCTTGACGGGGGACTTCCCGGCGGTGTTCAGTCCCCTTACGATTTCCTGAGAATTTGCTGCGACCTGTTTCAGGGTCTCAGGACCGTACAGGTGCTGGCTTCCCGTTACAAACCAGGCTTCCAGTGACTTTAATTCATCCATCTGTGCAGAATTATTGTAGAATTTACGTTTATAATTTGCCGTTAAATATATCTCTTATCCATCGCATAGGCAAATTTGTCCCCTGATTTTAACTCAGCTGCCTCCTCGACCATTGCAGTCTGCATCATTCCCTCAGCCTGTTCACACCGGATAAATGCCGGTTTACCGATACCGGCCGGCAGTTCACCCTGAAATATTTGAACGGAGCGGTAACTTTATATAAATTTCGGCGTCATATATTTTATACGGGAACCTAACACTACCGCTACATGTTCAGCAACATCATCAAGGTCGCCTTCCGCAACCTGGTAAAACATTTCGGTTATACGTTCATCAATGTACTGGGATTGGCCATCGGGCTGGCCAGCAGTATTTTCATATTCCTGTATGTGTTTAACGAGCTCAGCTATGACCGCTTCCATGAGAAATCGGACCGTATCTACAGGGCATGGATCTTTGGCAATATGCCTGGAACTGAGATGAGGCATGCCGTGACTTCGCCGCCCATGATGGAGGCCATGCTCAGGGATTACCCTGAAGTGGAAGATGCCGTCCGCCTCTACCAACGGGGAGATATCCTGGTCCGCATAGGGGACCGGAAATTTTATGAAACAGGACATAGCTTCCTGTTTGCTGATTCGACATTTTTCGATGTTTTCAGCTTCAAATTGCTGGAGGGGGATCCCGAGACCTGCCTGAAAGACCCGCGCAGCCTGGTACTGACGAAGGAGTATGCCAGAAAGTATTTCGGCGACGAAGACCCGATGGGGAAAATCGTACAGGTGGAGCGCGATACGAACTATTATACCGTCACCGGGATCATTCAGGATGTCCCCGTGAATTCGCACATTCAGTTCAAGATGCTGGGTTCCATGAGCTCGGTCGGAAGGAGCAGGTCCGTATACTGGACGAACCATAATTTCTACACCTATTTTGTGCTTGCCCCGGGGACGGATCCTGCAGAGTTTGAAGCCCGCATGCAGGAAATGGTGGTTAAATATGTGGGTCCCGAGGTGGAACAGTTCATGGGCGTGGACCTGGAGCAATTCGAGGCAGCAGGCAATTACTACGGCTACCGCCTGCAGCCCATCACGGAAATCCATCTTCATTCCAACCTGCAGTACGAACTGGAACCCGGGGGGAACCCGATGTACGTTTACATATTCATGGTGATTGCCATACTGATCCTCATCATTGCCTGTATCAATTTCATGAACCTGGCCACTGCCCGCTCCATCACGCGGGCCCGTGAAGTGGGACTCCGGAAGGTCGTGGGATCCTCCCGTTCCCTGCTGATCGCCCAGTTCCTTGCCGAATCCGTCCTGCTCAGCCTGTTTTCGCTGGTGATTGCCGTTGTCCTGGTCTACCTGCTGCTTCCCCGGTACGACAACCTGGTGCGGCTTGACCTTGATTTTAATCTTCTCAGCCATTCCATGACCATCCCGCTGCTGCTCCTGTTTGCCGTGGTAGTGGGACTTCTCTCGGGTTGTTATCCGGCTTTTGTCCTGGCCGCATTCCGGCCCGTTGCAGTGCTCAAGGCGGATGTGAAAAGCGGCACCAGCAGGAATTTCCTCAGGAGCCTGCTGATTATCCTGCAATTTGCTGTTACCATCGTGATCCTGCTGGGGACCCTGATTGTCAACCGGCAGATGACCTACATGCAGAAGAAGGATCCCGGCTTTGACAAGAAAAACGTGCTGCTCGTTCACCGGGCCGATGTGCTGGGAAAGAAGATTGATGCCTTCAAGGAAGCAATCGGCCAGCAGGCCAATATCCTGGAGGTGGCCAACTCGACGCATGTTCCCTCCTACACCTACTGGGAAAATGCCCACTGGCTTGAGGGACGGGACAAGGGCGACATTTTTACACTCTCCACCTGTTATGCAAGTTATAATTACGATAAGGCCCTCGGTCTTGAAATCCTCCAGGGCAGGTTTTTCAGTCCCGCTATGGCAACCGACTCCTTCGGGGTTGTGGTGAATGAATCCGCCCTCAGGGCCTTCAATATTACGGACCCGCTGAATACCCGGTTCTATGAACCCGGTGAAAACGGGCAGATCGCCCGGTATTATCCCATTGTGGGCGTGGTGAAGGATTTCAACTTTGAGTCGATGCACAAAGAGATCCATCCCGTGGCCATTCATTTTATGCCGGGGAATTACGGGGGAGTGGTCATCGCAAAGCTCGGGGAAGGAAATCCAGCCGAAACCGTCGAATTTGTCCACAGCCAATGGGAGGATTTTACCTCGGATTATCCCTTTGAATACACCTGGCTGGAAGATGATTTCGGAAAGCTGTTCGATACGGAGCGGAGGACCGGGCAGATCCTGCTGGTCTTTTCGATCCTGTCGATCTTCCTTTCCTGCCTGGGACTCCTGGGGCTGATCTCCTACAGCACGAACCAGAGGACCAAGGAAATCGGCATACGGAAAACCATGGGAGCTTCCGTAAACATCGTGATGCTTCTGCTTTCAAAGGAAACGCTTAAACTGCTGGCCATTGCAACAGCGCTTTCCCTTCCGGCCTATTTCGGGATAAGAGCCTGGCTGGAGAATTTCGCCTTTCCCATCCGGTTCAACCCGCTGATATTCATAATTGCGCTGGTCCTGGTCGCCCTGGCCGTACTCCTGATTGCCCTGCTCACAGTCAGTTATACCTCCTATGTGGCAGCCACGGCTAATCCCGCACGCAGCCTGAGGGTGGAATGATTCGAATAATCCAAAATTCAACCTGATATGTTCCTGAATATCCTGAAAGTCGCGTTTCGAAACCTCTACCGGCACTTTGGCTACACCTTCATCAATGTTGTGGGACTCGCCATCGGGCTGGCCTGCAGTATCCTTATCCTGCTGTATGTCATCAATGAGCTGACCTATGACCGGTTCAATGAAAAGGCTGAAAGAACTTACAGGATCTGTGTGAAGGGACAGATGCCCGGGAACGAGCTGAACCAGGCCGTCACCGCTGCCCCGATGATGGAGGCCCTGAGGAACGATTACCCGGAAGTGGAAACCGTGACACGATTCGGTAAATTCGGGGGATGGCTCTGCCGGACGGGGGAAAAAAAATTCCAGGAGACGGAGGAGGATTTCATATTCGCCGATTCGACCTTTTTCGATGTATTCGATTTTAAACTCCTTCGCGGCGATCCGCATACCGTGCTGACGGCACCCCGGAGCCTTGTCATGTCGGAACGCTATGCCCGCAAGTATTTTGGTGACGAAGACCCGATTGGCAGGACCCTCAGGATCGAGCGGGATACGAACCTCTATACGGTCACGGGACTGATGAAGAATGTCCCGGTGAATTCCCATTTCCATTTCGAGATGCTGGGATCGCTCAGTACCCTTAGGGGAAGCCGGAGCACCAACTGGGTGAACCATAATTATTACACCTACGTTGTGCTGGCGGAAGGTGCCGATCCGGAAAAGTTCACGGAAGGACTGAGGCAGGTCGTTATTAAATATGTGGGTCCCCAGATCGAACAGTTCCTGGGGATCAACCTGGAGGAATTTGAAGCGGCCGGGAATTCCTTCGGATACTTCATCCAGCCGATGCTTGATATCCACCTGCATTCAAACCTGCAGGCGGAGATTGAATCCAACGGGAACCCGGTTTACGTCTACATTTTCCTGCTTATCGCCATCCTGATCCTGGTCATCGCCTGCATCAATTTCATGAACCTGGCAACGGCCCGGGCATCTGCCAGGTCCAGGGAGGTCGGCATCCGGAAAGTGGTGGGTTCGGGAAGGTCACTGCTGATAGGCCAGTTCCTGGCGGAGTCGGTATTCCTCAGCATGATCGCCCTGTTGATCGCAGTTATCCTGGTGTACCTCCTGCTTCCGGCCTACCGGAACATGATACGGCTGGATCTGGATTTCAGTATTTTAGCCAACTACTATACCCTGCCCGCATTGATTCTCCTGGCCATATTCGTGGGGATCGTTGCAGGCAGCTATCCCGCATTCGTGCTTGCCTCTTTCAGTCCAGTTTCGGTCTTCAAACCCGAAACCGCCTCCGGATCAAGCCGGAGCCTGCTGAGGAGCATCCTGGTGGTGCTCCAGTTCACCATGGCCATTGCCATCCTTATGGGCACCCTGATCGTCAACCGCCAGCTTGCCTTCATGCAGAAAAAGGATCCCGGATTTGAAAAAGACAATGTACTGGTCATCCGCCGCTCCGATGCCCTGAGGGATAAAATCGATGCCTTCAAGCAGGAGCTGACGCAGAACGCCAACATCCTGGGCGTGGCAAACAGCACACACATTCCATCGGTCGGGCACTGGAACAACGTTCACTGGCTGGAGGGGACCGACCTGAGCAATACCATCCTGCTGATGACCTGTTACGTCAGTTACGGATTCGGTGAAGCGCTGGACCTGGATCTGGTCGAAGGAAGGTTCCACAGCCGGGACATGCCGACCGATTCCTCGGGCATCGTCATCAACGAGGCGGCCGTGAAAGTGCTCGGACTGGAGGATCCCCTCAATACCCGGTTCATTGAACCCGGGGAGAATCCTGCGGAGACACAGTTTTATCCCATCATCGGCGTGGTAAAGAATTATCATTACGAATCCATGCACGAAGAGATCCATCCCATGGCCATCCATTTCATGCGGGGTAACTGGGAGGGATATGTCATCGTAAGGATGGGGGGAGGGAACATCCCGCAAACAGTTGATTTTGTGCAACAGACCTGGGACAGTTTCGATACGGATTTCCCGTTTGAGTACACCTGGCTCGAGGATGAGTTCGATAAACTCTTTGAGCCTGAAAGACGGACTTCCCAGATCCTGATGGTCTTCTCCATACTTTCCATATTTATCTCCTGCCTGGGACTTTTCGGGCTTATATCCTACACGGCAATACAGCGTACCAAGGAAATCGGGATCCGCAAAACCATGGGCGCTTCCATTGGGACCGTGGTCAGGCTTCTTTCGTGGGAAACCCTTCGTTTGCACATGATATCAACCCTGCTGGCCATACCTGCCTATTTTATTGTTAAGGGATGGCTGCAGAATTTTGCCTATCATATTCCTTTTAACTTCGGATGGTATGGATTGATCCTTCTTGGAGTCTCTGTATTTGTCCTGCTGATCGCACTTCTGAGCGTCAGTTACCAGACCTACCGGGCAGCCACAGCGAATCCCGCACGAAGCCTGCGGGTGGAATAGCGGGCTATTCATAGCGCAGGGTATCGGCCGGGTTCTGCACGGCCGAGCGCCATGCCTGGTAACCGACCGTTAACAGGGCCAGGAGGCAGATGAAAGTCCCCACCAGGACGAAGATCCACGGACTCAATTCCATGCGGTAGGCAAAGGCACTCAGGAACTTCTTCATCAGCAACCAGCTCACGGGCCATGCGATAAGCGTTGCAAGCAGGATGATCCTCAGGTATTCCATGGAAAATATCCTGACGATCTGGGCTGAGCCTGCCCCCATGACTTTCCGGATCCCGATCTCCCTGATCTTTCGTTCCGCCATGAAGGTTGACAGTCCGTAAAGGCCAAGGCTGGAGATCAGGATGGTCAGCAGGGTGAAATACCACATTAATCGTTCCGCTGCATTGATCATCCTTTCCTGCGGGAAGTGGTAATCATCAATAAAATTATACTCTATGGGCAGATCCCCGAATACTTCCTTCCATACGGCTTCAACCTTATCGAGCGTCTGGCTCCTGCTGACCTCATCCCCGGACGGCATCCGGACCAGCAGGTAGTCGTTCCCCGTGGGATGCAGCTGAAAGACCAGGGGCGTGATCTGCATGACAAGGGGAACGTGGTGAAAGTCCTTCATCACTCCGATGACAGTGTAGTAATCCCCCCCGTAAAAGAACTGCTCCCCGACGGCATTTTCCCATCCCAGTGTTTTGACCGCTGTTTCATTCAGCACCACCGCATTGACCGAATCGCTTGGAAATTCCCTGGAAAAAAACCTCCCCCCTTCCATGCCGATTCCCATCGTCCGGGTGTAATCGTAGTCCACCGACGAACTGCACAGGTAGCGCAGCTCCTCGTCCGACCTTCCCCAGACCTGGTAATATCCGCCGGCAATAAGCACAGGGAGGTGAGAAGTATTGGTTATGCCCGATATGCCAGGCAGCGCAAGCAGGGCGGTTTTAATGACCTCTGACTTGTCCCGTGTCTGGTCCCTCAACCGTATGTAAAGCAGGTTCTTCTCATCGTACCCTTTGTCAGCATGATCCATGTAGAAAAACTGGCGGTTCACAACGAGAGCCGTGATCAGGAACGTGCTCGCAAATACGAACTGTGTCGTAACCAGGATGACCCGTATCAGGGATCGCCCCGAACGTGTACTCCCCTGCTGATGGAAGATCCTGGCAGGAGACCATGAAGCCAGCAGGAGGGACGGATAGGCCCCTGCCGTGAAACTCGTGAAAAGCCAGATGGCAAAAAGGATGGCGATCCACACGGGTTGCAGGTAGTTCAGTTCGATCTGCTTCCCGGTAAGTTTATTCAGCACGGGCATAAAAAGGATCGCCATGATCAGTGCAAAATTCAGTGAAATCAGGGCGTAAATGAAACTTTCCCCCATGAACTGCCTGAAAAGATTGCCCTTGCTAGCCCCGAATACCTTGCGGACCCCCACTTCCTTAACGCGGAGGGTGGCCTTGGCCGTGGAAAGGTTCATGAAGTTAATACAGGCAACCAAAAGGATCAGCACTCCGACGATCAGGAAAATGTAGATCAGGAGGTCACCCCCGACCTGGCTGTAGCGGTTTGTTTTCGGAAGGGGGACGAGAAAGGTCTCTCCCCGGATGACATCATCAATGCGGAACGTTTCAGTTACCCTGCGCATGACCTCTTTTTGATCGGCATCTTCAGCAAGCATCACGTAGGTATAAAACCGGCAATTTCCATACAGGTTCCCGTTTTCCTCGATGTCTATCCCCAGTTCCCGGCACAATTTGAAAGGTACAAGGAAGTCAAACGGCTGGTGTGTATTCAGCGGCACATCCCGGATCACGCCCGTTACCGTCAGTTCGATGCGGTCATTGATCCGGACAGATTTGCCTACAGGGTCCTCATCACCGAAATATTTCTTCGCCATGCGCCCGGTCAGCACGATCGAGTACAGGCCGCTCAGGGCCTGAGCCGGATCTCCCTCCACAAAAGGGTAGGTAAACATCTGGAAGACCTCCGCATCTGCCCCGATTCCCCCGCTCTCCATAAAAACGTTGTCCCCCGCCCTGACGGTAAGTTCCCCCAGGGGGATCATCCGCGACATCCCGGTGATCCCGGGGATCTCATCAAGCATGGCCTTCCCGATCTCAGGTGAGGTCGTGGGCTGAAAATTGAAGGAGGTGCGCACATCGAATACCCTGAGATAGGTGTGATAGATCCGGTCATGGTTCAGATTGAATTTATCGTAACTGAGTTCGTCCTGGACCCATAAAAATATGATGATGGCAAAGGCCATCCCGAGTGACAGTCCGAAAATATTAATGAAAGAAAAAGCCTTTTCCTTAATCAGGTATCTCAGTGCGGTGATCAGGTAATTCCGGAACATACTTGTAAAATTAGGGTTAATCACAGGTACTAAAACAATTTTTGTGCCTTTAATATCAGAGCACTGAAAACCAACAGGATATGCGTTGGTATGCATTTTAATGGGGACTTGAAATGGTACATTATCATACAGTATATGTTCCAGAATCATACATTTTATTTTGTTTTTGTAGTAAATTCCGGTAATTTTATCTGAAATCCATTCACATGTCTGACAGGGCTGACGGTATTCTGCTGATTGTTGACGATAACCCGGCTGTGGTCCGGTCACTGCACCTCTTCCTTAAAAGCAGGTTCAGCCGGGTGATTACGGCGACTGATCCTGGAAAACTGCCGCAGTTGCTCCAGTCTGAAAGGCCGGATGTCATATTGCTGGATATGAATTTCACCGCGGGTGAGATCAGCGGCAGGGAGGGAATGAAATGGCTCAGGAGGATCCTTGCCAGCGATCCCGATGTCTCGGTCGTATTCATTACTGCATACGGGGGTATTGACCTTGCCGTGCAGGCGATCCGGGAGGGAGCGGTCGATTTCGTCCTGAAGCCGTGGGATAACCAGAAACTGTACACAACGCTGAAGACCGCCCTGGCTCTTCGCAGGTCGAGGCAGAGGATCAGGGATCTCAGCGTGAAGCAATCCACCCTCAGTTCTGATATTGACCGGGAGTTTCAGTTTCTCAGGGGTAATTCCCATGCGATGCAGTCGGTACAGTCCGCCATCTCAAAGGTGGCCCGCACCGATGCCAATGTCCTGATCACCGGTGAAAACGGGACGGGCAAGGAAGTGGTGGCCAGGGAGCTGCACAGGAATTCCCCGCGTGCCGGTGAAATATTCCTCTCCATTGACCTTTCAACCATCTCCGAATCCCTTTTTGAAAGTGAATTATTCGGTCATAAAAAGGGGTCATTCACGGATGCGAGGGAAGACCGTGCCGGGAAATTCGCTGCCGCATCGGGAGGCACCCTTTTCCTTGATGAGATCGGTAACCTGTCCCTTCCCCTGCAATCAAAGCTGCTAAACGTATTGCAGAACCGCGAAGTGATCCCAGTAGGTTCGAACGTTCCGGTCCCCATCGATATCAGGCTGATCTGCGCCACCAACAAGAACCTGGACCAGATGATGGAAGATGACCTTTTCCGCAGGGACCTGTATTTCCGGATCAATACCATCCAGATCGAGATCCCGCCACTGCGCGAACGGGGTGAGGACATCACGGCCCTGGCCATGCAATTTCTTGAGGTATATTCCCGGAAATACGGTAAGCCCGGACTCAGGTTCACTTCCGGCTCCCTTGACAGGATAAGGAACCATGACTGGCCGGGAAATGTCAGGGAATTGAAACATGCCGTTGAGAAGGCGGTCATATTGAGTGAGTCGGCGATACTGGGACCGGATCTCCTCGGACTCGACAGGCAGGCCAGGTTATACGGGGATATCCGGGGAGAACGGACCATGGAAGATTATGAAAGGGAGATCATTGAAAAAATCCTCAGGAAGCATGCGGGCAATATTTCCCAGACGGCGTCGGAGCTGAATCTGAGCCGGCAGACCCTGTACCGTAAGATCCAGAGATACGGACTTTAGACTGACTACATGCAAATACTTACCGGACCATGATATACAAGCGATTATTGACCGGCATCATCATAAGGATCCTGCTTCTGACACTGACGCTATCTGCCATGGTCTATTTCTGGCTGGTGGACCGCGATCCGTTAATCCTGCTGAATTTGTTTGTCGTACTGGTCCTCCAGGTAATTCTTTTCATACGGTCACAGAACCAGGTGAACCGGAAGCTGAAGATATTTTTCGAGTCGTTTCGGTACGACGATCTTGCATTAACCTCCAGGGAGGGATTCAGTGACAGGTCTTTCAGGGACCTGTATTCCGCGATGTCGGACATCCTGCAAACGGTCAGGAAGATGAACCTGGAGAACCTAAGGCAGAAGCAGTATTTCCAGTCCGTAACCGAACATGCCGGGGTGGGGATAATGGCAGTAAACGAGAAGGGGGAAGTGAAACTGGTCAATCAAACCCTGAAGAAGATGCTGCATATCACGGAATTAGAAGTACTGGGGGATATGGAAAAGGTGAGGGAAGGATTAACCGGGCAGCTGGAACAGATCTGGCCCGGTGACCAGAAACTGATCCGGCTGTCGGTAAGGGATCCCTCTGACCTTACCGGGGAGTCCCGGATGCAGCTGTCCATACGATGTTCGGAAATCAGGCTGGAAAAGGAAAGGATAAGGCTCCTGACTTTTCAGAATATCCGGGAAGAACTGGAGGAAATGGAGATCGAATCCTGGCAGAAGGTCATCAGGGTATTGACCCATGAGATCACGAATTCCACGGGACCTATTGCCTCGGCTGCCCAGACCCTGCTGGAGCTGCTGGAAGGGGAGGAGATCGGGGACATCCGGATCAGCGGCAGGTTAACACACCTGAAGGAAGACCTGGTGGAGGGACTCAGGATCATCCGGGAGCGAAGCCTTGGCATGGAGGAATTTGTACAGCAGTTCCGGAAAGTAACCCTGGTAAAGGAACCTGAACTGGAGAAGATCAGGCTGGATGACCTTTTCAGCGGAATTTTTGTCCTGTTCGAAAAAAGCTTTAAGGAGAAAGGGATCGCTTTCGAAAGGAGCATCGAATCACCCGATATGGTACTGTATGCCGACAGGAACCTTGTTGAACAGGCCCTGATCAACCTTGTGGGAAATGCAATTCATGCAATGTCTTCATCCCCGGTAAGAAACCTTCACCTGGATGCACGCATACCGCCCGGGAGGCAGTGCCTGATAAGTTTATCGGATACCGGCAGGGGGATCTGTGAGGAAGACCTGGACAGGGTATTCATTCCTTTTTTTACTACGCGCGAGGGAGGCTCGGGGATTGGACTGAGCCTTGTCCGGAACATCATGAGAATGCACCGTGGCAGCATTCAGGTCACTTCCGATCCGGGCAGGAATACCACGTTCAGCCTGTTGTTTTAAATTATTGGAATTTAGCTACTTTTAGGATGTAAATCTTGCTGCTATGAGAACCATGCACCGATTTCTGACCCTTATAGCCATCCTGGGTCTTTTGCGTCCTGCCTTTGCCCGGCAGGTTGACACCTGGCTCTTGATCGGTCCCCTCCCGGTCGACAGGCCCGGATTTATTGAAGGGAAAAACCTGTCCGGGGAGGAATTTGATAATAAGTTCATTCTGTCCAATGAATACCTGAACCTCGTAGGATTGCACCCGGGGGAAGGAGATCCCGTGCTGTGGGATGATTACCGGCCCCGGACCTGGATGGCCGGGGAAGCATCGGAAAACGGTTTCCTGGTGATGAAGCCAGAGCGGCATGAATACCAGATAGCCTACTGCGCCTTTTACATAGAGTCAGACGGCCTGTATGACTATTCCTGCGAGGTGGAGAGTCCCCAGATGTTCGAGATCTTCCTTGACGGCAAAAAACTCGGATCGAACTACACGGTGGCTGAAAAAGACAAAACCGGCAAGAAGTCCGCCACCCTGAAACTGGACCGCGGCAAATTCCTGGTGATGGTTAAGTCGATGTACATAAAGGGAGATAAAAACAAATGGAAAATAAAGACCGTGGTCAGCAGTAAGGAGGATTCAACCGCCGATTTAAGCGTATCGCCGGTTACCCGCATGAACATTCACCATCTGCTGGAGGGGACCAAACTCGGGCGGGTGGACCTTTCCCCTGACGGAACACTGATTGCCGTTAATTACAGCCGGGTCAACACGGAATCCGGCAAGGCGGATAAGTGGACCGAGATAAAGGAAGTCTCCTCGGGCAGGATCGTCCAGAGTTTTCGCAAGGCAGGGACCACCGGATACCGCTGGATGCCTTCCGGTAAAAAACTTTACTACCGGTCCAAAACAGAGAACGGCAGCACCGTCATGGTATATGATTTTGAATCGGGGACCGAGTATCCCGTCCTTGAGAACGTGGGGGACCTGGATGTCGTTCACTGGTCGGATGATGAGAAGTTCATTATCTACGGGAGAACGGAGAAAAGGCCGGAAGGGGAGAAGTCTTCGCTGAAATACATGGATGAGCTCGGCAACCGCACCTTCCCTCAGAAAACAGCCAGTGAACTGTACAGGTTTAATGTGAATACGGGTGTGAGTTCCAGGCTTACCTTCGGGGGCGATTCCACCTACCTGAACGACATCAGTCCCGATGGGAACTCGATAGTCTTTTCCACCAGCAGGCCCAATCCCACGCAGCGTCCCTTCAGCCTGCAGAACATGTACCTGATGGACCTGCAGACCGGGAGAACCGATACCCTCTGGAAGGATTTCCGCTGGAGCGGTTCCGCTGAATTTTCGCCCGACGGGAGACAACTACTGGTCAGCGGGGGACCCGATCTCTTCGGCGGGGTGGGCAGGAACATCGGCGACCAGCCCATTGCCAATAATTACGACGTCCAGCTTTACCTGTACACGATCGGGACCGGGGAGGTGGATCCCATCACGCGGGACTTCAATCCCAGCGTCGAGTGGGCCTTCTGGCAACCGGTCGACAATCGGATCTATGTGAAGGCGGCCAACGAGGTCTACCTCAGGTTGTATGCCTGGGATCCCGAGAACCGTTCCTTCTCCCTGCTTCCCACATTGCCCGATGTAATGGACAACCTCAGCATTTCGGAAGAATCCCTCACAGCGGCTTATACGGGAACCGGCCTTGGAGATCCGAACAAGGCCTGGATACTGGACCTGGTAACCGGGGAGAATCGGCTGTTTGACCAGACGGAGGAAAAAGCTTATGAGAACGTCAGTTTTGGGAAGACGGAGGACTGGGATTTCATAGCTTCGGATGGCACCACCATCCGGGGATTCTTTTTGTATCCCCGCAATTTTAATCCCGGGGAAAAATACCCCCTGATTGTCAATTATTACGGGGGTACCAGTCCCATTGAAAAAAGCTTCGGGGGCCGTTACCCGCTTGACATCTGGGCAGGGGAAGATTACGTGGTTTACGTGCCCCAGCCCAGCGGTGCCACCGGCTTCGGGCAGGAATTCTCGGCCCGCCACCAGAATAACTGGGGAAAAACTACGGCCGGTGAGATCATCGAAGGAACAAAGAAATTCATCGAGGCCCATGCATTTGTCGACGCGACAAAAATCGGATGCATCGGGGCCTCCTACGGGGGATTCATGACCATGCTCCTTCAAACAGAGACAAATATCTTCACCTGCGCGATCTCCCATGCCGGAATCAGCTCGATCAGTTCCTACTGGGGGGAAGGATACTGGGGATACGATTACTCCTCAGAGGCCACAGGCGATTCCTATCCCTGGAACCGGAGGGACATTTACATCGACCAGAGCGCCCTGTTCAATGCCGACAAGATCAATACCCCGCTGCTGCTGCTGCACGGATCTGTCGATACCAACGTGCCGTTGGGCGAATCGCTGCAGCTTTGGGTGGGACTCAAGATCCTCGGACGTCCGGTCGAGATGGTCCAGGTGGAAGGCGAAAACCACTGGATCCTGACCTACTCCAAGCGGATCGAGTGGCACAACACCATCATGGCCTGGTTCGACAAATGGCTCCACGGCGAGGGCCACGACTGGAAAAAACTCTTCCCCGACAGCAAACTGTAGAACTGAACGGCAAGCTTTGAGATTATAAAAAATGGGGCTATATTTGCCCACCGAAAAACGGCGAGATAGCTCAGCTGGTCAGAGCGCATGATTCATAATCATGAGGTCGAGGGTTCAAGTCCCTCTCTCGCTACTTCGTTGTAAAGCAGTCAAGAGATTTTCTTATGGCTGCTTGTTTTTTACACCCTGCGCATTCACCTTCAATGAGCAGTTCAGCAATTTGTAAGCAGAAGTCATTCGATTAATTGTATTTGAATGCACAAAGACGTTCGAAAAAAATTTATGAGAAAAACCTGCAGGATGGAATTGACCATATTCCGTCAGTTACTTCTTTGATTTCATTCCCCCGGTACAAGATAATGCCCAAAATCCAATCTTTTCCGGCAGATTCTTTTAGTTTGTTTAACGAGGTATAATCCTTCTTGTTAATACTTGTCCGGTTTTTCACCTCAATTCCGATGAGCTTTCCATTTGACTCAATACAGAAATCAACTTCCATGCCAGAGCGTGTCCTGTAAAAACTAAGCCTGGCTTCTGATTTGACCGTCCTGAGATATTTCACAAGCTCTGCTGCAACGTAGTTTTCGTAAATCTGACCATTCATCAGATCGAATCCATATCCAGCAATCTGACGCATAAGTCCGTTATCCAGCCAATAGATCTTTGGAGTTTTGACAATCATGCTGGTCAGGTTTTTATGATAGGGTTGCAGAAGAATTACCTGATAGGATAATCTGAGATACTCGAGATAACGTCTTGCAGTTTCTGTGCCAATTCCTGCATCCCTGGAAAGTTCAGAATAGGAAAGGAGGTTTGCCGATCTCAATGCGGCGAGCTGTTGAAATGTTTTAAAAGGCATCAGGTCATTCAGCCTGGCCAGGTCGTTAAGATCGCGTTCAAGGTATGCAATGGAATAATCCCTTAACCATCCCGATTTTTTATCCTGATCTGGTATGTGGAGTAATGCAGGCATTCCACCGAATTTCAGCATATATTCCTCCGCTGATTTCACACTATCCCAATTTTCACCCAACAGGGTTGATGGCAATTTCATTAAAATATCCGATGGTGAAGAAGAGTTGATAAGCCTGCCGATGAGTGGTACGGGGATTTCTGCTTTCTGTCTGTGAATCAGTTCACTCATCATTAGAGGAAACAGCTCTAACAGTAAAATCCTACCGGCAAGTGTTTCCCGTGTGCTCTTCATTAACAGAAGCTGAGCAGAACCGGAGAGGGCTGTAAAATTCAGGTCCCCTTCATCGAAGGCATACTTGATCTTATTCATCAGTTCCGGTTCTTTCTGGATTTCGTCAATAACAGCATTCCCTACATCCCTTGCCCATGCGAAGGTGCTGATTCGTTTGAGCTGTTCCCTGAATTCCACCGCATCAAGATTATAATAGGAAAGGTCGGGGTAGATAGTTCTCAGAAGGGTTGTTTTTCCGGTCTGTCTTGCACCTGTTAAGAGTACAATAATATGTTCGTTAGATTGGGGTAGCCCAGTCTTGATAAGTCTATTTACCTGTATATTTTCCCACATAATGAGCAAATATACAGATTATTTACATTAACTTAAAATATTTGTATATAATATCTGGAATTATTGAATTGACAGAATCCCCCTTTTGAGGTGTAGGATTTTGGTGTGGGATTTTCCTGCAAAATCCTGATAGGTGTAAGATGACCAAATTGAAAATGATTTTACCGGGGTTTTGACATTCAGGAGCAGGTCAATAATATTGACACACATTAAAGTAACTTACAAACTTGTAAGTTACTTTTGGTTTTGTCAAAGTAATGCTAATCCTTATATGACAAAATCACTTCTTTTGGTGTAAATATGTAATATCCCCTGGGGACATATCGTGGTTTATTTTTCAAAAAAAGTACTTTCCGGATTATTTTGTCTCCTGAACCGGGTATAGCATTGATTTTCCTTTCAAAGTTTTGACATAATGATGCGATATTCACCGATGCTGACCATTTGACTTCGGCGACAATCATTTCTTTACCATCTTTTGAGGATGAAACAATATCCACCTCAGTTTGATTTTCAGGTCTTGATCCTCTCCACCAACGGGATCCTGGTGAGAACAATTTGTCCCTGAAAAGAAGTGGAACGGAAGCCCTGCAAATATCTTCCCAAAAACCGGAACAGTACTCTGCAAAATCAGGTACCACAACATTATCGTAGATAATCTCAGCAAGTCCCAGTTCAAGCGATGTTTTATCCGGGACTACAAACCGAAAATAGAAATTTATGAAAGGATCTGCTACCTTACATAATGTTCTTTTTGCATTCCGGGGAGAGGTACCGTACGGAATTTCTCTTTTAAGGTACCCCAGATCGATCAATCGCTGCAATGGCCTGTTGAGATGAGTTGCTGGTTTTCCTATTCTGGAAGCAATTTCTGACAGGCGGTGTACTCCTGAAGAAACGATTGTAATCAGGGTTGACATCTGTACTGTATCCCTAACGTCATCAAGGAATAATCGTACCGGCTCCTCATGAAGTAGTCCGTTGCTGTCAAGAATGTGTTTTATAACTGCCTGTTTCATACCTGTTTCCTGTATTCGAAGGTCCCAGTATCGGGGAACTCCCCCCCAGATACAATATTCTTCAACTGCCTCTGTCCATGAGCACTTCAATGCTTCCTTTAACCAATAAATGTTCATTGGTAAAAGTTTGATTATTTCATTGGCTCTTCCATAGAGGGGAGAAGTGCTGTCTACAACAAGGTTTTGCATCATCTGCTGGGATGACCCGCAAAGGACCAGATGAAATGATAGCTTTGATCGGTCGTCAAATAACTTCTGAAGAATACTGGGCAGCTCGGGAGCATTTTTAACCAGGTAGGGAAACTCATCAATAATAATCGTGGTTTTTTTACTCAATCTTTCATTAAGTGTCAGAAGGAAACTTTCCCAGTCAGGATAGATGGCTGAATCAAATCCGTTAATATGCCTGCCTGCAATTCTGGCAAATGCTTCAATTTGTAATGGTGTCTCACTTTGATCAGCAATGAAATGAATACTGTCATCAGTTTTAATTTCCTGTAGTAATCTTGTTTTACCAATCCTTCTTCTTCCAAACAGGATTAGCAGTATACTCTCTTTCTGGGTAAGCAAATGATTAATTCTTTCAGTCATTTTTTAAAACTTCACTGCATAATGCTAATCGCAATCATGCTACTATTGCTCATATATCAGTTTTACTGGTAGCTCTGACAGCATACCTGACAGGACAACAGGATAAAATGAGATTTATGAAATCATTTGCGCCAAATTTTTTAACTTGAAATCTCATCTAAATTAGTTTTGTGAAGCCCTATATAAATCAATGAAAACATCTGAATTGACTATCAAAGAATTAATGACCTTAGCGTGGAAAAACGGCATTGTCATTCCGGGGTTTAATATACCCTATTTACCCATGATGGAGCCAGTGGTAAGGGCGCTCGCAGAAACCACCACTTTTGGACTAATAATGGTTGCCCGTTTAGAATGGATGAAGTTTGAATCCGGCAGCATAAAAGCAATTCATGATGAGTATGAAAAAGTAAAAAAACTGGATTTTACCCGTTTGCATCTCGACCATGTTCCTGTAATTGATGAGGATAAAAGACTGGTTGATTTTGTGAAAGATATTTCTGAGGCAATTGAACTTGGCTATAACTCTGTAATGATTGATGGATCAAGGTTATCACTGGCTCATAATATTTCAAAAACGAAGGAAATAGTTAATTTAGCACATGAGTTTAATGTTCCGGTTGAAGGTGAATTAGGAGCGGTTATGGGGCATGAAGCTGGACCAATACCACCATATGAGGAGCTTTTTACATCAGCCGAAGGTTTTACTTCTCCTCATGAGGCCAAACGTTTTGTAGATGAAACTCAGGTAGATTGGCTTTCAGTAGCAATTGGTAATATCCATGGTGCGATCTCCGAAGCAAGAAAAGAGAAAAAACAGGAGGCACGTTTGTCAATACCCCACCTTGAATTGATTAATAAAACAACCAATATTCCCTTGGTATTACATGGCGGTACAGGAATCAGGAAGGAGTATCTGATGGAGTCATTTAAAAATGGAATTGCCAAAATCAATATTGCAACAGCAATAAGACAACCTTATGAAAAGATGATCGATAAATCCGTGAAAGCAGCTCAGGATGCAGTTTATGAAGAAATGCTTGATATTATTAATAATCAGCTGGAAATTGCAGGAACTGCTAAGAAATTATCCACCGTATAAATTTAAAACTAAACACTAAACCTGATAAAATTATGAAAGTAGGCAAATCAACATTCGCTTTGTATTTTGGGAACAGAGGTTTTTTCCCTGAATCGTTGATAGCAGAGGCGCGCAAAGAGTTACCAGAAGTTCTGGATAAGCTGGGGTTTAACAGTTTGATGATGGATAGTAGTTTAACTCGTTATGGTGCAATAGAAAGTCAGCAGGAAGGAAAGTTATACGCAAGGTTTTTAGAAGAAAATAAGGGTAAGTATAATGGTGTAATCCTTTGTTTACCAAATTTCGGGGATGAAACCGGGGCAATTGCTGCACTGGAAGAAGCGGGTGTCCCGATCCTTATTTTGGCTTATCCTGATGAACTTGATAAAATGAAGTTTCATCAGAGGAGGGATGCCTTCTGTGGTAAATTCTCAATTATGGATGTCTTTTACCAGTATCAACTTCCATACACTGTTTTCCCTCCTCATACAGTACATCCAAAGTCAAAAACCTTTGAAGAGCAAATTAATACCTTCGAAATGGTTTGCAGGATCGTTAAAGGTATGAAGAAAATGACTGTTGGTGCTATTGGTGCCAGAACAACGGCATTTAAAACCGTGAGATACGATGAGTTAGCTCTTCAGAAATATGGAATTACAACGGAGGTTCTTGATATGTCTGATGTATTCAGACGCGTTAGAAAACTGGATATCAACACCGAAGCAGCAAAAGCGAAGGCGGAAAAACTGAAAAACTATACAAATTTCAGTGGTGTGCCAGATAAAGCATTTGAAAACCTGGTTCGGTTTGGAGTTGTAATTGATGAAATAATCCAGGAATATGAGCTTGATGCACTTGCTATTCGTTGCTGGCTTGAAATGGAGATGGAGTTTGGAGTTGCTCCTTGTGTATTATTAAGTGAAATAAATGACCGTGGATTCCCGGCTGCATGTGAGTTAGATATTTGCAATGCAGTGAGTATGTATGCTCTTCAGTTGGCAACCGGAAAACCAACAACATGTCTGGATTGGAACAACAATTATGGTGATGATCCTGATAAATGTATTCTTTTTCATTGTGGACCGGTACCTCAGACATTAATGGAAGCAAAAGGCGAAGTTATTGATCATCCGATGTTTGCAAAAGAACTGGGACCAGGTTGCGGTTATGGCTGTAATGTGGGTAGAATAGCGGCTACCCCAATTACATTTGCTAGTTCTAAAACTCATGATGGTAAGCTTTTCTTTTATATTGGTGAGGGTGAATTCACCGGAGAGCCTATTCAGGAAGGATTCTTTGGTTGTGGGGGAGTTGCCAGAATCGATAAACTCCAGGAAAAAATTTATAACATAGGATATAATGGCTATCGGCATCATGTAAGTGTCGCTCCCGGGAATGCAGCAATAGCACTAAAAGAAGCCTTTACCCGGTATCTGGGATATGAAATAACAGAAATTTAGAGACTGTGAGTTATATCGGTCTGGATATCGGAACGGGTGGTTGCAAAGCTGTTGTAATTAGTAAGAAAGGAGCAGAATTAGCTTATGCATACAGAGAGTACCCTGTTTTGAACCCTCAGGACAATTGGGCGGAACTGGAAACAAAGAAAGTCTTACAAAAGTGTTTTGAAGTAATTATCGAAGTCAATTTGAAAGTTGAAGATCCGGTTTCCGCCATTGCTATCTCAAGTCAGGGAGAGGCATTTACTCCGGTTGGGGTAAATGGTGAAATTCTGGGTAATGCAATGGTTTCATCAGATTCAAGAGCTACGGGAATAGCAGCTTCCTGGAGTAGTAAATTTGGTGAAGAAAAAATATACAAAATCACTGGCCATACACCCCACCCCTTATTTACATTATATAAACTATTATGGATTAAAGAAAACCAGCCTGCCATCTGGTCAAAAGCAAAGTATTTCCTGTGTTTTGAAGATCTGCTGCAGTTAAAGTTTGGTATTCACCCTCATATTAGTTGGCCGATGGCAGGCAGAACAATGTTATTTGATGTACAAAATCATGAATGGAGCAGTGAAATTCTTAAAGCCATAGGCCTCGAGTCTTCACAACTGGCAAAACCTGTACCTTCAGGTCATATAGTTGGCCAAATCGCCAGTAAGATTGCAAAAAAGCTTGGATTTAAGAATACAGTATTAATTGTGGCTGGTGGTCATGATCAAACCTGTGCTGCTCTGGGAGCAGGGATTGTTAATCCCGGGATGTGTATGTACGCAACCGGTACTGTTGAATGTTTCTGCCCGGTGCTTAAAAAACCGACTTTTTCGGATGTTTTAAGAAAGAACAACCTGTGTTGTTACGACTATACTGTTGGTGGTAATTACACTACCGTCGCTTACAGTTTAACCGGGGGAAATATTTTAAGGTGGATAAGAGATGAGCTTGGATTTGAGGAAAGAGATATGGCTGAAAAATCGGGGAAGAATGCGTATCAGCACCTTCTTGAGAGAATGCCGGATGAACCGACCGATTTATTGGTACTGCCATATTTTTCTGCAACCGGAACACCTTATTTTGATACCAGGGCAAGAGGAGCAATTATTGGACTTAAAAATACTACGACTAAAGGAGATATAATCAAGGCTTTACTTGAAGGTGTAGCATTGGAAATGAAACTCAATTTGCAGCTAATGGAAGAAGCCGGGATGCATGTGGACACTTTTGTTGCAACAGGAGGTGGCACGAGAAATGATTCCTGGACCCAGCTTAAATCTGATGTTCTAAATAGGACGATTATTGTTCGAAATATTGATGAAGCAGGTTGTTATGGGGCTGCATTACTAGCACAAAGTGCAGATATCGGCATACCCGTTGAAAAACTCATCAACTCCGAAACGAAAGGCGACAAAACTTTCATTCCCGAGCCTAAGAAGGCTAAAATTTATGAAGACAAGTTTTTAATCTATCGGGAATTATACCCCACTATCAGGAAATTTTGGCGAACAGATAACCAAAATAAATAACTAAATATGTCAAACAAGGACGTCCTGAAATATATCAGCAATATTTCCCAGCTTGGAGGAACCCGTCCCTATGAATTAACAGATGGATGGGCGCGTAAAATGAGAGCCATTGATGTAAATACAGGCAGTGGGTTGCAATATACTGTTTTGCCTGACAGAGGTTTGGATATTTCATTGGCAAGCTTTAAAGGTAAGAATCTTGTTTACCTTACTTGTAATGGAGAAACATCTCCTGCATATTACGAGCCCGAAGGCATCGGATGGTTGCACACATTTGCAGGTGGTTTATTAACTACATGTGGGCTAACACATCTTGGGCCACCTTCTATTGACAATGGAGAGACATTAGGACTACATGGCAGATACTCTACCATTCCTGCAAAACAGATCGCAGATTGCTCAGGATGGGACAAGGATGAATATCATATAAAAATAAAAGGGACAGCAGAAGAAGCTTATCTTTTTGGGCATAAACTTCGTTTGGAAAGAGAAATTACTTCAATTATTGGTAAAAATGAACTTATTATCAATGATGCGATTACCAATTTTGGAAGTAAATTATCTCCTTACACCATACTTTATCATTTTAACTTCGGTTATCCGTTGTTGGATGAAACTGCTGAGCTTATAATGGATGCTATTACGACTGTTCCCCGTGATGAAAATGCAGCTACCGGAATCAATGAATTTAATAAGTTTATCGAGCCCCAACAAGAGTATAATGAGCAGGTCTTTTTTCACCAAATGAAGGGGAACTCGAATAATATTACGAGGGTTAGCCTGGTAAACAAGGCTGTAGGGATTAGACTCAATTTAGAATTTAATATTAGTGAGTTGCCATACTTGACACAATGGAAAATGATGGGGAATAGTGAATACGTATTGGGACTGGAGCCATGTAATGTATTGTGTAAATCGCGTAAACAGCTCAGGGATGAAAACAGCTTGCCATTTTTAGCTCCCGGAAAATCTGTTTCTAATAAATTGAAAATCAGTGTTGAAGAAATCTAAAGACAAAATCAAAGTTAATGAGATTGTTCAGTTTGGTGCTGGTAAAATTGGGCGTTCATTTAAATTATGTATTTCATTCAAAAAAATTAATGTACCAATTTTGTTCATCCATTAATTTTGCTCGCATTGCTTCTCTCTCTGCTCCATGAAATTTTGCAGCTACCCTGTTGGCCAGAAATGAAGGATCATCATTTCTTTGGGCTATTCTCATCAGATCATAAAAACGTTCTCCTTCAAAAGCCATTTCCCTCGCTTTTTCTGCCATAATCTGATCAATAAGGTATGCTTGTTTTTTATCAGGCTGTCCTGTGTAATCCAGCCAGCCAATAATTTCATCGGTTATCGGATCATGTAAATAAATTATATCATCAAGAGTAATAGCCTCATAGGAAGCATCAGTATATTTAGACACATCGGCAAAACCAACGCGACCTCTTATGCCTGTAGTTACGTCCCCTTGCCACAGTTTCTCTTCGATTCCATGATTTAAAATATCCAAACTGGTGTTTATTTGTGTTCTTGGCGTTGAAAGACCTCCATATATAAAACTCCACACAGCATATATTTCAGCAGCATAAAGATGTACTCCGGCAGCTCTGTAAATAATAAAATTAGCATCATGTGCAAATTCATTTTTATTGATACTATATTTTGTAACCACGGTATCTGCACCATACATCAGCATCTCAACATCAGTCCAATTGCCTCTTTGTTTGTTCAACAGCATGGTTTTTATGGTATCGACAGTCAAAGCTTCTCCATTTTTATAATACATATATGAAACTCCATATCCCCTGTAAAAATCACCAGGTTTTCCAGGTTTTATTATTTCAGTTTTTTCAGGATCATTATCAACTTTCATCGTTAGACCATCCCAAATTGTTTCCCAGTATCCGACACATGCTGATGTTGGTTTTAACATATACTGATTTGGGGGGATAATCGAAAATAACGTCTGGAGATTATTTGTTTGCTGGTAAGATTTACTGTACCATAAAGTAAATATATGTTCATAAGGGTCAAGGCTGGTAAAAATATTTTTCCAATTATCTTTCGCAAACCTGGAATCCACTCCGTGTAATTTGTACCCCCCTTCCGCAGGCCTGTTTAAAAAAGGATAAAAATGCACCATTGCACTGGTATAATTTTGATCAGACAAATACATTTGTCCCAGCAATACATGATAGGCATACTCATTCCAAATGGTTACGCTCCATGTAAGATCGGAATTATTAATATAGTGATTTACCCCAACGGCTTTTATCTTATTTTCAAGTTGGAAGGTAAAAGTATCTACAATGGTTTTCAGGTCCAGAAATTTTTTATCCAGAACAATGGTAGTATCTCTGATGGTATCGTTATGATAACCATCCGGGGCAAAAACAATAAAAACCGAATCAACATAACTGGTTCCTGAATTCACATAAGCTTCCATTTCATCAACATCCGTGAGCGATTCATAAACATAAGGTATTTTACCATAAATCCGGACTGCATTGAAATAAGCCCAGGCACGCATGCATAATGCTTCACCATATAAGCGGTCGTAATTATTAACAGGTTCGGATTTATCGAGAACTTCAGGATGAGCAGACTTTAATTGCACAATTAATTTATTGCATGCAGCAATCAACTTATAAAAATTTACTGGCGAAGCATAAGGATTATCTTTTCTGATATTAAAATTATTAACCTCAATTAAATCCGGAGTTGCATAATCTGTAATTGTAAGAAGATCACCACGTAATTCCCCTAAAACCAAAATTTGATCAACCAGGTTTTGTTGCAGGGAATAAAGACCCATCTCTGCTGATCGGTATTCCTCCCAGTCACTGAATAAATCCTTCTCTTTAATAATCAGTTCCTGATCAGGATAAAAGAATTTTTCACAGGATGAAAAAAAGATTACAGTGGAAAATAGGCTGATTATTAAATAATTAACAGATCCTGCTGTCTGAATCTTCTGAAAAATTCGAATAATTGAATGTATGATTTTCATAGAATACCCTGATTTAATTCTCATTATAATCCAAATCTGATTCCAAACAGGAATTGCCGGAACTGGGGCATTAAACCATAGTCAATTCCCTGTTCCATAGGATCAACAGAATAACTGAATTCAGGATCATATCCCAGATATTCGTTCCAGGTAAAAAGGTTGGTAGCCGTAATATATAAAGCAGCATTTTTAAAAACATGGAAATTGTCGGGGATCGTGTAACATAAGGTCAGGTATTTTAGCCGCATGTACGAACCATTTTCAATCCAGCGGGATGAGAAATCCGAATTCCCAACCGGATCATTCCAAAGAGCTCGCGGTACATCTGTCATCTGTCCTTCATATTGCCAACGGTTTAATACATTTGTACTTTGATTTGATAAATCAATCATTCTTTCATTCCTGTAACGAACATAATTAAAGATTTCATTGCCATAGACAAACTGGACCATCATATCCAAAGACCAGCGGTGAAATTTAAGACTGGTTAATAAACTTCCAAAAACACTGGGATTTGGGGATCCAAGGACAATCTTGTCATAATCATTTATTATTCCGTCTGGTGTATTATCCGGACCTGAGAAATCTTTATATCTTGCATCCCCGGCTCTGAATGGTATTCCCTTTTCATTGACAAGATTAGCTTCCAGAGCGTTTTCAGAGGTTTCAAAAACACCTTCAAATTGATAACCATAAAAACTATTTACAGGATTTCCCTCACGTGTTACAAATTCTCCTCCTTCAAACGGAGTAATTAATTCCCTTCCATTCATCTGGGTTACCTCATTTGATAGAAAGGTTAAAACAGGACTAATATCCCATTTTAAGACACGTTTATCTATAATACGATGAAAGCCCATAATTTCAAATCCTGTATTTTTCACGTTACCTGAATTTTCAGGTTTGAACATATACCCTGTATAGCCCTCTTGAGGGATAAGAACCAGCATGTCCTCCGTCAACAAATTAAAATAATTAACAGTAAAACTGGTTCTGCCGCCCCACAAGGAAAGATCCAGTCCAAGATTTAAATGTCTGACTTTTTCATATTTCAAAGTTGTATTAGTAACTGGACCTGGAATTAAACCTGATGTTTCCCTGTACCTGACTTGTGTGTAATAATTCAGTGCATTGTAATTACCAATATCATCATTTCCTGTTGCTCCATAAGATACTCTTAATAAAAGATTTTCCAGTCCTTGTAAGTGGTTGAGAAAAAATTCATCCGATATTCTCCATCCTGCGCCAATAGAATAAAATAATCCGAATGGCAGTCCGAAAAGGTTAAAAGCTGTTTCAGCATCTTTCCCTGTACGAGTAGAAAAATCGGCAGATAATCCTGAATTCAGGATATACTTGTCTTTAAATTTATAACTTATGTGGTTATAGACTGAAAACCAGTTCCAGATTCCATTGTCTCCAGTTATTCTACGAAAATCACTCTGGCCTGATTGAAGATTTGAATACTGATCATTTTTGGGCAGATTTTTGGCTTCACCTAAATCTGCCTGAAAGTTATTGGTATGTATTCTGAACCCAAGGGATGTATTTAACCCGTGTATGGAATTATACTGTTGTTTAAAAGAAAGATAATTATCATTATAGAATGAAAATATTTGATTATTAGCTGATCGTGAAACGTTGTCTGCCTCTCCGAAGTAATATGTTTCCATCCCTTTATTTGGCATAAATACATATTCTTTCAATGTATTGAAGTTGATACCAACGAGTGTATTCCACTTCATGGTGTTTGATATATCAGCCTGCCCTTTAATAGAAGAAATGAAACGATAATTCTTATTATCGCCGGTAAAATTTTTTACTACGGCTAACGGATTGCTCGTACCTAATTCATCCACTTCATCTAAAATTGTTAATTTCTGGCCCTCATCGTCATATGCATAGGGATTAAGTATGGGAGGTTTAGATAAAGCAGTCATGATGGGACTGGTTTCGGGAGAAAGTGCCGACTCTTTCAGGGAAGAATTTGTATTGGTCAGACTTGCTAAAACATTTATCTTAAACCAGCTAAATACATTTAAGTTACTTACAAAACGAACATTGAAACGATTCATACCGGTATTATCAAAAATACCTTTCTGGTTATGATATCCGACGGATAATCCGTGTGTAGAAATCTCACTGCCACCACTAATAGAAAGGTATGCGTTATAAAACATCGAATTGGTAAAGATCAGGTTTTGCCATATGGTATTATGCATATATCTGGCATATTCAGCATCGTATTCAGTGACATATAATCCGGGATATTTTTCTTTAAACGTTTCTTCTCTAAGAGGAGATGAAGTAAGAATTTCATTAACAAGAGATTTATATTGCTCATTATTCAGTTGAGGAATTAAATTATCGGGTGAGAAATTAAATCCACTCTGCAGGGAAAAATTAATAGATGTTTGCGTAGACTTTGGCTGCAATGTTTGAATCAATATAACTCCATCAGATCCTTTCATACCATAAAGCGAAGTAAATATGGGGTCTTTCAGAATGGTTACACTGGAAATATCTGAAGGATCAATTGTGGAAAGAGGATTAAATGAATTTCCATCAATACTTGATTCAAAAAGACCCGGATTTTCAATCGGCATACCATCAACAATAAACAAAGGTGCATTGGAAGTATTCATGGATTTAATACCCCGGAGAAAACTCACGGTACCCTGTCCGGGCATACCGGAATGGCTGGTTGTAAACATACCCGGTACTGTACCCTGGAAAGCCTGATCAATCGATACTATATTTTTTTGCCGTATTCGATTTAAATCGATATCCGTGAAGGAGGAAATGATATCTCTACGGTTTTCTAAATGACTGATCAGGTCCACATCGTCATAACCAGATTTCATTTCCTCTTCGGCCAGGGATATAACAACTGTTTGTCTATTATTTAAAAATACCCTTTTACCCTTATAGATTCCGACCGGATTTAAAATTAACCATTCATTTCCGGAAGGTACTGTAATTGTAAATACACCATCCTCATCGGTTAATACAGGAGTCACATCTCTTCCTTCAACGCTGACGGAAACATCCTTTAGAGGTACTTCCCTGCCGGCAAATATTTTCCCGGTGACAACAAGGGAATCCTGACCTGATATTGATTGCAATGCAATACAAAGGATTATAAAAAGAAGGTTATATTTTCTGATGTTTCTAAGCACGGTAAACTTTTGTTTTATTTCTCTGTTTCATTCCGGAAAAAATCCGATATAATCAATACTTAATCCATTTTCAAAACCCAATCCCGGCCCCTGGTATTCAATCTTGATGGTGACATTCCCATAATCGGTAAGATTTTCTACCCAACCATCCACATCGCAAAATCCCTTCTTATCAGGATATACTTTCTTACCTGATACACTATAAAACCCATCTATCAGTTCAACAGTATCATATTCCTCCAACTGGTCTGAACCCAATAGAATTTTTACTCCATTTACATAAAGTGAAAAAATTCCTGAGATTCTGTACTGGGTTCTCCATACAATCCTGTGTCTTTTGGGAAAGACGTGTTTCATTGTAAGCGATAATGCGTAATCTCCACTATAACCTTTATTAAATTTGACGGTGACTACGGTATCATTAGATTCTCCCTGAACCAATTGTTTAACAGGCTGGTAATTTACATTACCTTGTACAGTTACGCCTTCATCGATCCATGAAAACTTATTAAGTCCGATATTTTCAACAAAGTCTTCAGGCTCCAATATATTTCGCAGATATAAAGTGTCTCCGATAGAAAATGAAGCGTAATCATACACCCATCCATTCGTACAGATCTTCCGGGATTCAGGATCAATATCAATATTAAAATCAATCGTGTCGCCAAGTATATTGACAATAATTTTATTGTTAAAATCGACAGGGTTCCATAATCCACCGAATGTCCCGCGATAAAGTAATTCCGGGATAAGAATTTCATTCTGCCATTCAGCTGGTATATCTTGATACGATGCATATTTCCCTCCCAAAACCTGGGACATTTCATTAAGAGCCGCTTCATAACTTAATTGATCAGGTATTACGAGGGTGGCATAAATATTTCTGAATTCCCTGGAAATCGGGAAATATTTTTCTTCCCATACATTAGAAACTGTGGTCACAGAATCATAGATGGTTTCACCTTGTTCATTAAAGCCTAATGGTTTACTTTTTTCAACGTCTAATATTACGGTGTCCTGCAGATTTATAAATTTATAAATGGGACGTTGATTCCATCCGAGGTATTCATATAAATTAGGAGTGGGCCTGACAACTTTTTCAATTTCATAGAATTTCCCATCTGAAAATAAAGGACTGCTACTGGTAATTTTAATTCCATCAATGAAATAGGTATTATCTGAGTTTTGAATGAGTGCAAACTTTTCAAAGTAAGTTTTTATTTTACGGGAACTATTATTTTCGACATTTTGCAATAAAAAGAAGGTGGGAACAATATGATATGCCATGGTTTCCCTGAAACCGGTCGTATCTTCATCCAGATATTCAATGAATGCCTCATTTTGGGGGATAAATAATGTTTTGGTATTTGAAGATCTGATCACTGTGTCAAATTGTAAAGACTCCATATACCGAACAAACTCTGAGTATTGACCCGATGCTTTTAAAGTATCCCAAAGTTTAACATTTACAGTTTTTTCAATTGTTCCGTAATGATCTTCCCATTCATCTTTACAAGCTGTAAAAACAATTAAAATGATCAATATTATATAACCAGATTTCTTCATCCTTACCTATATTATTTTAGCAGGAGGTTCTCAGCGAATTCTTAAATTGGTTTAAATATCACACAGTCCCATGTAAAGCGGCCGGGAATTAAGGTCTGAATTCTTAACAGGTGTTTTTCATAATTAACCAGGCTTATCTGATTGATATCATAAGTATAATAACTTTGGCCGGAAGTTAGATTAATATTCCCCCCCACTCTTTTATCATCAAGGAAAACCTGGATGAAAGCATTATTATAATAACTTGCATTGGCTGTGATCTGAAGCTTATATGCACCAGGCAGTATTTTGGGAATTTCATAGGTAATTGAAAACTCGCCCTCAATTTCAATATAATCATCGTTATTAAACTCAGAAGTAGTTGCAAGTTTTACATATTTAATCTGTTTGACACCTTGCCAATTAATCTTTTCAAATTTTTCAGGATCCTCAAACTCGTATGTATTCGGCCGTTGACTTGCCGCATATATTATAGGATCTTCATAAAACTGGAAAACATATTCTCTCGGCCTGGGCCTGTATGGATCCATAACATATTTTATTGAATGAATAGCTCCGTTTTTTGTTTGGACATTACTTAGATTATAATTTATCATAATAAAATCAATAACTGAAGTATCATTGCCTGAAATTAATGTATCGAAAATCTTAGCTCCGGAGTTTATTTTTATATCAAGGCCTGTACCGTCTACCGATATCGGAAGATCGGAAAAAGTGTTATAATTGGTATTGTGACCTTCGAAATTATTAAGGAATAGTTTTCCTTCCATAATATGATATGCAACAAACTGAAATAATCCGTTGGAAGAGTTTAAATAATCCTGTCGGTCGGGACTACATCTTGCGATTAAATCATCAATGGTAAAAATTCCTTCCTTAATAAAGACGTCATCAGGTTCAACCAGTAATGAGCTTGCAGGATATATAATTTTCTGTGCATTGTTCTGGATCCTGAATGTATCGCTTAATCCGGTCGTTTCCAATGCTTTGGTAAAAATTGAGTACTCAGTATATTGTTTTAACCATTCATAATTATTAATAACTATCGGTTCCAGTACATGATCAATTATATGGACAAATCCATTGATTAATTGAATATCATATTTAATCAAAGAAGCGCTGTTATTAATTATTGGTATTACTGAATCCCCTTGACTAAGGTAACTAATGGATAATAAATCTCCTGTCAGACAGGTATCGGGCAGGGCTCCATAAGGAAAATCATTGGCTCTTATACCCATATTAACGACATGGTACCTGACCAATTCATTTACATAGTCTGTATCCTCCAGTAAATTCTGGAAAGAATTATATTTTTTACTATCCGAGATGAATTTATCAACAGCCTCATTGGTTGGTAAAAAAAGCGTATACTCGTCACCATGGGGATTAAATGCTGTTAATGTCTTATCCAGGTTTCCTGTTATCATTAAATCCCTGAATCTGGCAAATGTGTCAGCTTTATTAACGATAAATTCGGTGATGGATTCGTTTCTCCCCTTATAAATACCTTCAAAAAAAGGTGTAACGGTATATTCTGGTTCGCAGGCAAGCATAGATATACAAAACAGGAGAACGATTATATTTAAAACTTTATTCATATACTTGATAATAGGGATTCTGCACCAGATTTACATTTGCCTCAATCTCCTTAGCATTTATGGGCAAATACCATCCATTTGGGTCATTTAATTTGGAAGCCAGAACTCTTTTTTGGGTAGCGGGAACCTTATCAATAACTATTTCAATCAACTTAGTTTTTCTTTCATAATTATTTCTGCTTCCCATCCTTAAAATATCAAACCATCGCTTTCCTTCATAAGCCAATTCTTTGGCTCTCTCCATCAGAATCATATCTTCATATGCTTGAGGAGTCTGTGAAGAACTGACGGATCCCATAAATGCCCGATCGCGGATTTTATTCACTATGGTTAAGGCTTCATCATAACGGCCTATCTGTGATAAGGCTTCTGCCTTCATTAACAGGACATCTGCCAACCGGTAAACGATCCAATTACAATTAGCCTGTTCTGAACTGGAACGCCTGGAATACTCATCGGGTCTGATTCCAACGTATTTCCAGATGAATTCGTTTAAAGGATTTACAGTACCGTACCCTCTTATTATTTCTCTGGATATTTCAGGCAATAATATTTCCTGGCCAAAAGTACTAACCAGAAAAGAGTTGCTTTCCGACCTGGTGATATTGAACATATGATTAGGCTGTCCGAGATTGGCATCGAACTGAAACTCAAAAATACCTTCAAGAGTATTCCCTTGGGAAAATAGATCAAACCATTTCCCCCCGGGCAAAAGTTTGTATAATCCATTTTGTTCAATGTCTTCTACATATTTTATACAATCTTCGTAATTGAATGTCCACAATGAAATGTCGGCCAGTAATGCATTTACAGCACCCCGGGTTGCCCTGCCATGGGTTTGGGCTATGGTTGGATACTCCAGGGGTATTTTATCGACTATGCTTTCTAAATCCCGCTTTATTTCATTGATAATCACCGAGCTTTCGGTTTTCGGCGGAAAAAAATCCTGTTCATCAGTATCGTAGGGAGTCAGGATAAATGGTACGTCCCTGAAAATCCTTACCAGATAGAAATAAGCAAGACTTCTTAAAAATATGGCCTCAGCATTATATTGATCAAATTTATATTGAGTAAAAGTTTGATCCGTTTCTTTCACCTGAGGAGAAAAGGCCAGCACAGAATTACAATAATTGATTATTGAATAAAAAGGAGTCCAAAATGTATAGGAATTCCACGGATAAATATTACTATTCATAATATCTCTTAATTCATTAGGCAGATTCCCTCCTGCCTCAAGCAAATCACCTCTTAATTCTCCATAATAAAAAAGCAAGTAATCCAATTGGGCAAATTTTTGATATGCCCCCATTAGGGTTGCCTCCACATCTTCTTTCAACTTCCAGTATTCATCTTTTACCAGGCCATCGCGAGGTAAGATTGTAAGCGTATTTTCGCAGGCGGTAAAAAAGAAAATCATTAAAAACCAGATAAATACTTTCTTTATCATTATACAACTCTTTAATGATGTCAAAAATTCAACAGTACACGGAAACTATAAATTTTGGGAGTAGGTGTTCGGGCATTATCCAGGCCTAACCAGAATGGATCTTTTTCCGTTCTCCCGATTTCCGGATCTTGTCCTGAATAGTTAGTAATCGTAAAAAGTTTGCGGATATTGATTCCTAAATCAATACCGCTCACATTAAGCTTTTGTGTAATATTTTCCCCAAGTCTGTACATAAAAACCATATTATTCAGTCGTAGAAAATCACCGGGTTCAACATATCGGTCGGATCCCAGATTATTACATGGATGGTTCATATAAGCTCTGGGCAAGAGTCCTACTTCATTCTGACCTTCCCATTTCCACCTGTGTAAAACAGCCGTACTTTGGTTATTCTTATCGAGCATCCCCTCTGTTTCACTAGCTACTTGATTTACAATATCATAACCAACCCTGAAAAAAAAGTCAAAGGAGGCACTAAATTGTTTGTATTTGATTGAAGTATTGAAACCTCCCGTAAATTCAGGATTTGAATCACCCAGGTATACAACATCCAAAATATCAATTTTACCATCATGATTAATATCTTCGTAAATTGCATCGCCTCCCTGGAATTTATAAGTTCCCTGATAAGTCATATAAATAGGATCACCATTTGCATCTATCAGAATTTCTCCATTCTCATTGCGTGCAACAGCATCCTCATCGGTAGGATAGACACCTAAGAAACGGAATCCGTAAAATGAACCAATTGGCTTTCCAATTTCAGCTTTTCTAGGATAAACCCCATTTCCAATAGAACTACCTCGTATCGTTAAAAAATTCTCAGGGAATGATAAAAATTTATTTAGGTTCCTGGAAATATTGAAACTAAGTGAAAGTCTCAGGTTTTTTCTCTCTACAATGGATCCCTGCATATAATATTCCCAACCAATATTTTGCAGTTCTCCGCCATTCAAATATCCAAGCTGATAATAACCTGTAGATCCGGGAATATTATAATTGTCCCAGAGCAAATCTTTTGTTACATGGTTATAAACATCTGCTTTAATATAAACACGGTTGTTCAACATATTTAAATCAATACCACCATCCCAGCTTGATACGGTTTGCCATTTTAAATTGGCAAGCTGAATTTGAACAGGGATGATAGCGGGATCCTTCATATATTGACCGGAACTCTCATAATAGGAATAAGTAGCATAAGGATCATCGATTCCTTTCCCTGACTGACCCCAACTAATCTGAATTTTACCCTCATTCAGAAAATTCAGATCCTTAGCGAAACTTTCTTCAGAAAATCTCCAGCCAACGGAGAGACTTGGGAATGTACCCCACCGATTACTTACTCCGAATGCAGAACTCCCATCAGTTCTAATATTAATGTTAACAAGATAACGATCCTTAAATTTATAATTTATACTGGCAAACGCGCCCAATAATATGGATTGTGAAATACCCGAACCCATGTATCCGTATGGAGATCCGGCAGCAGGATCCACAATTTGTGTGCTTGCACTTTTATCAGTGAATAATGTCATCCATTCATAATCCTTTTTCTCCATTTCCCACATTAATGCACCCGTCAATGAATGATTATCAATACCCCTGAAGGGAAAGAAAAATAACTGAGAACGGCTGAACCAACGAAGGTTCATGCTATTTTGTTCTTCGGCTTCATTAATTGCATTATCAAGCCAGTCAGCGCCAATGGCTGAAGCCGGTATAAACCTGTTTCCCTTTTCATTGATGTATGAAAAGGAAATGCTTTCTTTGAATTTTATCCAATCTATGAGATTATAATCAATCACAAAATTATTCTGGATTTCATTGCCCTGAATATCATTTTTCCCAAGATTAGCAACTGCTATGGGATTGAAAAAAGTATTCCCGTCACCCTGATAACTTAAAATCGGAGTAAAATACTCACCTGTAGGCTCCCCATTTTCATCAAATTCCCATATACTCATATTTGGAGATTTAATGTAAGCCATTGATCGAATGTCCCTGGGATTGTCTTCCCGTAATGTATTACTATAACTGAAATTTATAGTAAATAGTAATTTGTCCGAAAGCCTGAAATCAAAATTGGATCTGACAGAAAATCGCCTGAAAGCAGTATTTATAGTCGTACCGTATTCTTTATAGTAATTAAAAGAAGTATAATATGTGCTTTTTTTACTGCCACCGGACATTTTAAAAAAATGATCATGAGAATATGAAGGTTTGGTGATTTCGTTTATCCAATCAGTATTTGCAGAATAATTATAAAAATCAACAGAATGCTTGTCATAAGCAATTTCCTCCGGGATATCATATATGCCTGCGGAATTATGCCATTCTTCCATTTGCAAAGTAATATATTCGTCCCCATTCAACATTGGAATCAGAGGTGGCTGTATATTGGCACTTAATTTATATTCGTAATTGAATTTGATCTTCCCACTGGCACCTTTTTGTGTTTCAATGATTAGTACACCATTTGCCCCTTTTGAACCCCATACTGCAGTTGAAGCGGCATCCTTCAATACAGTCACCGATTTAATATCCTGAGGGGCAATATTAAGTAACTGCCCCAAATCATGCTGATCAGCTGAAGCAAAATTAAAATCCTGTATTTTGATATCCTGAGCAATACCATCAACCACAATCAATGGATTTGCATTTCCCAGGGTTCCCATCCCCCTGATTACAATACTTGATCCACTTCCGGGATTCCCGGATGCCGATAAAATATCCAGCCCGGATACCTGTCCCTGCAATGCATCCGCAGCAGTTGCCGTAGACAAACCACTTAATTTATCCATGTCAACTTTAGTGACGGAGGTCGTTTCATCCCTGAGGGACACTCCTGTCATGGTATTCGATGAAGTTTGGCCTACAATTCTGACTTCCTCGATAGTTTCTGTTTTTTCTTCCAGCTCAATATTTATAATTGTCCTGGAATTGATGGTAAAAGTCTGACTCGTATAGCCGATATAACTGATTTGAATTGTATGATTAATATCATGGACTTCAAAGACATAGTTACCGTTAATATCAGTGATTACTCCATTAACAATCCGGTTCTGATCATCAAGTTCAACAACATTCACTCCAGGAAGTGGGTCGCCTGTAGATTTGTCTGTAATTCGGCCGCGTATTACCCCTCCCGCCTGTGCCATTATTTCCAGATTTAGAAACAATAAACTAATGATGAACAGAAAATTACGGATACTATTCATGCTATCTACGTATTATGAAAACGCGATTAATTTGCATCTAATAAATCTTCTCTTAACACCTTGTCTATTTCATGGACAACTCCCGTAATAATATAATCCCAATTTGATGAAGACGCTGGATCTTTATTGTATTTATATGCGATAAATTTATTTGTTAGTTCCCCATTTTCATGGATGTCTAGATAAACACCCCCATTTTTATCAAGTATCTGGATAGTATTTGGCATGGGTCTGATATTCAGAGAAGAGTAAATCGTATTATAAGTCGTTGAACTTTCATCCTGAAGGGTTGTAGGATATCTCCCACTTGGTTTTTTACCATCTGTAAAGATCAATTCTCCCATAACAAAATGATACATTAGAAAATCTTTTAATTCCTTAATAGATAATGTATCCACGCGATAATCCTCCAAAGCCTGTGCGGTAGGAATAAATGCCGTATAATTTTCACCATCGATTAAGAATTTCAAACGATAGTAAACAGGATCATAGAGCCCTGCTTTTTCTAATAAATTCAGGAATTCAGGATATCTGGTCAGGATCAGACCAGCGTAACTCACTATATTTTCGAAATAAAACCATCCATTGACAGTAAATACTTGTCCATTATCCGTATATTCCTGATAAAGCTTTGGATAAATGGTAATCCCTACCACACCTTCATAACCAAATTTACTGGTACTGGTACCCTGAGCCGTACCATCAACATTATTCACTATAATATAATTTCCCCCTAAGGTTCTTAAAAACTCTTTGTCGGCAGATCCATCCGGAGTTGATTCGGTAATCTGGTTCAGAATTTGATTGCGTATTTCATTAGTTGAACGAGTCTTCATTTTATCCTCAGTCCAGCTTTTTCCTATATAATAATATCGGTTTAATTCAACGTTCGTAATATTCCTGATAAGACTGGAATCTCCATTCCTTCCAGTAATAATATCCGGTGGCAGATAAAATCCATAATTTGCATTTTGCTTTTTCAGTGCGGTTAATACCCTCGTATCCTCACATGCATACATCATAGTTTCATATGCCCGGGTAAGATACAAAGGACGGCAAACACTTGTAATAACACGTGGTACAATAGCTTTATTCAATCCCAGAAAGGAACAATTACTGCCAAAAGCTTTTTGAATTATATCATTTTCATTTATTAATACACTGTCATTTAAACCGTTAATAAAACCCTTGGTGATATCCGTTCCATAAATCGCATTTTTTGACATGTAAGAATTGACAATTAATCGTTTTATTAGATCGGGAAGGTCTTTAAAATCGCCCCATAGAGATAAATACTCATTTAAATAAGAATCTAATGCCTCGTCTGTGGGTGCCAATAATCCCGGATGAAAACTATAAGTATTTCGAGGATCATTCCCTACAGTTAATTCATTATGAATATTAAGAATCAGGTTATGATATATTAGATTGTAAAGTGTATCTACTGCTAATCCTTGTTCTGCGCCAGGCTGATCATATGTTGCTTCAAGATTAACAGAAAATTCTGAAAAACTATGTACCAAATCAAGGAACTTACTGTAACTAAAGCTCTTAAAACCCTTTTCAAGTATCTCCTCAGCATTGGGTAATGGTGTGACTACTCTGTCCGTTTTGTAAATAATTCCATTCTGTGCCTGGATTCCATCCCCGATTTCGGCTTCAGCAAAATAGAGTTTACCAGGTTCAAATGGTCTGTTAAAATAGAATGAATAATCACTGTAGTTCAAATCATAGACATTAAAAAAATCCTGAAAAAAAACAGGACAATATTTGTTGAATTCAGTATAGGCAATCTTATTACCAGTAGATTCCGATGGATCTACTATTCTATAATAACTTCCAATACGTTTGACGGGATAGCTTTTATTTTTTTCATAAAACAATGTTTTACGCTTGTATGCCCTGGGTTTACTTAATACATTATCCGGATCAATCCATCCGCTCACATCTAAAGTCTGTAATTGTTCCTTGCTCCATGCATTATAAATGATTTGAAATTCAACTATCGCTTCTAACTTATCATTTGGGATATCCTTTATTGTATTGTATTCCGGATGATCCTGGAAATATTTTGCAAATGCCTCATTCGTTGGTGCAAATACTGTATAACTGCCTGATGTGTTTAAAAGAGTGTCATAACCCACCTTTTCCAGACATGAAGTAAAAATGCTGAGATCTTCCTCATTTTTTATTTGTGTTAATATTTTTCCTTTGAGCCAATCCGGGGATTTATATTTTTCCAGGTCCCGTATGTCTTCATGACATCCCCAACTAAGTATTATTAAGAAAATTATTAACCGTATTAAAATCAGGTAATTCAAATTTTGTAATTTCATGTCATCTGATTATTTAAACCTTTTTTTTATTATCCAAACTCTTATGAATAATTAAATTAATTTTAAACAGCTGATAGAGAATAGTTTAAGACCCCACCTGAATAAATGATGCAACAAATGATTTTATGGCGTTTACGTTAACGCAGCACACTACAAATCTAAAAAATTATTTACAACAATAAACAATCTTTTGAAAATACTCCCCAAGTTTAAACAATCTTCTTCATTCGTGCTGATTGGAGATGACCATTTTTATGAAAATGTCGACTGCAATGAGATTATACCCACCCTAAAAATCGACAGCATTGCGGCATGCTGGGTACGTTTCAACAATGAATAATCCAATGCCCCTGTACAGTGCTTCCATAAATAATTATGATATCCCGTTAATATCCATCGTTGATTAAGAGGACAGTTTTATATGAGAAAAAAAATTTGCGTTTTCGTTAACGTTAATACTTTTTATTATAATTTTATTTATGAAATATTTACCCGGATACTTTTTAAAGTCGCTATGTACAAGATTATAAAGCCAACAATAAAAGATGTTGCCCAATTAGCCAACGTTTCAATCGGAACTGTAGACAGGGTTCTGCACAACAGGGGAAGGGTTTCTGAGAAGACTAAGCAGAAAGTGAATGAAATTGTAACGAAGATCAATTATAAACCAAACATTATAGCAAGGTCACTTGTTATGAATAAAAATTACACGATTGCGCTTCTTATCCCGAATCATCAGAGTGATGAATACTGGCAACAGGCATTCGAAGGTGTAGAAAGTATTAAGGAGAGATCTGAGCAACAGGGTTTAATTATTAAACCTTATTTTTATTCATCCGAAACCTGTAAATCGTTTGAAGAATGTGCCGGGAAAATTCTTCAAAGTAAACCTGATGGTGTCATCATGGCTCCGATCTATCTTCGTGAAGGATTATCGTTTTATAGGCAGCTCTGCAACCTCTCTATTCCAGTAATAATGTTTGACACCACTATTCCCGGCACAAATCCACTGAGTTTCATAGGTATTGATTCATATCAGAGCGGAAGGGTAGTTGCAGAATTACTCACTATGACTGTCCATAGGAAGGGCAAATTTGCCATACTTCACTTTGATCAGGAATTGGTGAATGCTCCGCAGATGCGTGAGAGAGAACAAGGCTTTATATCTTATCTTAAGGAAGAAGACCGGGACAGGGAATCCATTGTCAGAGTACTAAACAATAAGCAACGTTACTATAAAAAAGAACTAAGAGAAATGATGGAGAATGATAACATCAGTTGCATATTTGTGAGTACCGCAAAAGCGCATCGGGTAGGGTCATTTCTTCAGGAAAATAAAATTCATGG
Source organism: uncultured Bacteroides sp. (assembly GCA_964431315.1). Taxonomy (GTDB): domain Bacteria; phylum Bacteroidota; class Bacteroidia; order Bacteroidales; family SM23-62; genus SM23-62. The sequence goes on along the minus strand of CAYSJH010000014.1, from coordinate 5,393 downwards.
AATAATCCTGATTGGATATGATCTTACCAGTAAAAACATCCAATTATTGAAAAGCGGATATGTCAGTTTTCTTATTAATGAAAATCCAAGGAAGCAGGTTGAGCAAAGTATAAACATATTCACTAACTATTTAGTCTATGGGGAAAATGTGAATTCAACAATATTTTTCCCTATTGAAATTATTACACGTACCAATCTTGGCACCTACGAGAATAAATCTTCAGAAGTCAATGAGCTTGTTGTAACAACATAAGATAAATTAATCCCAATTATTCAGGCTTAGTTACTGAAAGCGATGATTTCATAATCAAACATTTCAGGATTCCAGGGGTAGAAAAGTAATAGTTGCCACTAGCATTTAATCATTATATGGTTAAATTCCCCGATGCTCTGCATCGGAAACTTGGGTCCAGGGTTCTACCCTGGGGTTTAATACCATTTATTAAGGTTTTGGCAAAATTCAATAGTACAACAAGTTACAATTATTTTAATTTAAACCATGGTTAATAGTTTTTGAATTATTAAAAAATGTCTTAGATTTGTTACATATTGCGTTAACGTAAACGCTTATAGTTGTTAATGAACCTATTTATTATTATCAATTTATGAACTTTATGCCTATGAAAAAACTTTCATTAATCGCTTTTTCTCATTTCGGTTTTTATTTTCTTATAACCAGTAAGCTTAATCTTTAACTAAAATCTTTTATAAAATGATTAAAAAATTTACATTATTGGTGGTGTTTTTTGTGCTGGCTGTCATGGCCGGGATTCAGGCACAAGATACCAGATATGACACCATACCTGGGTTAATCATTTCTGAGGTACGTCTAAATACTAATGATTATACCTACATCGAACTTGCTAATGCAGATGATCATGACATAAACCTGAAAGGTTTTAAGATTGCAACTTCATATTATTATAATCTGCTGCCGGATTGGGGACCGACTGGATATGCATATTTACCGGATAAGGTATTGCAGCCCGGGGAAACGTTTGTAGTAGCTCAGGTAGCTGATTTAGGAGATCAAAACTATAACGAAGGTTTATATCTGGGTGAGAATCATGGATGGATGAAGAGAACAATGCCTGAAATATTGGAAAACGTTGATCTTCCTGTTTTCTGGTCTGAGAGCTCTCCACATGATTCACGTGACAGTATTAGTGGGTATCCGTTAATTATCACTACTGGCAGGCCTTTTCTCGCTCTTCATGACGGTGGGAAAAATGTTATTCTGGAATATAAAAAAGGCGATGATTCTGTGTTCGTAGATCTTGTTTTTGCCACAGCCACAGGGGATATCAGTACCTTCACTTCAATAGATGGTTATAATAATGAGCCCCTAGCGTCAGTTGCCGGTGTTCCGAGGGTGATGGGCGCAGTCTATGGTGGAGGATCAGGCCAGTGGCCTGGTGCCAGGGAATATACCATAGTCAGGAAAACCAATGTAACACATGGAAATGTTATATGGGATGACTCACGGGGAACCGATCCGGACAACTCAGAATGGATCGTTGTTCCTGCCGCAAGAAATGATCGTGAGGGTATGTGGGAATGGTCTAAATATTTTACCACATTAGGACGACATGGGAACGGTACTATAAATGAAACCACAGTAACAAGTGATGATATTACTATTGATTGGGCAAATCATAAAATGTCTGTACCCTGGGGTATCCGCAGATTCAACCTCATGGATCATATTACTGTGGGTGATAATATTACCTGGGACTTTATACAGAACGGAAATTCTGCAGATTCAGCTCATATCTATGTCTGCACCGGTGACAAGTTAGTGATGTATGCAACCGGTGAAAGCAGGCAGGAAGTCGAATTCGATATGGAATTAGTTGCTGCCGATAATCAGACAAAGGCGCTTATTTTACCATTGTTAACACCTGTCTGGAGTAATGGTGTAAAATCTTGGTCAAGAACTTACGATATTACTTATGATTTGCCTGGAATGGATACAATTTTTGGTATGGATTTTGGCCTGCGTGTTGACTCGCTAATAAAATACATTGAAATAGCTGAGGGAGCAACATCGAAATTAATCTGTGTAGATGGCCAGCCCACCCGTGCTGACCTGAAACGAGGCGATCTTCTGAGAGTAACGAATGGTGCAGTTACGAAAGATTACTATCTTGCTGTATCTGCCACTCCAATATTACATTTTGATCCTTATTTGGAATTTATTAAGTGGCCTGATGTTCCTGATGCTTTACGTTTCAGCACGGAATGGAAAAATAACGATATAATTCCGAATTTTGTAAATGTTGTACCTGATTACATCATTGATCTTCCCTCGGGTACGACAGATGTTCCGGCATTAACTGCAATCCCTGAAGATGTTAATGTAACGGTTACAATAGTACCAGCCAAAAGTCTTAATGGATTACCTTCAGAGAGGACCACCAAGATTACTGTTGTAGCTGAAGATGGTTCGATTTCACGGATTTATACAGTCAGGTTTGACGTAACAACTTCAGCCAGCAATATTCAACCATATGCTGCCGACCCGATCTTTGTTAGATTCGTACCCAATTTTGGGATTAATGATGGCTTATTGGCGATTGGCAATCCAGGAACGACCAACATTGATCTGAGTAATTATGTGGTGTGCTGCGCAATAGGAGGTACGAGCCCCGATCAGGTCTTAGCAAGGGCTCTAAGTGCTTATGGCTTTAGATATTTTGCCTATGTTCCGGGTTATGATTACGCAACGGAGGCAGAATGGAATGCCAATCCGGGAATTGTTCATCCTGATTATCAGGTTAATCCTATTCTTCCTCCCGGGAAATGTTTTGTCATGGCAGACAGAGTTGACGGTTGGTGGTATAATTTCTATTTGTCGGGTGGAACTCGTTCAGATATGATGATGAACCCATACATTGACGTTTCTTTTGTCAATATTAATCAAAAGAATGCGATTGAAGCAGACCCGGAATTTTTCATGGCTGAAAATATGACCATGATAAGAGCAGGTTGGGACTGGTATGGAGCAGTTGCTAAAGCAAATAATAAAGAATTTCAACAATTGTACAAGATCGTCGGTGATTCTGTTAGAGATGGCTTGAAACCTGTTGGTTCAGATCTTGCAGATTATCAACTCATTGATATGATGGGAACGTATGATAATACATTATGGGAACCTATTACCGGCAAAGGTCCGGGCACTCCTGTTCCTGGTGAAGAATGGTTTAACTGGTCTTACCTGCCATGGAGCATTGAGAGAAAACCTGAAATCTATAAGGGTAATCCTTTGCCAGGTGGTTCGTGGGGTACAGAAGAAACCTCTGAATGGACCATGATCAATGAAATTGATATTTATGGCAATGAACAAGTTATAGGTTTTTGGTGGGCAGCCTGGCAAATCGCTCTTGGTATTGATCGTCATATTTTTACACCTGTTACTGTAAATAGCTCAACCGTTTTATCTAATGTATATAAGGTGAGTGGCGGGTATACAACGCATCAAACCATTAACGGTGTGATAACAAATACTACAGTAACCGATTTTCTGGCAAATATTATCAAGAAAGATCCTGACCAAACACTTGAGGTACTCCACAAGGCCGTTGATGCTGCAGTAGTATCTGATGATACCTTGCAAGTTACTTCAAAAGACGGTAATAATGTTACAAGATATCTTCTGACCGTCTCAGATGTTGGACTGAGTGACGATGCTCTTTTGGTTGCAAAAGCCGGATCAGGTTTGACCGTCGAGGTTTCAAGCAATGTTGGCACTGTTTCAGGTATTAAATTTGGAACAACTCTTGAGAATTTGCTCTTAAATTTAATTAAACCATCAAATTCCACTTTAAGAGTAATCGATGGCAGTGGTAATCTCGTTCCAATGAAGTATACAACTGCAGAAAATAACTACATGAAGGTTAATGTGAACGATCATATACGTCTTGAAGTCATTTCAGAAAATTCTGAAAACACAATCACGTATGATCTGGCTATTGCAGAATTCACCGATGATGCAGCTTTTCTGTATTCCAATGTCTTCGATGTTGATCAGGAAATGAACCTTGTGTCTCTTATTCCTACAGGGATTAAAGTTCAGACGTTATTTAGTAACCTCATGACAAATGAGGGAGCTACCGTAACTTTATTAGACAAAGTTGGAGGTGAGAGAACTGCAGGTGCTGTGGTACTTGATGATGTTATCCGTGTTACGTCCCCGGATGGAACGGTAACCAGGATATATTGGCTTAACTTTGTTGGACAAAGTATGGTTAAATATGCCTATGTAACCTCTAATATATTGGATGTTGATCAATCTGCATTGACGATATCCGGTATTCCTGAGAACACTGACCTGAGTATATTCCTGGGACTTGTTACACCGGCACCATTTGCCGAATTAATGGTCCTCGATGCTGCGAAAAGTGAAGTAACATCAGGGAAGATTGAAGAGGGATACGAGCTTAAAGTAACTTCAGGGGATGGTTCCAAAGAAGTAACTTATAGCCTCTCGCTGTCATTGGAACCAGGTACTGAAGCTTATGTAACCTCTAATGATTACCTGGTTAATCAGTCTTCAAAGACAATATCTCTTATTCCTAAGGCCACGGCTATGGCTACATTCCTGGGACATATTACACCGGTATCCGGAGCTACAGTAGTTGTTCTCGATGCTTCAGGAAATCCATTAGGGTCCGGAGACATTGTTACAGGTTATTCCCTTAAAGTAACTTCCGAGGATTTGTCAAAGGTTGTAACCTATAACCTGCTGGTAGTGGAAGCAAATTCTGAAGCTTTTGTGACTTCCGATGTTTATTGGGTTAATCCGTCTGCGATGACAATAACCCAAATTCCTCAAGGCACTGCTCTGGCTACTTTCATGGGACATATCACGCCGGCAACCGGTGCCACGGTAGTCGTTCTTGATGCTTCGGGAAATCCGTTAGCCTCCGGGGAAATAGTTACAGGTTATACGCTTAAGGTAACTTCCGAGGATCTGTCGACAACAGCGACCTATGACCTCACGGTCCTGACATCTGTTACAGATATGAAAGCTGACATTTTCAATGTTTATCCGAATCCTGCAACAGATAAATTGACTATTGAAGGACTCCAGACAGACAGTAAGGTTTATATTATCAACATGCTTGGTAATATTGTAAAAATTGTAGATAGTAATTATATCCAAAATACCACCATCTCATTAGAAGATCTGGCTCCGGGTATTTATTTCATCTATAATAGAACGGACGAATACAAATCTCAACCAGTAAAAATCATAGTACAATAACAAAAGTAGTAGTCTTTGTGCTAGATTTGCTGAAGGAAAATGGGCGGGAAGATTCCCGCCCATTTTTTGTTGGGGTGCGCCCGGCATGGGCGATAACTATAGGGTGCAAATCCCGAACGTACCTTGA
>CAYSJH010000013.1:0-78240 GCA_964431315.1 uncultured Bacteroides sp. | reverse complement strand
AAGTTTGCCCATATTCTGATCCTTTCCATTTCGACATGCGTGAATGCCCTGGCGAACCAGGTGACGGATGAGGCACGCCGTGCATTTCAATACCTCGAACGGGCGCGGGACCTGTATGACCGCTCCGAATACGACAGCCTTCCATGGTATTACGGGTTTTCAGGGCAAACCTTCGACCGTCTGGGCAGGTACGAACTGTCGGCCTCCTGCATGCTGGGATTGGCGGACTGCTACCGGATGACCAACCGGCTGTCGGCAGCTTCCCTCATGATGGATTCGGCCGAGCGGTACATTGAATCACATCTCGGGCGGGATTCGGAAAACTGGCCGGATGCCCTGTACACCCGGGCCAAGCTCTGTATAGGGCAGAATCTTGACCAGGAAGCGATCGCGCTTCTGAACACCTGTCTTGAGCTGCGGCAGAAACTGGTACCGGACACGGGTAAAACGGCCAGGGTGCAGGAGGCACTGGGTGCTGTATATTATACCCTGGGTGATATTGACAGCGCGGAGTATTATTACCGGCTGGCACTGTCAGGATACCAGGCGATCTCATCCGGGCCTTCCCCGGAGAAAGGAAGGTTGCTGTTCAATCTTGCCCTTGTTTACAGCCGGCGGAATGACAGGCGGCAGTGGGCCGAATACACCCGGGAGGGGATCGATAACGATACCCGGCTTTTCGGTCCCGGTTTCCCGGACCTGGCCAGTTCCTATAATTCCCTTTCCAGCTACTTCATCGCATCCGGGAGGCTGGATTCGGCAAGGCATTATCTTGACCGGGCCGATTCGGTTATTGGGAAGGCATACAGGGTGGATAATTTCGAGTTGAGCCGGATCATAATTAACCGTGCGAGGATATACCGGTATGAGGGCAACTACCTGACCTCGATTGAATATTACATTCATTCCCTGGAGATACAGCAAGCGCAGGAAATACCCCTGCGTTCACTCCTGAATGCCACTTATCTGAACATCGGCCAACTGTATTCCTCCATGGGGGATTTCAGGTCAGCTAAGGATTACTTTTCCAGGCTGCTCGAATCGGAAGGAATGGTCCACCCGGTTAGAATGGCTACATTTTACTTTAATCTTGCCGAGGTACAGATTAAACTGGGCAATTACAGAGAAGCCGAGGATTATCTTAAAAAGATAATGGCCATAAGGGATCGTTATCCCTTTCTTAGCAAGTATGCAATAGCCTTTGATTACCAGACTTACGGTATATTGATGGATTCCACCGGGCGGTCCGGGGAAGCCGGGGAATATTTCCGGAAAGCCCTGGAACTGGCACGGATCAATTACGGGGAATATGATTATCGAACTGCGACGATTTATAAGGCCCTGGGGGATCATTACCTGGGGGCGGGAGACTTCGTGCCGGCCCTGGAACAGTACCAGCAAGCCATACATTGCCTGGTCCCCGCTTACGATGTGGATAACCCGGTACTGAATGCCGACCCGGCCACGATTCCGAACCTGCTGTTTTACCTGGCGATCCTCAAGCAGAAGGCCGCAGCCCTGGAATCACTGGCCGATGTAGCAATCCCCCCGGCAAAAAAGGAGGAATACACCAGGGCGGCCTTTTCGGCATACAACTTATCCGTGCAGGTGATCGAAACGCTGCGCACTTCCTACCTGAACGATGAGAGCAAGCTTTTCCTGTCTGCAAATGAAAGGCCCTTATATGAGAAAGGCGTAAAATCAGCGTTCCGTTCCTATGATCTGACGGGTGAAAGAGAATACCTGATCGAAGCTTTCAGGATCGCCGAGAAAGGAAAATATGCCACCCTTCAATCCGTTCTTCACAGGGAAGATGTGCTCAGGATGGCAGGGATCCCCGATTCCCTTAGGGTGCTCGACGCACAGCTTAAGAAGCAGCTTTCCGTTTACCAGGAACTGCTCGCCGAGAACCGTATGGACACCCTGCCAGATGAGGCGGAGATTCAACAGCTCCAGGACGAGGTTTTCCATCTGAATGACCGGATCGCTGGACTGCACAGGATGCTGGAGTCGGATTACCCGGAGTATTACAGCCTGCTCTACAGCCAGCAGGTCCCGGATCCGGCAAACCTTGCGAAAAAACTCCGGCGCAGCGAGAAAATCATCGAATATTTTATCGCAGGCAGCGACCTGTACATATTTGAGATCAGCCGAAGGGGATTTACCTGCCGGAGGGATTCGCTCGATGCCGGTTTACTGGCCGACCTGGACCGGGTCGAAAGATACACCGCCGGAAATTCAATCCGTGACACCATACGGGACCAGCACCTTGCCTTTATCTCGGCCGCATACCGCCTGAACAGCCGGCTTGTCCCCGCATCGGGCGACTTCCGGGACCTGATCATCATCCCGGAAGGGAAGCTTTCGTACTTTCCCTTTGATGTCCTGGTCACCGAACCTGTGGAAAAATTTACCGGGTCCTATTATGAGCTGCCCTTCCTGATCCGAAGCCATGCGGTCCGGTACGGCTATTCGGCCACCCTCCTGGCAAGGAAGGATCACGAATACCAGGGGAGACTCAAGCCGTTTGTCGGGTTTGCGCCCGGTTATTTACCCCTGCCGGGAAATCTTGCCGAAGCAAATCCGCGCAGGGATATAAAGATCGACCGTTCATCCCTGGAAGCCCTGCCGGGCAGCGTGGATGAGGTCATTGAAATCGGGAAATTGCTAGGAGGGGAAGCGTATACAGGTAACCGTGCCAGCGAGGGAAGATTCAAGGAAGTGGCCGGCCAGAGCCATATCATTCACCTGGCCACCCATACCTTTATCGATGATGAGGACCCGCTCAGGTCAAAGATGGTCTTTTCAGATAACCCTGAGTTCGGAGAGGACGGCCTGCTGAATGTTTACGAGCTGTATAACATGGACCTGAAGGCACGAATGGTTGTGCTGAGTGCCTGTAATACGGGCACCGGGAAGATGATAGGCGGTGAAGGCATTATGAGCCTTTCCCGCGCATTCTTCTACGCCGGTGTGCATAACGTTGTCATGACGCTGTGGACGGTAACGGACCAGCAGAGCCACCGTCTCATGCTCACCTTTTATGATAACCTGAGAAAAGGCAGAAGGGCAGAAATTTCACTTCGTAAGGCAAAGCTTGATTTCATGGAAAATGCACTGCCGGAATACCAGCATCCACGTTACTGGGCCGGATTCATCCTTGCGGGTGACCCTGAACCGCTTTTTATGCCCCGTTTATACAGGCAGCTATTCCCCGCCGCAGGGATCCTGCTGCTTCTTGCTGGAGGATTTATGCTACTAAGGAGATTTTTGAAAAAGGGGAAGGCCGGAATTTAGATCTTCCTTCGCAGGGCAAGGGCCATGCGCTTATAGTAACCGTTATTACGGATGATATTGGTAAGGGTCTCACGGGCGGCATTTCCCTCATCCAGCTTAAGGTAACACAGGCTCTTGTACCACATTCCGTCCTGTTCGAGCACCTCATCCCCTTCCAGCTTATTGAAAAGCTCGATGGCACGGGAATATTTTCCAAGCTCCATGGCTGTCAGGCCCTTATACAGGAAGTACGTGTTGCCGATCCCTTCTTCCGGGATCGAGTTCAGGATCTGCATAGCCCCGGTATAGTCAAAATCATTATATGCCCTCATAGCCGTGTTGAAGGGATCTTCGGTGATCCCGTCCGCATCCCTGGTTACCTCGGCGGACCGGTGAATATAATACTGATCATAAAGAGAGGCGTAATCGGTTTGATTGCTGCCGGCAAGGAACCAGGCTGAAACGGCAATGACCCCGGCCATGAGAGCAGCGGCGATCCATACCGAATCTTTTCGTATGATCATCCGGTTACTCCTGTAACGGCTCAGGTTCTCCCGGGCCTTTGATTCAACAACCCGGGTCCTGAACCTGGCAGTATGGTCCGGGGAAGAGCTTATTTTCCGGACTTTGAGATTCTCCAGGTCTCTGCTGATTTCGTTTTCGTCCACGATATTCTCATAATCATCGAAATCCTCAAGCAGCCCGGCAGCGCTCCTCATTTTCTGATGCTGGTTCTCCATGAACCTGCTCAGCGAACGGATCCTTTCCACCTCCTCGGCAACCTCCGGTTTCCTGAGGATCTCAAGTTCGAACCTGCGGAGCTCCTCCCCGCTTAGTTCCCCTTCCAGGTATTTCTCAACCAGCCAGGTGTATTTCATCTTGCAACCGTTTAAATTCGGGATTACCATATATCCTCTCCATGAGGGATTTTTTGCAGCGGTATTTCTTATCCTTGGCGATCTGGACATTTTTATAGCCCATAACGACACAGATCTCCTCCATGGATGCTTTCTGAAAGAACATGTTCAGGACCTTCTGGCACTCCTTGCTCATTTCCCTGAAATGCTGTTCGTACAGCCTGATCTGGGCATTTTCAAGGATCTTCTGGTCGGCAGCCTGATCGTCCATTAAAGTCTCAAAAGCAAGGGATTCCCTTTTAATGGACTTCCGTTTTTCCAGTTCCTGTAGCCAGAGGAATCTGCAGACCGAATAGAGATAGGTGTTGAATTTGCAGGCCAGTTGAAGTCCATCTGCGGTGATTTTCTGATAGACTTTTACGAGTCCCTCCTGGAAAATATCCTCCGCATCATGTTCATTGCCCCCGTTGATCAGGATCAACTTCCTGACATCGGGGTAGCAGCTCTGGTAAACATAGCGGACAATACTGTCCCTGCATTTCCCGATTCCCCTGATGATCTCCTTTGAAGAATATTCTGTCATTATCGGTCAAATACATCCACAATTAATACTAAGATATAAAAATTCCGGCTTATAAAAACTTTCACCTGTGAAAATGCCGGAAGATCCCGGGAGAAATTCAGGTAAATTTAACTGCATTAATTTACCATTTTCCCTGCAGGGGGGTGATTTATATCACCGGGAAGGGACAAGCGGCAGGCCTGGCGGGGTCCTTTTTAAGGGTTGAGATGTTTCAGGTATTCTATGATGAACCCGACTTCCTCCTCTGTTACGAGTCCCTCGTAACTCAGCATCAGTCCCTTGTTATACCCTTTCACCACGTCGGCATCCGGGGTATATATGGATCTCCGTATGTAGGCCGAATCGGCGATGACCTGCCTTTCCGAACCGCCGGTAATGACCGTTACGGGTTTTCCGAAAAGGCTCTGGTAGGAGGGGCCCACCAGTCTGGAACCATCGGAGGAATGGCATACGTTGCAGCCGTTCTTGCGAAGTACTTCCAGTCCCGCTTCCCACCCGGGGATTCCCTTCACCGGAGCGGCAGCACTGGTGTCGGCGTACCATGACTTGAAATCGTCCTGGGACAGCACGTTGACACCTGTGTTCATATAGGAGTGCTGCAGGCCGCAGTATTCCGCGCAGAAGAGATCATATTTCCCGGTGCGTCCGGCCTGGAACCACATATTCTTTTTAAGGCCGGGCACCATATCCTGTTTTAAGCGGAAGGCCGGGATGTAAAGGCTATGGATCACATCGAGGGCGACAAGGTCAAGCACTACCGGTTGATTTACAGGGACATAAAGCGTATCCGTCACCCTGCCGTTCCCGTATACGAACTGGAATTTCCACATGCGTGCGACTGCCTTGATCTTCATGGCATCATCCGGTGGTTGGGTCATGGGCTTCCATCCGGCCCATCCAAAATAGAAAAGCACAAGCACCAGGATCAGGGCACCCAGCGTCCAGGCGATCTCCAGCCTGGCGTTTCCTTCCATCTGAACAGCTACGGGATGTTTCGAGCGCCGGTATTTTATGATGAAAAGGATCATCAGGAAGGTGAGAACGATCAGGAAGGCAAAGCTGAATCCGAGGATAATAATGAAGGCCCTGTCTACACCGTGGACGAAGTTGGAAGCGTCTATTTGAGTGGATGAATACATATCTATCGGAATAAGTAATCAAGGAATGTTATGAAAATAACAACTCCAATCAGGGCCATGACAGCCGCTACCAGGATGGAAAACAATTTCACATCCCACTTCAGGTGCATGAAAAAGGTCAGGACCAGGATGGTCTTTGCCGTTGCCAGGAGCAGTGCGGCAAGGACAGAATACGGTCCCAGGTTATAACTGGTCACCCCGATTGAAGTGAAGGTAAAGACCAGCAGCGCCAGCAGGACAAAAATGAATGTCCTGTAAGGAACGATATGGGGTTTGTCGTTATTTGAGTTCATGGCGTTCGATTAAGTGATAAGGTAGAAAAGCGGGAACAGGAAGATCCAGATGATGTCCACAAGGTGCCAGTAGAGTCCCGCGTTTTCCAGAAGCACATAATTGTCGAAGGTGATACGGTTTCTGATTACATATACGAACACAAACCCGATGAATATAAGTCCCACTATAATATGCAGCGCATGCAGTCCGGTCATGAAGAAATAGAGCCCGAAAAATAGCACCTCCCCTTTTCCGAACTCCAGCAGTGTTTGAGATCCGGGGTACAGGCCATGCTGGATTTTAAGACCCCATTCAAAATACTTATTCACCAGGAATACGACTCCCACAGCCATGGTGATGCCCATTAATACCATGGCAAGGATTTTCCTTTTTTGCTGGATGGCGGTGATTGACATGGCTATGGTTGCGCTGCTGGTCAGCAGGATGACCGTATTCAGGGCACCGATAAAGGTGTTCAGTTCCTTCGCTGCCAGGTGGAAGGCCTGCCAGTTCTTATACCGGTAGGTTGCATAAACAATAAATAAACCGGCGAAAAGCAGCAACTCGGTAAAGATGAAAAGCCACATGCCGAAGCGAGATCCCAGATCATCGCGGTGTTCATCTGTATGTGATTGTCCAGGCATGGCGCACGGTTTTATTTATAGTCATACGGTCCCTTGCTGATCACTGGGATTTCTTCAAAGTTTTCGAGCGATGGCGGGGAATCAACCGTCCATTCAAGGGTCCTGCCGCCCCAGGGATTTTTAGGTGCAGGTGCTCCGATCCGGGCAGAGCGGAACAGGTTGAAGATGATGATTATCAGTCCCATGATCGTCACAATGGCACCGAGTGATGATACAACGTTCCATCCATGGAACTGGGGCAGGTAATCAAAATATCTTCTGGGCATGCCGGCGATCCCGAGAATGAACATGGGAAAATAAAGCGTCAGGAACCCGATGAAAAAGATGAGCCATCCCAGGTTGGCCCAGTATTCATCGAACATCCGCCCGTAAATTTTGGGGAACCAGTAATGCAGGGCTCCCATGAATGCGAATCCTACACCCCCGAAGACGATGAAGTGGAAGTGGGCTACGACGAAATGAGTGTCGTGGACATGCACGTTGGTGGCAAGGGAACCCAGCACCAGTCCCGTTAGACCCCCTATCATAAACACGAAAATGAAGGATACGGCCCAGAAAAAGGGCGTTCTCAGGCTTATGGATCCCTTGTAAATGGTAGAGATCCAGTTAAATACCTTAACTCCGCTCGGGATGGCCACCAGGAAGGTAAGGATGGAAAAAACAAACAGGGCGGTGTTACTAATTCCGGATACGAACATATGGTGGCCCCAGACGAAATATCCCACGAAGGCGATGGCAATGGTCGAAGCAATTATGGCCTTGTACCCGTATATGGTCTTCTGTGCAAAGGTTGGAAGGATCTCGGAAATGACCCCCATTGCGGGAAGGATCATGATGTAGACGGCCGGGTGGGAATATATCCAGAACAGGTGCTGGTAAAGGACCGGGTCCCCTCCCAGCGCCGGATCGAAAAAACCGATATGAAGGACGCGTTCCCCGATGGTCATCAACAGGGTGATCCCGACGATGGGTGTTGCCAGGAGCTGGATCCAGGCTGTGCCGTAGAGTGTCCAGGGGAACAGGGGCATTTTCATCCAGGTCATGCCGGGAGCTCTCATCCGGTGTATGGTTACGATAAAATTCAGTCCCGTCAGGATGGATGCAAAACCGAGGGTGAACGCACCCAGCACGGCCGGCAGCATATTGGTCGATGTCTTGAAACTGTAGGGCGCATAGAAGGTCCAACCCGTATCCGGGGGTCCCCCGCCTGTAAACTGTGAGCTCAGGACAATGATGGCCCCGGTAATGTAAATGTACCAGGAAAAAAGGTTCAGCCTCGGGAAGGCCACGTCCCTGGCCCCGATCATGATGGGCAGCATGAAGTTGCCGAAAACCGCGGGGAGTCCCGGGATAACGATCAGGAAGATCATGATGATGCCGTGGAGTGTAAAGAATCCGTTATAGGTTCTGGCAGTCATGATGGTCGGGCCCGGAGCAATCAGTTCCAGCTTCATCAGCAGTCCCAGTATGGCTGCACCACTGAAGAATGTCATCATCGAATACAGGTACAGAAGGCCGATCCTTTTGTGGTCGGTGGACAGAATCCATGCAAAAATGCCCCGGTGTTTCTTTACCTCGTAAAAACTTGGTTCTTTGCGTTCTTTCTTTTCTGCTGTCATTCTGCTTCTGGTTTGGTCTTATTCTTTCTGGTGCGCACCACGAGGATCAGCACAAGTACAATTACCGTGAGGGTGATGATCGGGAATGCAACCCGGGTCATGCTGAGGACGTATTTCTGTCCCACCGGGTCATAACTGAAACAATACTGAAGGATGCGGTTCACGGTAGGGGCCGATATTCCCTTCGATGCCTCGGTAATGGCCATGGTGATCTCGAAAGGCAGGAAGTAGGTCCCGTTCAGGTACCGTGTGATCTTTCGATCCCGGCTGACCACCGTAATGCTGGCCGCATGGAGGAAATCGTTGCCGGTACGCTTGTATTTGAAACCGACTGCCCGGGTCAGCCTGGCAATATTCAGGCTGTCCGAGACGAAGAATTTCCAGTTCTCCTTTGCCGGTTCCGGATTGCTCATCAGGTTCAGGTAATTGTTTTTCTTGCGTATTGCGAGATCTATGGATTCCCTTGGATCAAAGCTTATGGTCAGGACCTGGTAATCCTTGCCGAGCTGCAGGTCCACCTTACCCATGACATCTGCGAGTCCCTCCATAAGGGGACTGCAGATCCCGGGACAGCGGAAGTAGACCAGGTTGATGATGGTGGGCTTGTCAATCAGCCGTCCGAGGGAAATGGTGTCCCCGTTTTCGCCCGTGAGAACAATATCGCCGGGAACGTATTCATCCAGGTGTTCCTCGATGCCGATCTCGACGTTCTGGGGAGTGATGGCAGTCTGTCCGAAGGACGCCGGGTTGACGGCAGACAGGAACACGAACAGGAAAAGGATCAGTCCAGGGGCATTGGTTCTTCTCATGATTTAAATTAAAATTACGGTTATAAAGATAATTTTTTTCTGCTATCCCGGTGCTTATTTATACCCGGTCTAAATTTAGGAATCTGTTGAGGGGTATATGAGGTGGAAGTTAAATTTTATATTTTTAAGGTCGTTCCCATTATTTACTCCCCGGGTGCAAGAAAATGTCTTTATTCGGATCTTCCGCTTTTACTACGATGGTTTCAGAAGCATGACCGTTGGCAGGCGCCTCTGGCTTATAATCCTGATCAAACTATTCGTATTTTTCATCCTGCTGCGACTGTTCTTCTTTCCCGATTTCCTGAAGTCCCGTTTCGATACCGACAAGGAACGGGGAGAATACGTTCTTGAGCAACTCACACAATGATTACCAACTATGATTGACAGCATTGATCTATCCCTGGTAAACTGGTCGCGCGGGCAATTTGCCCTGACGGCTTATTACCACTGGCTGTTTGTTCCGCTTACACTGGGACTCAGCCTTATCCTGGCTTTTATGGAGACCATGTACGTGAGGACCGGCGATGAGAAATGGAAAAACATTACAAAATTCTGGATGACGCTTTTCGGGATCAACTTTGCAATCGGGGTGGCTACCGGGATCATCATGGAGTTTGAGTTCGGGACTAACTGGTCGAATTATTCCTGGTTCGTCGGCGATATCTTCGGGGCCCCGCTGGCCATCGAGGGCATCATGGCCTTCTTCCTGGAATCGACATTTCTTGCAGTCATGTTCTTCGGATGGAACAAGATAAGCAGGAAATGGCACCTGGCCTCCACCTGGCTTGTGGCCATCGGTGCCAACCTTTCCGCCCTCTGGATCCTCGTGGCGAATGCATGGATGCAGCATCCCGTAGGCATGCATTTCAATCCAGAGACCGCCCGGAATGAAATGCTCAATTTCTGGGAGGTTCTTTTTTCGCCCGTCGCGGTAATGAAATGGCTGCATACGACGGCCAGCGGTTTTGTGCTGGCTGCCGTTTTTGTAACCGGCATCAGTGCATGGTTCCTGCTCAAGAAGAGGGAGAACCTCCTGGCACGCAGGAGCATCATGGTGGCGGCAACCTTCGGGATCCTTTCAAGCCTGTTCCTGATCTGGTCGGGGGATCAGTCCACCCGCCAGATCGTGCATGTCCAGCCGATGAAATTTGCGGCCATAGAGGGACTCTACCATGGGCAGGAAGGCGCGGGACTGGTGGCCATCGGGGTCATGTCCCAGACAGCGGACGATCCGGAGAATGAAAACATCAAGGATTTTGCCGTCCGGGTTGAGATTCCCAATTTCCTTTCCTACATGGCATACGGGAAGTTCGACGCCTTCGTGCCGGGTGTAATCGACCTGATCAATGGGAACCCGGAAAGGAACATCATCTCATCTGCTGAAAAAATGGAAAAGGGGAAATATGCCCGGGAGATCCTGAAGGAAATGAAGGATGCCCGGGCGGCCGATGATTTCGTGACCTACGAAGCCCGGAAAGCGATGCTCATGGATCCTGAATTCCAGGAGAATTATTTCAGATATTTCGGCTACGGGTTCATTGATGATCCCGGCAGGCTGATCCCCAATGTGCCGATTTCATTTTACAGTTTTCATATTATGGTGGGACTGGGATTCTGGTTCCTGGCCTTCTTCATCCTTGCCCTGTTAATGGCCTGGCGTGACACACTGGCCAGGAGGCGTGGATTTCTCCGGCTGGCAATCTGGACCATACCTCTCGCCTACCTGGCATCAATGGCCGGCTGGACTGTGGCTGAAATGGGGCGACAGCCCTGGGTGATCCAGGACCTGTTGCCGACCTTTGCAGCCGTCTCGCAGATCGATGCCGGCATGGTGCAGGTGACCTTCTGGCTGTTTGCAGTCATATTCACCACACTGGCCATTGCCGAGGTCAGGATCATGACCAGACAAATCAAACTGGGACCAAAAGAAGGGAGGAAATAAAATGTTCGGAAATCTGACGCATACAGCACTGCAGCAATACTGGTGGGTGATCATTTCATTGCTCGCCAGTTTCCTGGTATTCCTGATGTTTGTCCAGGGAGGGCAGACCATGATATTTACCCTGGGCAGGAAACCCATTCAGAAGACCATGCTGGTCAACGCCCTCGGCAGGAAGTGGGAATTCACGTTCACCACCCTGGTTACTTTCGGCGGAGCCTTTTTTGCCTCCTTCCCGCTTTTTTATTCAACAAGTTTCGGCGGCGCCTACTGGGTCTGGATGGCCATCCTGTTCTGCTTCATTATCCAGGCCATTGCCTATGAATTCAGGTCCAAGCCAAATAACTTCCTGGGCCAGAAAACCTACGATGTTTTTTTATTCATAAACGGCGCCCTGGGAACGATACTGATCGGAACCGCGGTGGGCACATTCTTCAACGGGGCCATGTTCTCGGTAAACGAAATGAACCAGTCCCGCTGGGAAGTCCCCGCCCACGGCCTCGAGGCCGTCCTGAACTGGCATAACGTCGCACTCGGGCTCACCGTGTTTTTCCTTGCCCGGCTGCTTGGCATCATGTACTTCCTCAGGAACATTGATGATGAGGAACTGGTGAAAACAGGCAGGAAGCATCTTCTCTACAATGCCGTTCCCTTCCTGGTATTCTTCCTGGCCTTCGCGGTACGCCTCCTGGTCATGAAGGGATTTGTCTACGACCCGGACACACTGACCGTAAGCACGGAGGACTTCAAATACCTTCATAATTTCCTTGCCATGCCCCTGGTGCTGGCGTTTTTCCTGGCGGGTGTGCTGCTTGTCCTTTACTCCCTGTTCAGTTCCCTTTTCAGGGAAAGCAGCCGGGGCTTCTACTGGGGAGGTGCGGGTACCGTCCTGGTGGTGTTTGCCCTGTTCCTGATAGCGGGACTTAACAAAACCTGCTACTATCCCTCGCTGTATGACATGCAGAGCTCACTGAATATTGAAAACAGTTCCTCCAGCCATTACACCCTCACGGCCATGAGCTACGTGAGCCTGCTCTCCCCGCTGGTGCTGGCCTATATTTACCTGGCATGGTCGGCCATCAACAACAGGAAGATCGATGCCGGGGAGATGGAGAGCGATACACACGTATACTGATAAAACCTTGAACCCATGTATCTGTCCTCAATCGTATGGTTCCTCAGCTGGCCCGTTTTTATTGCGGTCAGCTGGTTTGTAATCCGCTGGGTGGTCAGGAAAGCGGAACAAAAAAATCCCCCCGCGCAGGGATAAGACTTGCTGCCGCTCATCGTCGGTGCAGGGATTTATTCCGCGTGAAGGGTGAAATCGTATCCTTCGATGATGGGGTTGCTGAGAATTTTTTTACAGGCTTCCTCGACCCTACGTGCGCCGTCAGCTTCCGAACCGGCTTCAATCTCAAGGCTTATGTGCTTGCCGATGCGGACATTGGAAACCTTCCCGAAGCCAAGGTTCTTCATGCTGTTGGTCACGGCTTTCCCCTGCGGGTCGAGCAGGGCTTTCAGCGGCATGATGTTGATTTCTGCGATGTATTTCATTTTTCAGTTTTTTCGGATCAGTGCATTGGTGATTGAAACGATCAGGTAAAGAAGAATGATTACCGGCAGGGCAATTTCCTGCAATAATATCAATAAAAAACCGGAAACGGCAAGAAATGCATATCGAATCTGGTTGCCTTTCCACCCGTAATCGTGGAATTTGAGCGAGAACATCGGGATCCCGCTTATCATAAGCAGGCTGATAATGATTACATTGGCCAGGAGAACCAGGGGATGCAGGATAACACCCGCTGCCTGCGTGCCAAGGTGGTGCACAAGGCAAAGGTTGAGTCCCGCGAAATAGATCGCTGCCGCAGGGGTGGGCAATCCTGAAAATTCCCCGGCATCGTCGCGGAGATTAAATTCGGCCAGGCGCATGGCGGCAAAAAGGACCAGCAGGATGGGTGAGAAGAGCAGCAGCCTCTCCGGTAGCGAAGTATCCTGTATGCCGCCCTGGAAAATATCACCCCGGATGCCGTATTCCATGAGTTTGAAGGCGATGGAGGCAGGGGCCATCCCGAAACTGACCAGATCGGCAAAAGAATCCAGTTGTTTGCCAAGCGGGCTGCCTGCTTTCAGTACACGGGCAAGGAAACCATCCAGGAAATCCAGCAGGGCGGCAATAAGGATCAGCCAGGACGAGAAAAGTACCTGGTTCTCAAGCGCCATGAAGACAGCCAGGACACCGATCGCCAGATTGCAAAGGGTGACAAGGTTCGGAATATGTCTTTTCAACATGACAATAAAAATAGATATTTGTCAGTTAAAAAGATTAATGGTTCGCAATATTCTGATCCTTTTAGGGGGACTCCTGCTCCCGGTCCGCCTTGTTGCTGAAGTACCCAAATACAGCAATGAGTTTCTTTCCATAGGGGTTGGAGCAAGGGCATTCGGGATGGCCCAGTCGGTTTCCGCCACGACGTCAGACGTCACAGCGGGATACTGGAATCCTGCGGGACTGACCGGCCTGGAAAGGGATGCTGAAGGGGGACTGATGCATGCGGAATATTTTGCCGGTATCGCAAAATACGATTACGGCGGATTTGCCATCCGAATCGATGACCGGAGCGCAGGGGCATTCAGCATCATCCGCTTCGGGGTGGACGATATTCCCAATACCCTGGAGCTGGTCGACAACGACGGCAACATCCGCTACGACCGGATCAGCAAATTCTCGGCCGCCGATTACGGTTTTCTCTTTTCCTACGCAAGGGATTCGAAGATCAGCAACCTGTCCTACGGGGGCAACGTCAAACTGATCTACCGGAAAACGGGGGATTTTGCCAGGGCCTGGGGATTCGGATTTGATGTAGCCGGCAGATACCGGATGGAGCGGTGGACCTTCGGGGCGATCCTCCGGGATGCCACTTCCACCTTCAATGCCTGGAGCTTCAATACGGAAAGCCTTGAGGAGGTCTTTGCCAGCACCGGTAATGAAATCCCCCGGAATTCGCTCGAACTGACCATTCCCAGGCTGATCATGGGAAGTGCCAGGTCCTTCCGGCTGCATGAAAAATTCACCCTGTCGGCGGAACTGGATACAGACATCACCCTGGACGGCAAACGGAACGTACTCGTGCGCACTTCATTCCTGAGTATCGATCCGCACATGGGACTTGAAGTGGATTATAACCGCCTGGTATTCCTGCGGCTTGGAATGGGAAATATGCAGATCGTACCGGATTTCGAAAAAAAGAATTCTTTTGATTTCCAGCCCAGCCTGGGGATCGGCATCCACTGGAGGAATTTTGTCGTCGATTATGCGCTTACGGATATTGCGGACCAGTCCATCGCCCTTTATTCCAATATATTTTCATTCAAATACAGCTTCAACCTCCCCGGCAATGCCCCCGGGAATTAACGATGCCAGATGGCTTTCGGGATTGCCGGCAGCCCGGACGGCAATCAGCGGGTCCGAATCCGGCGAGGCATTCCAAATTATTTCCATATAATTATTTCCCTCCTGACGCGTGCAGTATTTACTTAATTTTACATAGTTTAATTTCCCCCTAACCGAATTCATATGGAACACGGTATCGAAAAATTCCCGCATTTCCTGCATAAAGCCAGCCAGGCATATGCAAACGAAGTTCCCTCCGGCAGCGATACCCACGCCTTTGTGGAAAAGACGATCGATCTGCTGTTTCCCTTCCGCACAAAAAATAAACGGAGCCTGGGGGAACTGAAAGAACAACTGAAGGAACTCGGGACGGAACTGGAAGCGCTCATACTGCCCCTGAGGAAAAAACTGGATCGCGAACCGGCCGGCATCTGCAGGGAGTTCATGGACCGGCTGCCTGCCGTACACGAACTCATGATGAAGGATGCCGATGCCTTTATGCAGTTTGATCCTGCCGCAGAGTCAATCGGGGAAGTGATCCTCTGCTACCCGGGTTTTTTCAGCATTGCCGTGTATCGCCTGGCGCATGAATTACATGTCCTGGGGGTGCCCGTCCTGCCCAGGGTAATGACCGAATATGCCCACGGGAAAACGGGAGTGGACATTCATCCGGGGGCAAAGATCGGGGATTCGTTCTTCATTGATCACGGGACGGGGACCGTGATAGGCGAGACCGCGGAGATCGGGAACAACGTCAAGATCTACCAGGGAGTCACCCTGGGTGCCCTGTTCGTCCGGAAAAGCATGGCCAGCCAGAAGCGTCACCCGACCATAGAGGATAATGTGATCATTTATGCCAGGAGCACCATACTTGGCGGAGATACCATCATCGGGCATGATTCCGTGATCGGGGGGAATGTCTGGCTGACCGAAAGCGTGGTGCCATACTCGGTCGTATACCAGAAACATCACGTCGAGGTGAGGGACAGCAAGGAGATCTCCGGACAAATCAACTGGATCATCTGAAACCAAAACTATCTAAAAATGAAAGCAGACAACATTCTTCAAACCATTGGCAATACCGGCCATTTGAGGATCAACAGGCTTTTCCCGCCCGGGTACGAGGTATGGATCAAGCTTGAACGGGAAAATCCCGGGGGGAGCATCAAGGACAGGATAGCGCTCAGCATGATCGAAGATGCAGAAAAGAATGGCCTTCTGAATGACCGGTCGGTGATCATTGAGCCCACTTCCGGCAATACCGGGATCGGGCTTGCCATGGTGGCGGCCGTCAGGAAATACCGGCTCATCCTTGTAATGCCCGAATCCATGTCCCTCGAAAGAAGAAAGATCATGGAACTGTACGGGGCCGAATTTGAACTCACCCCCAGGGAGAAGGGAATGAAGGGGGCCATAACCCGGGCCGAAGAACTCTCCCGGGAAATTCCGGGCGCCTGGATGCCCTCCCAGTTCGAGAATAAGGCGAACCCGGAGATCCACCGCAGCACCACGGCAAAGGAAATACTGAGGGATTTCCCGGAGGGTTTCGATTACCTGATCACCGGGGTCGGGACGGGGGGGCATATCAGCGGCTGCTCGGAGGTCCTGAAATCCAGATTCCCGAAGATGAAGACGTTTGCCGTTGAGCCCGCCGACTCTCCCGTCATCAGCGGGGGCCAGCCCGGTCCCCATCCCATCCAGGGCATTGGGGCCGGTTTCATCCCTGAAAACCTCCACCGGGAATGGATCGATGGGACCATCCAGGTGGACGGTGATTCGGCTTTTGAGTACATGAGGCGTGCTGCCAGGGAGGAAGGCCTGCTGGCAGGCATTTCTTCCGGTGCAACCCTCGCAGCCATTGCGAAGAAAATACCGGAACTTCCCGTGGGAAGCCGTATCCTCGGCTTCAATTACGATACCGGCGAACGCTACCTGTCCCTCCTCTGAGTTTTGCTCTGCAGACGTATCAACCTGGGGCCGCGGTACGATCCCGCTTATCCAGGTTAAACCCTGCATTCGGACGAAAGGAAATGCAGGTGCTTGTTTCATACGTTCCAATTCGTAATTTTATGGATTAAAACCATATCATTACCGTATGAAAATAGCCATTGATTTTGATGGTACCATCGTGGAACACAAATATCCGGCGATCGGCAAGGAACTGCTGTTTGCGTTCGAAACCTTGCGGGAACTGCAGAAGAAAAATCACCAGCTGATCCTGTGGACCTACCGCTACGGGAAGGAACTCGACGATGCAGTTGAATTTTGCAGGGAAAGGGACGTCGAATTTTATGCAGTGAACCAAAATTACCCCGAAGAGGAATTCGACGGTAGCGTCTCACGGAAGATCGATGCGGATCTGTATATCGACGACCGGAACCTGGGCGGATTCCCGGGCTGGAGCGCGGTATGGCAGATGCTTAACCCGGAAGCCTCAAATCCCGCTAAAGCAGCCGGGGGAAAACAGGGCGACGGCAAATCCGGAAGCTGGCGCAAACGTCGTTCAAGGAATCCCTGACATGCCATCCGCCTTTCAACATTCCATAAGCCGGAAACCGGATGCTTCCGGGACCACGTTTTATCCGGCTGGCAGGGGCCGCACCATTCATCGGCTGACGGGAATCTTCCGGATAACCGGACCTGTTTTCGGGGGACTTGCGCTCCTTGCCCTGTCCTGTACCCTTGCCGCCGGTTGCGGAAAAAAGGTGCAACCCAAGTCCGGTGCGGAGAACCGGGTTTCAGCAGTGCAGGCAGCCCGGGTTTCCGGTACCAGGGTTGCGGAACCGGCAAATAACAGCCAGTTCAGCCTGGGAGAGAAGATCCCGCTCAGGCTGGAACGGGTGACGGATACCCTCCCCGGCATTGACTCTGTCCAATTTTTTGCAGGCGGTGACCGGCAGCATACTCTCCACGGGGAACCATTTGCATATGAATGGTCCACCGAAAACCTGCGTGTGGGCACCTGGCCCCTTCGCCTGATCTGTTATTATGCCGACGGCCGGAAAGAGTACCATGACCTGAGCATTGTCATCCTCTCAGACATTACCCCCCGGTACCTGAAATACCGGCTGCTGAACACATGGCCCCATGACCCGAAGGCCTATACACAGGGACTCGTATACGACGACGGGTTCCTCTATGAGGGAACGGGACAGTGGACCGAATCCTCACTCCGGAAAACGGAGATCAGGACCGGTGAACCGGTCCGGATGCTGAACCTCCCGGATGACATCTTCGGGGAGGGGATCACCCTGCTGAACGACAGGATCTACCAGCTCACCTATAAATCCCAGGTCGGCTTTGTCTATGAGAAAGAAACTTTCCGCAGGATCCAGAAGGTTTACTACGAGATCGAGGAAGGCTGGGGACTCACCTACGACGGAGAGTACCTGATCATGAGCGACGGAACCAACCGGATCTATTACATGGATCCCGAATATTTCACCGAGGTCCGGCAACTGGAGGTGTATGACGACAGGGGACCGGTCAGCCGGCTGAATGAGCTGGAATACATCGAAGGCCGTATCTTTGCCAACATTTACGGGGAAGAGGAGATCGTGATCATCGATCCGGAAACGGGAAAGATCACAGCGAAAATCAACATGAAGGGAATACTCCCGGCTAAAGACCGGAGCCGGAAGATCGACGTCTTTAACGGGATTGCATGGGATCCTGCCAAACGCATTCTTTATGTTACGGGGAAGTACTGGCCGAAAATGTTCGAGGTATCCCTGGAAGGGGAATTCTAATTGGTAAAGTACCCGGTGAGCACCTTAACGCTCCTGGGGATGATGCTGAACTCGATGGGAGTGTGTCCCAGCGATTCCCCGTCCGTTTCCAGCCGGATCATATCCCTCGATTCGACCCGGATGGATTTTCCCGTATAGCTGTCCACCTTGGGATGCAGGTGTATGGTCCCGTTGTAAAGCCTCTTCAGGCTAAGGATCACATTGGGTTTGCTGAGTTTCCGGATAACCGTCAGGTCAAAAAGCCCGTCGTCGGGCACGGCATTGGGCGCCTGGATCATTCCACCCCCGCTGTACCGGCAGATCCCGACATTCATGCTGAAGATCTTGTTCACCACGTCAAGACCGTCGACACTGATGAGTGCTTCCACATGCCGGTAATTGAGCAGGCTTGTTAAAATGTTCATAAAATAAAGGAAAACGCCGCCCCGTCCTTTCTCCTTCAACCGGTTCGATTTACGGGTCACTTCCGCGTCGAATCCCATTCCCGCGATGTTTACAAAATAACGGTTCCCCGGTACATCCTCATTGCAGTACCTGACCATCCCGGCATCCTGTATGAAGGTCTGGTTAAGGGTCAGGATCTTTACCGCCTCCTCATAGTTAGCGGGTATCCCGAACATCCTTCCCCAGTCATTTCCGGTTCCGACGGTGATCATGCCCAGGGTGATATCCGTGGTCTTGAAGCGCTTCTGGCCGAAAACCCCGTTCACGACCTCATTCATGGTCCCGTCACCGCCAACCACGACGATCCTGCGGAATCCTTCCTGTTCGACAGCCTTGGTTACGATCTCGGTGGCGTGCCCCGGTCGTTCCGTGAAAACGGGCGTGTACAGGAGATTGTAATGGTTGAGATGCCCCGAGATCTTTTCCCAGTCCAGCAGGCCCCTGCGCCTTCCTGCATTCGGATTTACAAGGACCAGCCACGGGTGGTCAGGGGATTTGCTCTTCGGCATGTATATTAATTCAAGGTTAAATTAACGTTTCAAATATCAGAAAAAAATATGATGCGGGGATGAAAAAGGAAATATTTAAACCGGACCGGATAAATTGCCGGACAAAAATGACCTCCGTCGCAGGACGGGATCCGGCCCCGGCGACATTAATATAAGTTCCTTAAATACAGACAGATAAGCATTGTTAATAAGGTGTTAACAACTGCATGGGAAAATGTTTACAATAAGGTCCGGCGAAATCCCGGGCAAAGCTGCAGAAGTTATTAAATTTGAATCCCACGTAAAATAAAGGAATCTAAAGAAAAGGGATGGGAAAAGTAATAGCATTGGCAAACCAGAAAGGCGGGGTAGGGAAGACCACGACTGCCATTAACCTGGCAGCCAGCCTGGCTGTGCTGGAACAGAAAGTATTGCTGGTGGATGCAGATCCGCAGGCGAATTCAACTTCCGGGATCGGCTTTGACACCAAGAACATCAAGACCACCATTTACGAATGCCTGATCGACGAGGTCAATCCGGCGAACATCATACTGAATTCGGAGATAGAGGGACTTGACCTCCTGCCATCGAGCATTGACCTGGTGGGAGCCGAGATCGAGATGCTAAACCTGCCGAAGCGGGAAAGAGTCCTGCGAAAGGTCCTCGAGAAGGTCAGGGATAATTACGATTTCCTGCTGATCGATTGCTCTCCTTCCCTGGGACTGATCACGGTGAATGCCCTGACGGCTGCCGATTCGGTGATCATACCCGTGCAATGTGAGTATTTCGCGCTGGAGGGACTCGGGAAACTGCTGAATACGATCAAGATCATACAAACCAGGCTGAATCCCGATCTCGAGATCGAAGGATTCCTGCTGACCATGTACGATTCCAGGCTGCGGCTCTCCAACCAGGTGGTCGACGAGGTCAAGAAACACTTCCAGCAGATGGTTTTTGAGACCATAGTTCAGCGGAACATCAAGCTGGGCGAGGCGCCGAGTTTCGGGAAACCAGCCATCCTTTATGACGCGGACAGCAAGGGAGCTGTCTCGCATCTGAACCTGGCCAGGGAACTGATGCAGAAAAACGATAAAACCCTGATCAGGAATACTGAGAAGGTAATCGAATAATACCGGGGAATATGGTACAAAAAAATGCTTTGGGGAGAGGATTGGGAGCCCTGATGGAGGATGCCGCCCAGGGCAGGGTGGCCCCGCCGGCTGCCATTAACGATATCAATATTGAAAAGATCGAGGTCAATCCCTTTCAGCCCAGGAAAACTTTTGACGAGGAATCCCTCAGGGAGCTGGCAAGCTCCATCAGGGAAATCGGGATCATTCAACCCATTACCGTCCGCAGGGTAAACGGGGATACTTATCAGATTATCACCGGTGAGCGAAGGTTGAAGGCAGCGATTATAGCGGGAATGGAGACCATCCCTGCCTATGTGCGGGTAGCGGAGGACCAGAACATGCTTGAAATGGCCCTTGTGGAAAACATCCAGCGAGAAGACCTGGATTCCATTGAGGTTGCCATAAGCTACCAGCGCCTGATCGAGGAGGTCAACCTGACCCAGGAAAACCTCAGCGAGAGGGTCGGGAAAAAACGCTCCACCATTGCCAACTACCTCCGCCTTCTTAAGCTGCCGGCCGAAATACAGCTGGGCATCCGCGACCGGCTGATCAGCATGGGGCATGCCCGCGCCCTTGTCAATGTGCCCGATCCGAACATTCAGCTGGAGATCTACCAGAAGGTGGTCAGGAATGACCTGTCGGTCCGCCGCGTGGAAGAACTGGTCAGGCGCACCATGAATGCAAGGGGACCGCGACAGTCAGCCGAAAAGACGGATTCCCAGAAGAGTGAATATAACCAACTGAAGGAACAACTTTCCCGCTTTTTCGAGTCCCCCGTCGAATTCCGGAGGAACAATAAAGGTTCGGGCCGTATCGTTATACCCTTTGCATCGGACCAGGATCTCGAGCGGATACTGGCCCGGCTGGATCGTATCAGCGATAAATAATCATCCGCGGCCTGCAAATAATCAGACATATAGGGTTCCCCGGGGCCATGCTTTCCCTGGCCGTAGCTTTCTTCTGCACGTCCCTGCAGGCGCAGGAATCCGGGTTCCATGTCGTACAGGCGGATACCATCTCGGTGGACTCCCTCATGAGCGAACACTCACCGCACAAGGCGGCCATGTATTCGGCCGTGCTGCCCGGCCTGGGACAGATCTATAACCGGAAGTACTGGAAGCTGCCGCTGGTTTATGCTGGACTCGGGGGATTCGGTTACGGAGCCGTCTGGAATTCAAGACAGTACAGGTATTATTTTGACCTGTACAAATTTATGACGGACAACAGCTACCAGGAATGGGAGGGGAGATCGATCAGGGAGGTGGAATGGTATAAAAATGCCCACCTGCGCTACAAGAACCTCATGATCATCCTTACGGTGGGTTTCTATGCCCTCCAGATCGTGGACGCCAGCGTGGATGCCTACCTGATCAATTTTGACATCAGCGATGACATTTCCCTCAGGGTCGAACCGGTGATGATCGAACCGGTGATGACAGAACCCTCCTTTTTCAATGCCGCAATGAACGGCCCGGGTACTTCTTCCACCGGTTTTGGGCTGCGCTGTTGCCTAAGTTTCTAGAAATCCCTTATTTTGTGCTGTTGAAATTACACTGACATGCGTAGCAAATTGCTTAGTATCCTTTTCATGTCGATAGCCCTGGCACCTTTCCGGCCGTCGCATGCCGCCACGGATACCATACGGGTTGTCCCCGGGGAAATGAGCCTTTCCGACAGCCTGGAGATCGGTATTCTTTCCGGGGCTTTCGAGAATAATCTCGACAGCCTGGTCAATCTCTGGTACGTTGAGAACAGCCTTGGCCAGGAACCCGATTCAACATGGTCATCAGTAGCGGATTCCCTTTACCCCCAGTTCCCGGATTCCATTTACATCGAAAGGCTTTCAAGGCTTCCCGTGAAGGTCAACCTGACCTATAACAGGCAGGTGAGGAATTACATCCAGGTTTATACCGGGAAGCGCAGGGAACTGGTGGAGGTGCTCCTGGGACTGTCCGATTATTATTTCCCGATCTTTGACGAGATCTTCGATTACTACGGCATACCGCTGGAATTGAAATACTGCTCCATCATCGAATCCGCCCTGAATCCCAGGGCGGTCTCAAGGGCGGGGGCCACCGGGATCTGGCAGTTCATGTACGGGACCGGCAGGATGTACGGCCTGACCATCAACAGCCTGGTGGACGAGCGCCGCGACCCGGTGAAATCAACCCATGCCGCAGCAAGGTTCATGAAGGATCTTTACGGGATTTACGGGGACTGGATGCTGGTGATCGCTGCCTACAACTGCGGGCCCGGGAACGTAAACCGGGCCATCCGCAGATCCGGGGGCAAGAGGGATTTCTGGGACATCTATTATTTCCTTCCCCGGGAGACAAGGGGACATGTGCCCGCTTTCGTGGCCGCCACCTATACGATGAATTATTACCGGGAACACGGGCTCTATCCGAAACCGCTGGAATTGCCCATCCCGGTCGATACCATCATGATACAGGACAACCTGCACCTTGACCAGGTATCCCACGTGCTCGGCATCCCGAAGAAAATGCTGAGGGACATCAATCCCCAGTATAAATGGGACATCATTCCCGGCAAGGAAAAACCTTATGCACTGAAAATCCCGGCGGAATACTCCATGCAATTCATTGTGCTTGAAGATTCCATATTCGCCTGGAACGATTCGGTCTACTTCAATCCTAAAAAGCAAACCAGGTCGCCTTCCTATTACACCTCCAATTACGTACCCGAACCTCCCTCTCCCGATATGGTCAGGCTTACCTATACGATCAAGTCCGGCGATAATCTTGGTTATATTTCCGAATGGTACCACGTCAGGTTATCGGATCTCAAGTACTGGAACAACATCTACGGTTCGACCATACGGGCAGGAAGCAAACTGGTCATTTTCGTACCGAAGTCCAAGGCGGATAATTACCGGAAAATCAACACCATGAGCTTTGTCGAAAAGCAGCGAAGCATCGGCAAGGAAGTGGCTGAAACCAATGCCGGCCCGGCCCGGCAGCTTCCGGGCAGGGATGAGGATTATGTGCTTTATACTATAAAATCCGGAGACACTCTCTGGGATATTGCCAGGAAATACCCGGGGGTTTCCGACAGCGATATCATAAAGCTGAATGACCTGGGTGACGGGAATGATATCAAAGAGGGAATGGTGATCCGGATTAAGCCTAAAGAATAAGATGGTGCGACCACCAAAAATTCTGGCATTTGTTTTTTCTGTTCTGGCCGTCCTTTTTCTCCTGTCCCTTGTTTTCCCGAAGGAGGGGATCCGGATCGGTAAATCCCTTACCCTTCAATTCCTCACGCTTAACGAGTTGTTCGGACCCGACAGCGTGCATTATGCGGATATTTCGGCGATCCTGACCGGTAGCAGCGCCATCAGCGATTCAGCCTACATGGCGATGCTTGAAACCATCCCCGATGAGGCATCCCTTCCCGACACCCTCCGTGCGGACGCAGAGAGTCTTAAAATGCTCGTCCACCCGATTGAATACCCGGGGGGGGACAGCACGATGCTTTATCCCTTCTTCCGCAGGATGAGAAGGCTGAAGAATACAGGCAACAGGCTGAGGATCATGCATTACGGGGATTCCCAGATCGAGGGCGACCGGATGACCTCTTTCATCCGCTACAAGCTGCAGGACCAGTTCGGGGGATCCGGGATCGGCCTGCAGCCCGCCGTCCAGCTTTACGGGTACCAGATGTCGCTCCGGCATACGGCTTCCGACAGCTGGTTGCGCTATACCGCATTCGGCAATGCCGACAGCACCCTGAACCACAACCGCTTCGGCGTGCTCGGGAGTTTTGCCCGTTTCTCACCTTATCCCGACAGAATCGATGCCGATACCGTTGTATCGAAGGCCTGGATCACCCTGGAGCAGTCACGGAGGACCTACCGCCTGACCCGGATGTTCAGGGACTGCCGGATTTATTACGGGAATGCCACCCAGCCGGTATATTTCGAAGTATATTCCGACGGTAAACTCTTTGATGCTGATTACCTCGAGGTTTCGGACGGTCTGCAGGTCAAGTCCTGGACCTTCGATGAAACGCCGGAAGATCTCACCTTCACCTTCCAGTCCACCTGCAGCCCGGATTTTTACGGCATAGCGCTGGACGGTGAATGGGGACTGAGCGTGGACAATGTGCCCTTGCGGGGGAGCGCGGGACTGGTATTCAGCAAGATGGACGAAGAGCTGCTGAAACAAATGTACGACAGCCTGAACGTCAGATTGCTGCTGCTCCAGTTCGGGGGCAACGTCGTTCCCTATATCTCCGATAATTATGCCTACTATGAGCAATGGTTCAGCAGGGAACTGACCCACCTGAAGTCCCTCGTTCCCGGCCTCTCCATCATCGTCATCGGGGTAGCGGACATGTCAGTCAGGGAAAAAGACCGATTCGTTACCTACCCGAACCTGGAAAACATCCGGGACGCACTCAGAAATGCCGCCTTTTCATCCGACTGTGCTTTCTGGGATATGTACAGTGCAATGGGAGGCAGGAATTCCATGCCGAGCTGGGTTAACGCTCAGCCACCCCTGGCTACTTCCGATTTTGTGCATTTCAATGAGCGTGGCGCCAGGGTGCTTGCCGAGATGTTCTACAATGCCTTCATGCACGATTACAGGTCCTATGTCAGTACGCTTAATTAGAACGCTCACCTTCCCTGTACCGGGAATGGCCAGGGCCATTCCGGTATTCGTCATTTCCTTCCTTGCGCCTCTCTTTCGTACACCTGCCATCCGTATACTTCCCCTCCTCGCATTTGCAATCAT
The DNA here is from genome assembly GCA_964431315.1 of uncultured Bacteroides sp. GTDB lineage: Bacteria > Bacteroidota > Bacteroidia > Bacteroidales > SM23-62 > SM23-62. Next base: position 53,136 of record CAYSJH010000013.1, on the reverse strand, counting down.
TACACTTCCGGTTTTCGCCCAGGTCCCCGATTACCCCTACGATATCCCGGAATACGATTTTATTCAATATGATTCGAACCGGATCGTATTCCCGGGGGACAGCAGTTCGTGGGAAAATTTCATGGCCGGTTTCAGCCGGATGGTGAGTAAGGGTGACAACCGTCTTTCCATCGTGCACATCGGGGGCTCGCATATTCAGGCCGACATTTACCCGGACAGGATACGCAGCAGGCTTCAGACGTTCCAGCCGGGCAGTAATGCCGGAAGGGGACTGATATTTCCCTATTCCGTGGCAAGAACGAACAATCCCTCGAATTACCGGGTCGCTTACACCGGGAAATGGACTTCCTGCCGGAACAGCCGGCAGGCGGGGGACTGTCCTCTAGGCCTCACCGGGATCTCGGTCACGACATTCGACACTTCCTCCACGATCAGCATAAGTTTTCCCGAAGGCAATGCGGTATCCTATGATTTCGACCGGGTCAGGATCTTCTTCCTGGATGACAGCCTTTCCTATGCCTGCAGCATTCATGCGGAAAATGCGGCGGGAAACGCGGAAAAAAACGGTCCCGGTACGCTGACCTGGAACCTGGAGGATTATGCGGACAGGCTGAAGATCTCCCTCAGGCGGACATCCCCGTCCCAGCAGAGGTTCACCCTGTTCGGGATAAGCCTGGAGACGGATGACCCGGGACTGGTATACCATTCGATCGGTGTCAACGGGGCCAAGGTTCCATCTTTCCTTGCATGCCAGCTTCTGCCGGACCAGCTGGCAGCGCTTTCACCCGACATGGTCATCCTTTCGCTGGGGACCAACGATGCCTATACGCGCTATTTCAATCCCGCTGCCTACAAACAAAGCTACGATTCCCTGATCTGCAGGATCCGGGATGCAGCGCCGCAAGCAGCAATGCTGCTTACGGTTCCGAATGATAGTTATCTTTACCGGAAGTACATCAATCCGAATACGGCCCGGCTCAGGGATGTGATCCTGGAACTGGCGGCAGAGCATAACTGCGGGGTCTGGGATTTTTATACGGTTATGGGGGGACTCAATTCAATCGTGGTCTGGCAGCGTTTCGGCCTTGCGAAAAGGGACAGGATCCATTTCACCGAGAAGGGCTACCTGCTCATGGGCGACCTGTTTTTCAATGCCTTTTTAAAGACCTACGATAATTTCATCGACTACACCAACCAGACAATCCGCCGGCCTTGAAATTCCTGAAGGACATATTTCTTTATAACCAGGATGCACCCCTTCTTTTCACCAGGCTGTATTTCTGGACATTCCTGCTGGTCACCCTGGCGGTTTATTCAATGATATACAAGCGGAGGGGACTCAGGAACTCCTATCTTTTCCTGATCAGCCTCTTTTTTTACTACAAGACCAGCGGGCTCTTTTTCCTGCTGCTGATTTTTTCCACAATTTCAAATTTCCTCATCGGGCTGGCGATCCACCATTTCAGGCAGAAATCCTGGAAGAAGGTTATGGTTGCCCTGAGCGTCACCGTTAACCTGGGTGTGCTTTCCTATTTCAAATACGCCTATTTTTTCACGGATACCTTCAACCGGATCTTCCACAGCCACCTGGAGGTGGTGAATTACCTCGCCCAGTGGGCCAACAGCGTCAGCGGATCGCATTTCGACGCCTCGATGATCTTCCTGCCGGTGGGAATTTCCTTCTTTACCTTCCAGACGATCAGCTATACGGTGGATCTCTACCGGGGGAAGTGCCATCCGGTCCGGAATGTCGTCGATTTCGGATTTTACGTTTCCTTTTTCCCACAGCTCGTGGCGGGACCCATTGTAAGGGCCTCGGAATTCGTTCCCCAGCTTTATGCGAAATATTCCCTGACACGGGAAGAATTCGGGTTCGCCCTCTGGATGATCATGAAGGGGCTTTTCAAGAAGATGGTCCTTGGGGACTACCTGGCCGTGAATTTCATCGACCGGGTTTTCGACGTACCTTCCCTGTATACCGGTTTTGAGAACCTGATGGCCCTGTACGGTTATTCCCTTCAGGTATACTGCGATTTTTCCGGCTATACCGATATTGCCATCGGAGTCGCACTCCTTTTCGGATTCCGGCTTCCGAAGAACTTCAACTCTCCTTACAAGGCCGAAAACGTCGGTGATTTCTGGAGGCGATGGCATATGTCGCTTTCGTCCTGGCTCAAGGATTACCTGTACATACCGCTCGGCGGCAACCGGAAAGGAAAATTCCGGACCAATGTCAACCTTATGATCACCATGCTGCTGGGGGGACTCTGGCACGGGGCTGACATGAAGTTCATCATATGGGGAGGCCTGAACGGCATCGGGCTCATCGTTTATAAATACTGGAAGAAGATCAGTCCCTGGGAAAACCGCAGGAACATTTTCGTACATGCCTGGCGGATCTTCCTGACCTTCAACTTCATAACCTTCACCCGCATATGGTTCCGGGCCGATGACATGGACAGGGTCAACACCATGCTTTTCCAGCTGAGGCACAGCATGGACCTCTCGGTCGTGCCCGAAGTCCTGATGTCCTACAAGCTTGTGTTTGGCATCCTGCTGCTGGGTTATCTGATGCACTGGTGGCCATCTGCATGGAAAGACCGGTACATGAACTGGTTCATACGGCTGCCTCACTGGGTGAAGGCCATCCTGATCGTGATCCTGGTCTTCCTGATTTACCAGAGCCAGACCACCGACCTGCAGCCATTTATCTATTTCCAGTTTTAGAAAGAGCCTTACCAGCAGGTTTTTCCAAACCTGATTTCTGGCTCAATCCACGACTGGTATCCTATGCATAACTCTATCTTATAACCTCCTGGAAGAATAACTTCTTCTCATCCGTTACATTCCAGTAGTAAAGCAAATCCCCATCCAGCTCCCTGAGAGCAGGATCAGAGAGTATATTCCAGTCCATAACAGGACAATCCGTATTTATCCGGACAATTTTATCAGGTGAATGTGCGATCGTCTGCAAGGCATTTCGTTCACATTCATAGCCCTTTGTATCCAGTCTGTCTGAATTGGTGAATATTAAAAGCAGCAGGACAACTCCCGCAAAATAGGCCGTTCTGTACCTGCCTGCAATATTCCTGATCAGGTAAAATGTGGTAAGTCCGAAAACAAAAATTATTCCGATTGTCACCGGCATTATGGTATCATACCTGATGATGTTTTCCCGGTAGAACCTGTATCCTCCAAGGGGCAGCAGCAGGATGAAGATCAATGAAAATACCCCGGTCCATCTGACCATGTTTATTATCCTGCCGGTTTCCTCAGATCTGTAATGTTTGCGAATGATAATCAAATTGGTGATGATTGCCAGGAGAAGCAATGGAAATCCAAGTTTTGAGGTCAATACTCGGTAAATTCCCTCCGGAAGCCTTGAATACCGTTCAAGAAGGGGGACAGACCCGGAAATATTCAGGGCATTGTTGCGGCCAATGTATAAGGAGTAAAGGCAAAAAAAACTGATTGTCGCAAAATAAAACCAGTAAAATCCTGGTATCTTTTTTGCCGAATATAGCATTCTCTGTAAACCCGGTACCATTTCGGTTTGCCTGTAATTACCGATCCACATTATCAATAAAACCAGCGGGCATACGATCAGCACAACACCGGGCACCAATGGACCGTTCAGCGATAATACGGGGATTAATAATGCAAGCAGGATTTTAACGGTAATACCGGGCGCTGGTTTCCCTTCCCGGCGGTAATTCTTATAGAATGGGAGGAAAAAAAGCAGCAACAAACCCAGCGGCAATGCATAAAATATGGCATAAATGGCAGACTGGTCAATAATACCCATGTAGCGGTTATAGCCGGAGGTCTGGAATAACGGGGTGACTAAAACGGCTGCAATGAGGAATTCCAGCCTGGATACATTCACGGTACCTGAAATGTATGCCGCCAGCAGATATAGGATTAAGGATTGAATAAATATTTTAATGATTGCGGCCGATAAATAAATGCTGTTGATGGGTTCAGTGAATCTTTGCAGGAAAAGGGGTACGTTCCTGAAATATGCAGAGGCCGTCAGGTGGGCAAAAAACCTGTTCGGGTTGCTGTAGATCTCATCCCTCATAAGGACATTTAATCCCAGCGGATCTTCCAGGACTTTGTAATAACCTGATTCAGGGGTTGGCAGGATGTTCTGTCCCAGGTCACCGCCGAGTGGCATATGATAATGCTGGTAGAAAGAATAACCAAGGTCCAGGAGCAGAAGGGCCAGTAATATGCCACCGGTGATCTGACGGTTCCGTTTCATCAGGTTGCAAGGATCATGTCCGGAAATAAAAATAGCCATTTCCTGCTATTAATCCACCGGCTGTTGGTTTATTCCTGAGCAGCATTGGTTATATTTATGCCTGCAAACCGATCAAGTCATGGCGAAAAATAAAATTACCGCTCTGTTCAGCTCTGAGAAGATCCCCAGGGTTGTGATCATCCTTGTGCTGGTCGTTTATTGCGGGACCAATTTCATTCACCGGAACTGGACCGATGATACAGGCCCGGATCGCGGGGTGATCAAATGGGATGTCATCTCATATTATGCATACCTGCCCGCGGTTTTCATACATCACGATCTCCGTCTTGATTTTACCGTAGATACCACTTATGTGACAGATAATAAATTCTGGTACCAGGATACGGAAACAGGCGGAAAGGTCATAATCACCTCCATGGGCATGTCCTACCTTTACAGTCCCTTTTTCTTTATGGCCCATCTCCTTGCCCCGGTATTCCATGAACCAAGGGACGGGTTTCAGTCCATTTACCAGTTTTTCCTGGTTTTCAGTGCCCTTTTCTACCTGGCGATCGGTTTTATCTGCCTGTGGAAATTATTGTCCCGTTACTTCCCGCCGGGGGTCACTGCACTCAGCATTCTCCTGGTCGGCATCGGAACCAACCTTTATTACTACGGCACCTGGGACGCGGCTTATTCCCATGCATACAGTTTTTCACTGATCAATGCATTGTTCCTGGTCGTTGCCAGGTGGTACGAGCGGCCGGAATGGAAGCGAAGCCTTCTGCTGGGATTCCTCTACGGGTTGGTCGTCCTGATCCGGCCTTCCAATGTGCTGCTCCTGGTCCCTTTTCTTTTCTGGGAGGTCGGTTCACTTGAGCAGCTTCGGGAACGCCTGAGGTTATTCGCCAGGTCAATCCCTTTTCTGCTGCTGATGATTGCAGCTATCGTCCTGCCCTGGATCCCCCAGTTCCTTTACTGGCATGAAGTGAGCGGGAAGTTCATTTACAATTCATACAGTAGTGTCGGGAGCAACTTCTATTTCGGGAATCCCCATATCCTTGACTTCCTGATCTCATACCGGAAAGGATGGTTCGTATATACCCCCATTATGTTCTGTGCCGTGCTTGGATTTATCCCGCTTTACCGGATGCAAAGGGGATTGTTTTATCCGCTCCTGATCTACCTGGTTGCCACAATTTATGTGTTAAGTTCCTGGTGGTCATGGTGGTATGGCGGATGCTTCGGCATGCGTTCCATGATCGAAACCTACGGTTTGCTTTCCATCCCTCTTGCAGCATTGCTCCTGGCTTTTAAGGACCAGTTCCTGAGCAGGCGGATACTGCTGGCCGTTGCATTAAGTTTTTTCGCTTTTCTCAACATCTTCCAGACCTACCAGTATACGAAGGTTTTAATTCACTATGTGGGTATGACCAGAAAATCCTACTGGACCATTTTCCTGCGTGCAAAGGACCGATACGGTTACTGGCAGAACCTGACCGAACCGGACTATGTCCTGGCAAGGAAAGGCATTTATGTATACAATCCTTTTATAGAAGGAGATCCGCGGTTGAAAAATATGCCGGAAAAGGATGGGAAGTTCATGCTGACCGATGAGATCCGGCAGGACAGAAGGCTTGCCAGGGATATCCGGCGGTATTGCAAACGGACGGGAACACCCAAGCAGGAAGCCCTCGACATGGTGGTCGACCGGACCTGGGAGGACCGCGTGAACCGTTAAGCCTTCGAACCGCTGAAACAGTAGACCGGCAGGCCGTTTATTTAAAGTCACAGCTGTCCGGTTAACTGGTTGCCCGGTGAACTGGCTATCCGCTGAACCGGCTGTACATTGCAGCAGCGTGTCCTAGCCGCGGCTCCGGATATCCCGGATGTTGTAGAATTTCCGGATCCAGCCCAGGTAAGCGATTCCCCCGAAGAGCATTGACCCCATGTAGGTCGTGATGAAATAGATGAAGGAAACCGAAACGGCGGTAAGGGCTGAATAGGACTGGATGGACCAGACCCGGGTGAACACAAATTCCCGGGTGCCGAACCCGGCAACGGTGACAGGCAGAAAGGACAGGATGTTGGAGATGGAAACGGCCGTTACGCTGGTACCGTAATGCACCGGGGCATCCAGGTCAGCCGACAGCATAACCGGGATGATGGCCAGCAGGGCAAACGCTGCAAGGCTGGTGCTGAAGCCGGGGATAAGGAACGCGGTACGGTTTTTCATCCAGATCCCGAGAATGTATTCCAGTTCACCGCGTATGGAGCGGTCCCCCACCAGGCGAATAGCCGGCCGGAACAGCAGGCCGGGGAAAAGGATGATCGCCAGCGAAACCAGGAAAATAAAGGAGATGAGTGCCAGGGTGTACCATTCGATGGTGAACCGGCTGACCAGGAGGATGATGCTGATGCCCCCGATCATGCTGAGAGTCAGGACATCCCATATCCGGTCGAGGAGCACGGAAGAAGTTGAAACGGAAATACCGGGACGGTATTTTCTCTGAATAAACCAGATCCTGGAAAATTCTCCCAGACGTCCCGGGGTGACGGAGCTCAGCAGGCCGGAAAACAGGAAGAAGACCAGGAGCGTCCCGTAACCCGCATTCAGCCCGAACGCCCTGTTTATGGTGAGCCAGCGGTAGTTCTTGATCAGGTAGACCAGCATCAGGAGTACCAGTCCCACGACGATCTTCCAGGTCCTGAACAGGGCAAAATTTTCCTTTATCATCCCGAAATCCAGCTTCCTGACCACGAAATAAAGGAGCACGAATCCGAGGCTGTGCATCAGGACCAGGGCGGTTTTCCTCAGGATTTTCTTACTCATACCAGGTTCTTCCGTTTTATCGTCCGGGTGGATTTTTTCCAGGTGTCCCTTATTCGCTCGAAGATCCTTCCGATGAATGCAGGCCTGAACAGTTCAACCATCCTCCTTGCCGGCCAGGTCCCGAGAAGCAGGAACAGGCTGCTGATCAGCAGTTCCATGAGGTAGCGGGAGGCCGGGAATCCAGACAACCGGTAACCGTAATCGGGAACGGGCCTGAAAAACATCCTCCTGAAGCCTATTCTTATGAAGCTGCCCCGTTTCTTGAAATCGTATCCGTGCGAATGCATGCGGATGGCTTCTTCCTCGCTGCAGGGGCTCAGTTCGAGCCGGCCCTCCCGGACCATGTTATCGATGATTTCCATGCCGGTTTTGCTGCGCGGGATGACAATGGAGTATCCCTTTCCCCTTTCCTCGTATTCGGGCGACCAGGCATCGCCCCCCGAAATGTCGGTGAATTCATTGGTAAGGTCCGTACAGAACAGACTGTTCTTAAGGATGTGAAAAGGGATCAGGTAGTTGGCATGGAACTTTTTCAGTTCGAAGATCCTGCCGCTGTTCATCTCCACCCGCATGTTCCCCGGCCATTCGCCGTACCTGAACCACAGCTTCCGGATCTGCCGGTAGTCTTTTTCACCGTGACTTCTGAGGAAGCTTATCACGGAGGAAAAGTACAGGGTATTGCCGTAAAAGGGTCCGAACAGGTAGCGGATGTTGGCCACCGAGGGGTCCGCTGTTTTCTGCAGTTTTCGGATGCTCTGCACCTGTCCCGGGAGTCCCACATAAGCCAGCCTGCCCTCGAAATCCCGGCTCTTTGCCAGGATCTCATTCACCGAGGTGATGATGTATTTGCTCTGTGCAGCTTCCAGTATCTCCTGCCGGCTGGTGGCGATGACGGGTTCGGTCAGCCAGGGTTTATCTTTCGACATGGCTGTGACAATGGCCCCGTCTATTTTCTTTTTTTCGAGGAGGTAGATGAGCACGGCGGAGAGGATGCCCCCGCTTCCGGCGTTCAGGCGTATCTCCGGATCCGTGGAGTGTCCTGTGAAAATGTTCTCGTATGGGCCGATGTAGGTATGGAAATGCGCCGGTTCCCGGTAAAAATGCTCCCGGTAATCGGGGAAGGAAAATGTCTTTCCCGCACAGGCATTCAGGATACGCCCGGCTTCCTGGCCGGAGAGGTCCCCGGCAAGCTTCGGCCTGTATTTCCTTTCCCTTCCGGTGAATGCTATTTTCCCGCGGGACAATGCCACGCAGGTCCCGCAGCGGTTGCACAGCCCGGAGCGCATGATCCGTTCCAGTTCCCGTTGCTGTTTATTTTTCACAGACATAGAATTGCCGTATCCCGAGTTCACGGATGAAGGTATTCTGCAATTTCCTGATGAGCCATTCGCCGGCATCCTGGAGCCACGGGGAACCCACGGGCAGGAGCACCGTTCCCCGGTGCAGGATCAGTTTCCAGCCCGCACCGGTGAGCCTTTTTTTCACTTCCCGCGAAGGCGGAAACCGATGGGGCCCTTCCCCGTGTCCCCCGAAGAGCCAGGAATACAGCCGGTAGGGGATCTCACTGGTAGCGGGGGGACAGCTGAGCACCATCCTGGCCCCGGGCCTGGCCACCCGGAACAATTCGGAAAGGAACCGGTCCGGTTCCGCCACATGTTCGAGGGTCTCCAGGCTGATGATCCGGTCAAATTCCAGGTCCCCGAAGGGCAGTTTTGAATACGTTTCCAGCTTGATCTGTTTTGCCTCCGGGCGCTGCTCTGCAGCCACCCGTATCAGTCCCCCGCTGATCTCCGCGTTCACCACCTCCACCCCGTCCGATTCGCGGCGGATATAATCTTCTGCTTCGCAATCCCGGCTGGTAACATTAAGTACCCTAAGCCCGGGACAGAGTCCCAGGTGCCCGACCGTCTCCCGGAAGCGCTGGTCATGGGCATGTTTGACCCTCTCATTCTCACGGATGTATACATCCGCCACACGGTCCCAGTGCGCCTCAACTTCCCCGTCCGTCCAGTGCCTCGACTTCATGGGGGACCTAGATTTTCTTCCGGTTCATGATGGCGATCTGGTCGGCAAGCAGTCCGATGAAGAAAAGGAACATCCCGAGGACGGTCAGCACCGTGGCCCCGTTCGAAAACCGATCGAATACCAGGTAACCGTAAACCCCGAACCCGAAGCCGGCCAGGAAGATCGTAATGCTTGCGGGGACAAATACTTTCAGGGGATTGAAGAGCATGACGATCCGGAACAGGAGCATCAGGGTCTTGGTCCCGTCCTTTACCGGCCGCAGGTTGCTTTTGCGGCCGATCCGCTCGGTCACCTCGATCGGCAGTGTGCAGATGTTATACCCTTCCTTGAGATAGGCAAGGGTGGAAGTGGTGGAGAAGGAAAACCCGTTCGGCATGATGTGCAGCATGGCCCGGATCTGGTCGGCATAAAAGCCCCGGTAACCTGAATTGTAGTCCGGCAGTTTCTGTTCGACGAGGAATTCGCCCATTTTACGGATGATCCTTTTCCCTGCTTTCCGGGTTTTGACCTGGTGAGATCCTGCCGTGCGTTCGCCGATTACCATGTCGCAGTCCTCCAGCAGCCTGTCCAACTCCTCCAGGTAAGCCGGGTCGTGCTGCCCGTCGCCGTCCATTAACAGGATCTTTTTCCCGTGTGCGCGCCGTATCCCGGTTTTCAGGCTGGCCCCGTAACCTTTGTTGGAGGTATGGCGGATCAGCTTCACGGGATACCTGCGGATCACATCGGCGGTGCCGTCATCCGAGCCGTCGTCGATGAAAAGGAACTCGAATTTTTCATGCAGTTTCAGTTCAACGATCCTTTCCAGGGGGATGCTTACCGCATCTTCTTCGTTGTAAACCGGCACTACAACAGTTGTTTCCGTATTAATCATGACATAAAAATAGCATAATTTCGGGATCTTTCAGTTTGAACCCCTGTGTAACAGATAGCTTCAATCAATGAGAGGCCCGAATGGGGACCACTGCGCTGATAAAGGGTAATTTTTTCGGTAAAAGCAGTCCGGCTTCCCGATAAATATGGATATTTCTTAGAGTTAAGTTAAATTTGGTGAGAATATCAAGATTGATTCATGAAGAATCCTGAAAAGCTGAGCATTGTCCTTCCCTGCCATAACGAAGCAGATAACATTGATTTCATTTACGGGGAACTGGTAAAGATTGCAGGGGGACCGGGAAACCTGAATCCCGGGATCATCTTCGTTGATGACGGCAGCGTTGATGGCACCTTTGAAAAGATCAGGTCAATTGCAGCAGGCGACAGCCGGGTAAGGGGAATAGCCTTTTCAAAGAATTTCGGAAAGACCATGGCGATCTATGCGGGACTGAAGGAAGCGGACGGGGACCTGGTCATAACGATGGATGCGGACGGGCAGCACCCGCCTTCCCTGATCCCTCGGCTGATTGAGAAGTACCGGGAAGGGTATGAGATCGTGAACACAAAGCGGGAGTATAACCGGGGCGTCGGGTTCATGGGCCGCCTGAGATCACGCACCTTTTACCGCTTCATTAACTTTCTCTCGGACGTCAGGGTTGAACCGCTGGCTTCGGACTTCCGTCTGATGACCCGGAAAGCCGCGGAAGCCTTCCTGGCGCTCGAGGAACGCGACCGATATACCAACGGGCTTGTCAGCTGGATGGGGTTCCGGCAGGCCAGCATCCCCTTTACGGCTCCGGAAAGGCACGCGGGAAAAACTTCATTTTCAGGCAGGATGCTTTTCCGCCTGGGACTTGACGGGATCACCTCATTCTCGGCAAAACCGCTCAGAATCAGCTTTGTACTTGGACTCATCATTCTTGTCTTCGATATGGCCTATGGCATATACGCCATCCTTAATTTCTTTTTCGGCAAGACAACGCCCGGCTGGACCTCCATGATGTTCACAATCCTGTTTCTCGGAGGGGTGCAATTGCTGAGCATAGGGATCATCGGGGAATACATTGCCAGGCTCTTTAACGAATCAAAGAAAAGACCACACTATTTTATACAGGACAGATGCTGACTTTACTTAAGTTCTCAAGGCCGGCCGGGGCCTGGATCACCCTGGGCCTGGCAACGCTTATCATTTTCCTTTTTTTTCACAGGAACATCCTTGAGGCCAACCGGGTTTCGTTTGCGGCCGGAGGGGACGGACTGAAAAGCACCTTCGGGAGCCTGTACCATATTCAGTACGATTCCTCCTACTGGATGTTCGAAGGGATGAATTACCCTTACGGGGAGTCGGTGTTCTATACCGGTAACCAGACTTTCCTGACCAATGGCATCAAGCTTCTGAAAAACCGGGGACTGGATCTCTCCGGCCATACCCTGGGCCTGCTGAACCTGTGGATGCTGTTCTCATTTGCCCTCTGTGCCCTGCTGCTATACCTTGTGATGGCTGAACTGGGACTGCCCCCCTGGTATGCCGTTGCAGGCAGTATCGTGATCACTTTCCTGTCTCCCCAGTGGTACCGGATGAGCGGCCATTACAACCTGGCCTATGCCTGGGTGATCCCCCTGGCCCTTTACTTGATGATCCGCTTTTACCGCAAGCCGGGCTACCTGGTGTCGGTCCTGTTCGGGCTGTTTGTCCTGGTAATCAGCTTCAAACATGCCTACTTCCTGGCCATGGTCGCATTGCCCTGGACCGTATTCTGGCTCTTCCTGCTGATGTGTTCAAAATCACTTTACGGCAAAACCGCATTCCTGGTCCCCCACCTGCTGATCCAGATGCTGATCCCGGTCCTGATTTTCGGCCTTTTTGCCGCGAGCCATGATCCCGCAGCCGACCGGACCGCATATCCCTGGGGATTCTTTGCCAATACCACGCGATGGGTAAGTGTGTTCCTTCCCCTGATGAAACCTTACGGCAGATGGATCATAGTGGGACCGGTCAAGACACTTGGCTATGTGGGCATTGTTTCCACCCTGGTTTTTCTTGTATCCGCGGGACTCCTCATCCTGCGCTGGATCAGGAGGGGAGCCAGGGAGGCCTTCACCGTGACGGACAAATTCATCCTGAATGTCCTTTTCCTTGGAGGGATACTCTGCCTCATCATGGCACTCGGGTACCCGTTTACCTGGCGGCCTTCGATTCTGAATTACGCGGGACCCTTCCGGCAGTTCCGTGCCATCGGGAGGTTTGTGATCCCTTTCTTTTACATCATGAACATCTATACGATCTATGTGCTGTGGCATTGGTACACCTCCCTGGGCAAACGCTGGTTCGGGGATTTCGTAATGATTGCCCTTGTACTGGCCGGCTTTGAAGGCTATATTACGGTAAGGGACCTGCCCGCTAGCTACTATAATAAATTTGAAACCCTGAACGACCGGGAAAATACCATTCCCGATGACAGCTGGGTGAACAGGCATGACTGGAAAGAATATCAGTCAATCCTTCCCATGCCCTATTATCATATCGGATCGGAAAACTACTGGATCGGCGACGGTTCCCCGGTGATCGAAGAATCCTATATAGCAAGCCTTAAAACGGGACTCCCACTGAGTTCCGTGATGCTCAGCAGGACCTCGATCAGCCAGACGCTTGCCAACCTGGACCTTTTCTGGGAACCCGGCCGCAGCTATCCGGTACTCGAAAGGATGGATCCCGTGAAGCCTGTTCTTGTTGTCCGCCACAGGAAAGGCATACTGAATGAGAACGAAAGCAGGATCATCGGGAAATCCGTGGCCATTGATTCCAACCGCAGTATGCTTTTCTACCGCCTGTATCCCGACAGCCTGGAACGGATCCTGCAGGAACATGCGGAATGGATGGCCAGGAAAGCCGCACTCCGCAGACAGGATACTTCGGATCACTGGTATTACTTTGAATCGTACGATTCACTTGAAAACGGGGAATTCTCCGGGGAAATAAAATACTATACGGAATTCGCCGGCTGCATCCTGCCGGATTCGGGACGGTTCGTGGCATCCTTTTGGTACGAGGGTGCAGGGAGGGACCTCTGGCCGAGGACCAACCTGTTCGTCAGCCTGTTTGATTCGAGCATGACCAGTTATTATTACCCGCAGCTGGATTTTTTCAGGGAAACGATCATGCGGGAGGGGGACCGGGCACTTGTTTCCGTGTCCTTTGAGGTGCGTCACCCGGGGGATGTTCTCAAGCTGCATTACATCAACCATATACTTACCGGGGGCCGGATGCGCATCGACCGGGTGCTTGTGCGCAGGGAATCCGATGATGTGGTCCTGGAGGACAGCGGGGGCCTGCTGCTGAATACCCGTCCGGTGGTGTCACCTTCCATTCCCTGATTCAAGGATGGAATATTCAACCAGGTTGTGATCGATTACGGTTGAATCCGACGTATAATTCTGCCGGATGTATTCCTTCACGATGGGTTGGGAGGCAAGGACCCGGTCCCCCGCCTCCAGGCAGGTCCAGTCCCTGAAAACGACCTGCTCACCCCGGTCTTCCAGGATATTCGCATAGAAAAGCAGCTGCGCATTGTACCCCCTGTAGCAGAGTTCGCGCCCGTCCAGGGATTTTTTACCGTCCACTGCATCCTGCAGGAAATAACTTTCTCGGTACAAATGCTTGTCCCATTCGTATTCTTCCGGCAGGAAAACCTTGTCAATTATTTTAGCATAGGGAAACAGGAAGATCATAAACAGAAAGGCGTAGGGAAGGAAATTAAACCTTAACACCCTGGTGATGATGGAAGATTTTTTCAGGAACATAAAGACCAGGTAAACCGGTACGGCTGCGATCAGGGCGAGCAGTGGGAACATGGGCACTTCATACCATACCAGCTTTGTCTTTGAAATGGAAATGATGAGCCAGTAGGAAACGATAATCAGTGCGCTGTAAAGCGAGATCCTTTTTATCCTTTTCTCCCTGACCAGTATTCCCATTACAATGCCCACGGGGATCAGCAGGTACCAGGTTTTAAAATGGTCCCTTACCAGCGTGTTGAAATAGAACATGAAATCCTGCTTATTATTTTCCAGGGTGGTCATGTATCTGACTCCCAGCTCGTTTTCCCAGACAGCTTTTAAATATCCCGGGTTGTAATGTTCCCTCCCGAGATAGTATCCCCCGATGACCAGGGCGGAAAGGAGCATATCGATCAGGAACCATTTGTTCAAAAACAGCCTCAGCTTTCCGGCGAGCAGGAGCCAGATCAGCAGTCCCGGCAGGAAAAGCGCTCCCTGCACGCCTTTGGACATGATCGCCAGGGTGAATGCAAGGAAGAAAAGGTGCAGGTAGCTTTTGTTTTCGGTTTCGGTAAAGAGGAAAACTGACAGAAGGTAAACCGTTGTAAAGAGGGTCAGCAGGGAGTCACAGTCCCCCGTCCTTGCAGCATGCGCGTTGATATAACCATTGGAGGTAATAAGAATCAGGACCGCGATCAGGCCCATCCAGTAGTCCTTCAGGTACCTGAGCGAGAAAAGCATGAGAACGGCTGCGGTCAGAAATGCAGCCATGGCGCTGGGCAGCCTGACGGCCAGTTCACCCACTCCAAACAGTTTGATGAAAAATACCTGCAGCCAGATCAGCAGGGGGGGCTTTGTATTCCACATATCGGGCTTGCCCTCGTAATGTGTGATCAGGAAATTATTCCCGGGTCTGGCCATTTCCTCGGCATTCACGGCATACCTTGCCTCATCGTAAATCCGGATGGGAAGGGTATCAAGGTGTAAAAAAACTGGGAAATAGGTCAGCAGTCCAAAAAGCAGTAAACCGGCTAAAAAGAAGAGGTGATTTCTGTTTTTTTGTTTCATCCTTCGGTCTTATCATGCAAAAGCAGCCACATCCTTCCCACTGATCTCCCTGTCACAGAGTATGATCAGGCGCTCCATCACGTTCCGGAACTCACGGATGTTCCCGGTCCACGTCCTCTTCTGCAATTCTTTTATGGCGTCATCCGTGATCTTCTTTTTGGCCATGCCGTGCTCGTTGCATATCAGCTCTATAAAATGTTCCGCGAGCAGGGGGATGTCACCGGTCCTTTCATTCAGCGTCGGCACCGGGATGATGATCACGCTCAGGCGGTGGTAAAGGTCCTCCCGGAAGGCATTCCTCGCGATCTCTTCCTTGAGGTTCTTATTGGTGGCGGTAATGATCCGCACATCCACCTCGATGTCTCTGTCGCTGCCAACCCGGGTGATCTTATTCTCCTGGAGTGCCCTGAGCACCTTGGACTGTGCCGAAAGGCTCATGTCGCCTATCTCGTCAAGGAAGAGGGTTCCGCCGGTGGCCTGTTCAAATTTTCCTTTTCGTTGCTTAATGGCCGAGGTAAATGCCCCTTTTTCATGGCCGAATAATTCACTTTCAATGAGTTCCGAAGGAATGGCCGCGCAGTTTACTTCGACAAAGGGAGCGGATGCCCTGCCGCTCTTCTCATGCAGCCAGCGGGCCACCAGCTCCTTCCCTGTACCGTTTGCCCCGGTGATCATTACACGGGCGTCGGTAGGGGCCACCCGGTCGATCATTTCCTTAATTTTTTGTATCGCAGGGGATTCGCCGATCATGTCATTGGTCTTGGCGATCCTGCGTTTGAGAACCCTGGTTTCGGTGATCAGGTCGGAACGTTCCAGTGCATTCCGTATGGTGATCAGGAGGCGGTTCAGGTCGAGGGGCTTTTCAAGGAAATCAAAGGCCCCTTTTTTAATCGCATCCACGGCGATTTCGATGTCGCCATGCCCGGAGATCATGATCACAGGCACGTCCTGCGGGTCTTCTATGATCTTTTCCAGTACCTCCATCCCGTCCATTTCCTGCATCTTGATGTCGCAAAGCACCACATCAAATTTATCACTGCGGTAGAGTTCCAGTCCCCCTGCACCATCCTCCGCGGTCATCACCTCGTGTTCCTCGGTTTCCAGGATGTCCTTCAGCGTGTTCCGGATGCTTTTTTCGTCGTCGATAACCAGTATTTTGGCCATAACCAATGGAAGATTTTAGTATTTGCTCCGAAAGATCCAAGATTCCTGAAAGTTCCAAAGGTAATAATTATCCGTGTCGTATCCATTTCAACATTTCCCGGTAGCTTGCCTTTTTCCCGTACATGAGTATCCCCGTACGGTAGATCTTGGCAGCGACCCAGGTCATTGCCAGGAAAGTGGCAACGAGCAGTCCCATGCTCAGGAAAACCTGCCAGTAGGGCACCCCGAACGGGATCCGTGCCATCATCACAACCGGGGAAGTGAAAGGGATCAGGGAGAACCAGAACGCTATGGAGCTGTCAGGGTTATTGATGGCATTTATCAGTACAAACAGCGAAAGGATCAGGGGAATGGTAACGGGGAGCATGAACTGCTGGGTATCCGTTTCGCTGTCCACCGCTGCCCCGATGGAAGCAAACATGGCGGCATACAACAGGTAGCCAAACAGGAAATAGAAGAGGAAGGATCCGAGCATCACGCCGAAATCGATGTTGCGCAGGGCGGCGAAGGCCCCCATAAGCTCCGTCATCTCCTCGGAAGGAGCCTGAGGCTGGTTTTCCACGGTCCCCGCCGACATGATGTCCTGGGTGATGACGGTTTCGGTGGGAGTCATGTTTAGTTCGGGAAACAGCAGGGAACTGGCGATGGATACCAGGATGAAAGTGGAAACCACCCAGATCATAAACTGGGTGAGGCCGACCATGGCGATCCCGATGATCTTGCCCATCATGAGCTGGAAGGGCCTGACCGATGAGATCACGATTTCGACGATCCGGTTTACCTTTTCCTCGATCACTCCCCGCATCAGCTGTGCACCGAAAATGAAGATGAACATGTAGATCAGGAAGCCCCCGGCATATCCGACGACCATCACAATTCCCGTATGACTCTCTTTTTCCTGGCCGCTGTCAGTGATTTTAATGGTCCTTATGTTGATCCTCGTCTTAACCGATTTCAGGATGTTATCCAGGTCCTCGATCTCATACGCCTTGAGCTTCTGGTCCCGTATGTATTCCTCGATGGCCTTGCTGATGTACATGGTTGTAGCCTGGCTGGGCTGCGTGTCGGAATAAAATACCACGGAATTGGGCTCAGAGGCCACGATGTGCGAAATGTACAGCACCCCGTAATAGCCTGCCTCCCTGAAATGATCCTTGATATCGTTGAGTTTTGTATTGTACAGGTAATCGAACTTCAGGTATTCGGTATTCTGGATGACGTTCATGAAAAGGTTCGAGCTGTCCACGATGGCGATCTTCTTGACTTCCTGGTCCTCCGACATGGCCATCCAGGCCGGGATCACCATGAAAGAGGCAAACAGCAGGGGTCCGATGATGGACATGATGATGAAGGACCTTTTGCGTACGCGTGTGACGTATTCCCTTCTTATGATTAAGCCGATCTTGTTCATTTGCCCTTGTTTTCTTTTACCACACGGATGAATATGTCATGAACGCTGGGGTATACCTCGTTGAACGAGACGATGTGTACGACCGGTAGCAGGAGGGAGAGCAGCTCGTTGTCCGTGGTATGGTGCAGCAGGCGTATCCTGACCCTGAACAGGTCCTTTTCCCTGGTTGTGTCAATCAGTTCGTAATGTTTGTTCAGCGCGGTTTTCAGGCGTTCCGGGTCCCCCTGGAAGCCAACCTCATAAGTATTTGTCCGGTATTGTTCCCGGATATTCTCCATGGGGCCATCGATAAGAGTTTTTCCCTTGTCTATCAGGGTGATGTGGTCACACAATTCTTCCACCGAGCCCATATCGTGGGTGGAAAAGATGATGGTCGAACCCTTCTCCCGGAGGGAGAGGATCTCGTTTTTCAGCATATCGGCATTGATGGGATCGAACCCGCTGAAGGGCTCATCGAAGATCAGGAGCTCGGGTTCGTGGAGGACGGTAACAATGAACTGGACCTTCTGCTGCATTCCCTTGGATAGTTCCTCGATTTTGCGGTTCCACCAGTCCGTGATTTCAAACTTTTCAAACCAGTTCCTGAGTTTTGCCTGTGCATCGGATTTGCTGAGTCCCTTTAGCCTTGCCAGGTAAATAACCTGTTCGCCGACCTTCATTTTTTTGTACAACCCCCTTTCTTCGGGCAGGTAACCGATGTTCCGGATGTGGTCGGGACTAAGGCTTTTGCCGTTAAAGAAAAGCTGTCCCTCATCCGGTGCGGTGATCTGGTTGATGATGCGGATCAGCGTGGTCTTCCCGGCACCGTTCGGTCCCAGGAGCCCGTAAATGCTCCCTTTCGGGATGCTGAGCGAGACCCGGTCGAGCGCCGTGGTGTGAATGAACCTTTTTACTATGCTGTCGGCGGTGAAAATATCCATGATGGGATCGTTAGCCGGTTATTTAAAATACTGTCAGGGGACCCGGAGAATTCCCTGAACAACGACCATCCTGAACAGGGATCATTTAAAATAACTTCTCATCCGTTCGAAGAAGTTCTTTTCACTCCGGTCCGGCTGGGGTATAAAATTAGGAGAATCTCCCAGTTTTTCAATAAGTTTTTGTTCTTCCCTCGTAAGATTCTTGGGGACCCATACATTGATGCTCACCAGGAGGTCCCCCCTGCGGTACCCGTTTACGTCGGGAAGGCCTTTATTCCTCAGCCTCAGGATCTTGCCCGGCTGGGTGCCCGGATCGATCTTGATCTTCACCTTCCCGTCCACCGTCGGGATCTCAACGGGTGTGCCCAGCGCTGCCTGCGGGATGCTGATGTGCAGGTTATACAGGAGGTCGCTCCCGTCCCGGAATAGTTCAGGGTGGGGTTCTTCGTGAATCATGACCAGGAGGTCGCCGTTCACTCCGCCCCTGCGAGCCGCATTGCCTTTGCCTGCTATTGTCATTTGCATGCCTTCGGCTACGCCGGCTGGAATACTTATGGCGATGATTTCCTCATCCTTCACGATCCCTTCGCCGTAGCAGCTGGTGCATTTGTCGCCAATGATCCTGCCTTCGCCCCCGCAGGTGGGACAGGTCGTGACGGTCTGCATCTGTCCCAGGAAGGTATTGGAAACCCTCCTCACCTGGCCGGAACCCTGGCAGGTACTGCATGTGGAATAGCTTGAGCCTCCCCTGGCCCCGGTCCCGTCACAACTTTTACAGGAAACATATTTGTGTACCTTGATCTTCTTTTCCGCCCCGTTTGCGATCTCTTCCAGGTTCAGTTTGACCTTTACCCTGAGGTTGGAACCCTTCCGCACGGCCCTCGAGGTCCTCCTTCCGCCGCCGCTGAATCCTCCGAAACCGCCGAAGGCATCCCCGAAGATATCGCCGAAACTGGCGAAGATGTCCTCAATGGTCATCCCGGCCCCGCCAAAACCGTTGCCCGCGGCGCTTCCGACACCGGCATGCCCGAAACGGTTATAACGAGCCCGTTTATCATCGTTACTGAGCACCTCGTAGGCTTCCGCGGCCTCCTTGAATTTTTCCTCTGCCGTGGAATCGCCCGGGTTCTTGTCGGGATGATATTTAAGGGCCTGCTTCCGGTAGGCTTTCTTTATCTCCTCGGCAGAAGCAGATTTCGGGACATCCAGTACTTCGTAATAATCTCTCTTGCTCATTACACTCCGATAACTACCTTGGAATAGCGAATGACCTTTTCATTCAGCAAGTATCCTTTCTCAAGGACATCCACCACCTTGCCTTTCATCTCCTCTTTTTCCGACGGGATCTGGGTTACCGCCTCATGCATATCCGTGTTAAAATCCTGGTGCAATGCCTCGATCTCCTTCACACCCTGCTGGCTTAGATATTCCTTTAATTTATTGTGGATCAGGACCATCCCCTCCTTGACTGCTTCCATGTCCCTGGCATCGTTGATGGACTTCATGGCTCTTTCCAGGTCATCCAGCACCGGAAGGATCCTTAAAAAGATATCTTCCCCGGCCTGCCGGGTCAGTTCCATCTTTTCCCGTAGGGTGCGTTTCCTGAAATTGTCAAAATCAGCCGAAAGGCGAAGGTACTTGTCCTTCTGCTCCTGCAATTCCTTCTGTAATTCTTTCAATTTGGCAGAATCATCCTTATTTTTGGCGGACTTATGTGATTTTGCAGCAGGGGTAACATTTTTGCCAGGTTTTTCCGCAGTCCCTGTTTCAGTTTCTTCTTGGTCTTTAAGAGGCTGATCCTGAGTCTTTTCCTTGCTTACCATTATTGTTTCGTTTGAAAAAAGAATACGTTGCTGCCCTTCCGGAACAAATGGTTTGCCAATTATTAAATCAGGACAATTTGACAGGTCAGGCCGGGAGATGAATGCGGATACGGCATCAATTACAATCGGATAACTGATAAAGATATGCATTCAGGCTTTCGAGCAGGACATGGCAATTATTATTATTCCATAAATACACCTTAATCTTAATTATTGAATCCTGAATCTTTCTCGTATCCGTTTTAACATTGAGTTTCACGGAGTGAATTCCCGGATTAGTTTCAGACGGGATCAGGCTGAAGGGTTGCCAGAGTATGGTGCTGTCTTCAAGGTTGTTGACCTGCACAACGCCTGTTGGGAGGGAGCATCCGGGGTCGAAATTAAGTGTATAGCTGAGATCAAGACACAATTCCTTCTGATTTGGCCGGGTAATGGCCGGGAGGATCTCCGAATATTCGGTTGACCCTGAAATATCAATGATTTCTTTAGTGACCGATTGTATTTGATTAAAGCAAAGGTCATGGAAGTAGATTGAATCCGGGAGAAGCCTGTCATTCACGCAGGCATACCAGTTTACCCGTTTATAGGCATCAAGATTTTCCTGCATTTTTTTCAATCTGCCGGGATCGACGGATGCGCTTAAATTCAGATCTTGATCTGCCTGAAAGAGCCTGTCCCCCTGCGTCAGGTAGCATCCATCCTCAAAATAATCGATTATTGCCCGGTTTCCATCCATAAAGGGTAAAGGGGAAGGACTTCTGTATTCCTGAAGGGTATCCAGGATGCTTCCCAGGCAAGTGCCTGCACCCGGGATTGACAAACCATAATTCTCTCTCATGAAGGCCAGGATAGTCGGATAAACATCCAGATGACTGCCGGCAGCATGAATCCGTTTGGATCTTTTTAAAAGCGGGGAATAAATGATCAGCGGAACATGGTACCGCCTGATCGAATTTTCGATTGGAATTTCCGTCATGGGATGATCTCCCGTAATAATAAAAATGGTCCGGTCGAAATCCTCCCGCTTTGCATATTCCTCCATGAATTGTTCCAGTGCCCGGTCAAAAAACAATACGGTTATCAGGTATTTCCGGTATTTGTCCAGGTATTTACGGTCAATTCCGGATACATCAGAGAGCGCTGTAAGATTTTCAAGGCGTTCGTAATAGCTGGCCGGATCATCCACCGGGAAGGGTGAATGCATCGATCCGGTAAAATACATGTCGATCCGTGGACCAGGGGGCAGGGTATCCAGGACCTCCAGCGATTGCTGAAGGAGATCATGGTCCTGGTAACCCCAGAAAAATTTGCCTTTCAGGGCCATGACTTTGCTGTATTCTGAAGAAAATTGAGATTTGTCAAAAATCAGGTCAATATCATTGGCTCTCAGGAACCTGTCCTTCTGGTCGAACCATGCTCCCTGGCCATCAAAAAAATGTGTGCTGTACCCGTATCTTTTAAATAAACTGATCATCGTAATATGCCTGGGAAGGGGATCCAGCAGGGTGAATCCACTCTGACCATAAGGCAGTGATCCGGTAATCGATGGTACGGCTGCAAATGAACGTTCCCCGGTCGTGAAAAACCTGTCCCAGTAAAGGCTCTGCCCGGCCAGGCTGTCCAGGTAAGGCATTAAATGTACCCCGTGGAAAGTATCCAGGAACCGTTGTCCGAGTCCCTCAACGATCAGGATGACAAAATTCGGCAGGGTATCCGATGGGCTGAAAAAGCTGCCGATGTTATCATTGACGTTTTGTTCATGAAGCAGGGGGTACTCCACGGAGCTGTATTCTTTGCCTGTAAAAACAGATTGGAATCTTTGAATCTGTCCGTGCGAGAGGGCCAGATCATCATGACGGTGCTGCAAATATGAAATGGTTTTCCGGTAAAAGAAAACGGACTTATTCATGATGGCATTCCTTCTTATATCGTTATCGTTCCGGTCATTCTTACGGAGGGAATAGAAACTGAGGGGGACAGAGATCAGTATGACCGGGAAAAACCATACGGCCTTCCGGGTATTGATCCGGACATGACGGAAGATTTTCGGGACCAGGAAGGCGATGGCTATGAAAACGCCAATCAGAATTATCACTGCCGGAAAATTTACTTCCGAGGTGGAAATGGTAAAGAATAATTCCTTAAAAGAATATTTGAACAGGAATTGATCTACCGGTTTGAGTATATAAACATAGTACTTCAGGAGCAGGATATGGAAGAGACCGAAGAGAACAATTAAAGTAATGATTACCCCATTGACCGGTTTGCGGCGGGATTTACCGGCCAGGATTTGAAACAGGAGAATAATGGCGGAGAGGGCATTGACGATGAAAAAATCTGTAAGCAAGCCAATCAGCTCAAATCTGAACAGGCTTTCCACGATATGGATCCTGGAAATCCAGCAGAGCTCCAGTAACCTTAATAGAAGTATGTAAATGTAACACAGGAAAAGGGCCCTGAAATAATCCCGGAGAGTACTTTCTGATATTTTCATTAATCAGAATTGGATCCGGTGAAAACCGCCTATTTCAGCAATTCTGAGAGTTTCGTATGAAGCGCTTCTCCCCGGAGGTTTTTTGCTATGATGATGCCGTCCCCGTCGATCAGGTAATTGCTGGGTATTGAATTGACCCTGTAGATCCTTGCCCCTTCCGCGTTCCAGCCCTGGAGGTCGCTGACGTGGCTCGGCCATTCCAGCCTGTCCCTTTCGATGGCTTCAACCCAGCGTTCCCTGCTCTTGTCAAGCGAAACGCTGTAAACGGTGAATCCCCTCCCGTTCCGGAATTTCTCATCCCTGAACCGTTGGTAGGCATTAACGAGGTTGGGATTTTCATACCTGCAGGGCCCGCACCAGGATGCCCAGAAGTCGATCAGCACCACTTTCCCCCTGAGGGAGGAAAGGGCTACTTCGCTTCCTTCCGGGGAACTGTATTTCAGTTCCGGGGCACGATTCCCGATATCCGTTCCTACAGGGGCTTCGGTATTTTGCGCACCCGTTGCCAGGAAAGCAAGGGAAAGGATAAGGATCCCGGAAAGCAGCAGGAGCAAAAAATATTTAGACTTGTTCATATGTTCATTTGTATGTTTCCCGGCCAAAGTTAGAAAAAATTACAGACGCGTGATGGAGGCGCCGACTTTATTGAGGCGTTGTTCAATGTTCTCATAGCCCCGGTCGATCTGTTCGATGTTGTGGATGGTGCTGGTTCCTTCGGCCGACATGGCTGCAATGAGCAGGGCCACTCCTGCACGGATATCCGGTGAACTCATGATGGTGGGCCGCAGGCAGTATTGCCTGTTGATACCGATTACGGTAGCCCGGTGCGGATCGCAAAGGATGATCTGGGCGCCCATATCGATCAGTTTGTCAACAAAGAACAACCTGCTCTCGAACATTTTCTGGTGGATCAGCACGCTGCCCTTGGCCTGGGTGGCAACCACCAGGAAAACACTTAGCAGGTCGGGGGTGAGTCCGGGCCAGGGGGCATCGGCGATGGTCATGATGGAACCGTCCATGAAGGTCTCGATCTCGTAATGCTCCTGCTTCGGGATGATCAGGTCGTCTCCTTCCTGCCGGATGGTGATGCCAAGCCGCCTGAATTGCTCGGGTATGATGCCCAGGTTTTCCACCGATACATCCTTCAGGGTGAGTTGCGATTTGGTGAGAGCGGCCAGGCCGATGAAGCTGCCGACCTCGATCATGTCTGGCAGAAGACTGTGTTCGCATCCCTGCA
The DNA here is from genome assembly GCA_964431315.1 of uncultured Bacteroides sp. Taxonomy (GTDB): domain Bacteria; phylum Bacteroidota; class Bacteroidia; order Bacteroidales; family SM23-62; genus SM23-62. Next base: position 29,268 of record CAYSJH010000013.1, on the reverse strand, counting down.
GCAATTCCACGCCATGCACCGTCAGCAGGTTGGAACCGATGCCCTCGATCCTGGCGCCCATGCGGATGAGCATTTTGCACAGCTGCTGGATGTAAGGCTCGCAGGCGGCATTGTAAATGGTTGTGGTCCCCTTAGCCAGCACGGCGCACATCAGGATGTTCGCGGTCCCCGTAACGGAAGCCTCATCCAGGAGCATGTAGCAGCCCTGCAGGGCCGGTGCCTCGACGGAATAGTACCTGCCGGTTGCATCGTGGGTAAAAACGGCGCCCAGCTTCCGGAAGCCGATGAAGTGGGTATCCAGCCTTCTCCTGCCGATCTTATCTCCTCCCGGTGCGGGAACATACCCCTTTCCGTAGCGGGCCAGAAGGGGACCGAGGATCATGATGGACCCCCTCAGGCTTTCACCTTTATCCTTGAATTCCCTGCTTTTCAGGTAATCCAGGTCCAGGTCCGATGCACGGAATGTTAAGGACCGGTCCCCCTGGTCTCGGACCTCCACGCCCAGGCTTTCAAGAAGGGAAATGAGGTTGTTGACATCTAGGATATCCGGCAGGTTATGGATGGTGACCTTTTCCCTGGTCAGAAGGCTGGCGCAGATCACCTGTAGCGCCTCGTTTTTCGCACCCTGGGGAGTAAGCGTACCGGAAAGTGGTTTCCCACCATCCACGATGAATGTTCCCATAGGGGTTATTTCTTTTTCTGGGGTCTTTTTTTCTTGTTCTTGGAAAGGATGTCCCTCGAATCCGAAAGCTTCAGGTTCTCTGATATTTCAAGCGTCCCCCCGGATAGTTTTTTCAGGTCCTCGAAGATGATCTCATCGCTCACCACCTCCCGGTTCCAGGTCAGGTAACATTTTTTCATGTGATTGGCGATCAGTTTTATCAGCATCTCCTTTTCGGGACCTTCCTCGAAAGCCACAGCTTCCTTGATCAGCAATTCAATGATCTTGCCGTAATGCTTGTACTTGATATCATACTCGCTGTAGGGAACGGGCTTGGGCTTTTCAAAAAGTATCTCCCGGGTGGGTATCTCATAGGGAGAATCTATGTCAATTTTGAAATCGGATATGATGAAAAGATGATCCCATAATTTGTGTTTGAAGTCGCTTACATCACGCAGATGGGGATTGAGGTTTCCCATGATGGCGATGATGGCCCTTGCCGCCCTGTTCCGTTCTTCACGGTCCTCGATCTGTACGGTATATTCGACCATTTTCTGTATGTTCCGCCCGTATTCCGGGAGGATCATGTGGGAGCGCTGGGTGTTATAATCGTAATCCATTCGTAAAAGTTTTATGCAAAAGAACAGAAATCCGCGGGGATTTCAAAATATCAGCCGAAGGGATCTACCGGATGAACTTTCCATGGATCTACCGGAGTGTCTTTCCGGTGATCTAACGGATGATCTTCAGCCGCGCAAATTTAAGCAGCAACTGCTTCTGCCCGTGTTCCCTGAAAAATACCGTGGCTTTCCGGTTGGCACCGGGCCCTTCCAGGTTCAGCACCTTGCCTGTGCCGAACCTGGGATGTTCGACCTCCATCCCGGGTTGGATCTCTGCCGGGTCATCCGCCTTGAAATCATCTTCGGGCATGGCCGGCCGCGCCCGTTCGACCCGGGTTTTACCCTGCAGCCTGCCTGCTGCGGGCTCCACAGGCCCGGGCCGGGTTTTTTCTCTTCCCTCTCCGCGGTAGAAGGTTTTACCGGTACCTGCACGCCAGCCTGTGCTTCCTGCATCCGGGTCATAGGCGGGGGACAGGTTTGTGGCGGATCCAGCGGTAAGCGGCTGGTCGAGGTATTCCGGATCGATTTCGCGGATAAAGCGGCTGGGCACCCCGTTTACGGGCACGCCCCAGCGGTACCGGGAGCCTGCATAGCTCAGGGTGACCCGCTGCATGGCGCGTGTAAGGGCCACGTAGAATAATCTTCTCTCTTCTTCAAGTTCCTCGCGTGTTGAGGAGGACATGCGCGAAGGGAAAAGATCCTCCTCCAGTCCCGTTATGTAAACAAACTTGAATTCGAGTCCCTTTGCAGAATGCGCGGTCATGATTGTGACCTTATCGCGGTCCTCCTCTTTTTCCGTATCCGCATCCGTCAGCAGGGATACGTTCTGCAGGAAGGCATCCAGCGTTGTTTGCCCGGCTTCCTCCTGCGATTCCATGAACTCCCTGATCCCGTTGAGGAGTTCCTGGATGTTCTCGTACTTGCTCAGGTTCTCGGGCGAATCCTCATAATGGAGGTCCTTCAGTATCCCCGAGCTCTCGGCGATGAGAAAGGCCAGGTCGAAGGCTTCCATCGTACCGAGCCCGGACTGGAACCGGCTGATCATGGAACGGAAGGCCTCCAGTTTCCGGATCGTTCCCTGGTTGAAAAGCTGCAGGAGCGACCCGTTATCCTGGAGAAGGTCCCATATCCTCGCGTCTCCTCGTGCTGCTTCCTCTTCGAGTTTTGTGAGGGTGGTCTGGCCGATCCCGCGTGCGGGATAGTTAATGATCCTTCGCAAAGCTTCCTCGTCATGGGGATTCACGGTCAGCCGGAAATAGGCCAGGAGGTCCTTGATCTCCTTGCGCTGGTAAAAGGAAAGGCTGCCGTAAACCTTGTACGGGATATTCATCCTGCGGAGCGATTCTTCGAAAATCCTCGATTGGGCATTGGTACGGTAGAGGATGGCGATGTCGCGGTGCCTGATCTGCTGCCCGTAGATGGCATCCTGGATGGCGCCGGCGACCAGGTAGCCTTCCTCATGATCTGTGGCAGCGCGGACGAGCCGGATCTTCTCGCCTTTTTCCTTTTTGGAGAATATTTTCTTGCTGATCTGGTCCTGGTTCCTGGCAATGATGCTGTTGGCCGCGTCCACAATGTTCCGTGTCGAACGGTAGTTCCTTTCCAGCTTGTAGAGCCTGTACCCCGGGTAATCGTGCTTGAAGTTCAGGATGTTCTCGATCCTGGCCCCGCGGAAGGAGTAAATGCTCTGGGCATCGTCGCCCACCACGCAGAGGTTCCGGAACTTTGCCGACAGCTGTTTGGCGATCAGGTACTGGACATAGTTGGTGTCCTGGTATTCATCCACCAGGATATACCGGAACAGCTCCTGGTATTTTCCCAGCACATCAGGGAAATCCCGAAGCAGGATGTGCATGTTCAGCAGCAGGTCGTCGAAATCCATGGCATCGGCTTTTTTGCATCGCTGGGCATAAAGCTTGTAGATGTCTGCGATCCTTGGCCTGCGTGTCCGTTTGTCTATTTCCATGAGCTGGGCGCTGGAGAAATAGGAGGCGGGAGTGATCAGGTTGTTTTTGGCCGAGGATATCCTGGCATGGATTTCCCCGGGTTTGTAAATCTGGTCGTTCAGGTCCATTTCCTTGATGATCTTCTTCACAAGGCTTCTGGAATCCGAGCTGTCGTAGATGGTAAAACGGGAGGGGTATCCGAGCAGGCTGCCTTCATTCCTGAGGATCCTGGCAAAAATCGAGTGGAAGGTCCCCATCCACAGCCGCCTGGCCAGGTCGGGGCCCACCAGGTTCCCGATCCGCTCCTTCATTTCCCTGGCGGCCTTGTTGGTAAAGGTGAGGGCCAGGATGTTCCCGGGCCGGATCCCCTGGCTGAGCAGGTAGGCGATCCGGTAGGTCAGCACCCGGGTTTTCCCCGAGCCCGCTCCTGCAATGACCAGGCTGGGTCCCTCAAAATCCACCACGGCCTTCTGCTGCGCCTCATTCAGATCGCTCAAGAAATCTTTCCCCATGCTCTTACCAAAGCTGCTAAAATTAATGATTTTTTCTTCACCCGGATTATTTATCTTTGCCACTTTATTAATGCCGATCATAATAAAATATAGTCCCCCTAAGTTTAATTAGGGAATATCCCATCCAAGCCTTCATGCGCCCGGTTTCCGTTAAAATATTCATAACCTCCGGCATGTTCCTTCTGGCAATGTGCACCCTGCCGGTCCCCGCCCAGATGACTTCTTCAACGGCAAACTATGCCGGCACGCTCAGCTATCCTGTTTTTCCGGCATCGGATCCCTTCTTTGTCTTCCATGCCGTGACACAGGGCAGCACGCCCAGGGGCGCCCTGACCGCGACACCCCCGGGTGGGACCCCGGGATTTGATTTCAGCTGGAGCAGGTATGATCCCCTTACCGGTAATTTTGGACCGCCTTTTTTTACCCAGTCCGGTACGGCATCCACCGCCAGTAATCTTGAAGGTGGATGCTACCGGGTGCACATCACCTCGGCGGATCTTGACACCATGTTGCGGGCCTGGGTCTTTCCGAACGATCCTTACGTTGAGGTGGAAAAGGGACCGGACGGCAAGGTCATGCCCTACCGTTATACCTGTGATTTTCTTCGGCTGACAGGCACCGCCGTGGCGGACACGATGCCGTATTACGACCTTTCCACCGGGGAAAAGCTCTTCCTTCCAAACGGGATGTCCTTCGAATGGACTTCGGATGATCCGGAGTACGAGATATTCGGCGGCCGCCTCTACCTTTCCCTTACCATTTACAACCAGCCTCCCTATTCGAGGCCCCCGACCAAAGACACCCGGTTTTACCTGACCGCCGTCGACAGTTTCGGACTTGCCCGCATGGATAATGTGCTTTATGAGAGCGTACATGTCAGGGCCGAATTCAACATGTTCTATGAAGAGCGCTCAGGTGATGATGGAGAGGGGACATGGACGGAGTCGGAAAAGCCGGAAGAAGAGTCGCCACTGGAGATACGGTTTCACAACCTGTCCGAGAACGGGGTTGAATTCGTCTGGTCGCTTGTCGACAGTGCCAAGACGGGGGAGGATGCGATCGTTACGACCACCGATGTGAACGATTCGGTCGTTTACACCTATTACGTTCCGGGTTATTATTACCCCAGGATGATTGCTTACAGCGAGGCCGGTTGCGTGGATTCATTCCCGCTCATCACAAACCCGGAAATACATGTGGTGCCTTCGGAACTGGATGCACCGAATGTCTTCACCCCGAACGGGGACGGGGTCAACGACTATTTCGTGGTGAGGGCAAAATCACTGAAATCCTTCCGGATCACGATCTATGACCGAAGCGGCAGGAAGATCTACGAATATGAGCACACCGAAGGGCGTATGGAATGGGAAGGATGGGACGGCAGCATACAGGGCAAAGGCAAGAGCTTTGCCGAACCGGGGGTCTACTATTACGTTATCGATGCCCTGGGCTGGGATGCCACGGTATACCGCGATGTGAAGCCCTACACGGGTTTTGTCTATCTTTTCCGGGAAGCGGACAGATAAACCAGAGGTATGGAAAAGGCTCAAAACGTTAACGCTTCAATCTTATTGTTAATTCTTCTGTTCCTTCCGGTTACGGATTGTCTGGGACAGGAAAGCCTTAACGGGTACTGGTTCCCTGCTCGGGATACCCTTCGTATATTCATCGTATACGCTGAAGTTGCAAACGACCCGGACGACCCGGTGAACATAAGAGGCTGGAAAGCTGGCGCGCTTCCCCCGGATCCCGGATACCTGTTCGACCACAGTTTACCGGAAGGGGTGGAGCCGCGTGGCATTCTTACCCGGTACTATTACCAGGCTTCATTTGGCAAATACATCGTTCTTGCCGATCACTATCCCGGGATTGTAACACTTGACTATGACAGGGTGCAGGGCAATGGGGTTGATCAGGTTCTGGCTTTCCTGAATGCTGCCGGGACTGACGATATTGTCTCCGAGCACGGTTATTCGGTTAACAAGGGGGATTTTGATTTCATCAGCACCAGCAGGTTGGGGCAGCCAAAGAGAATTGAACCGGATTCCCTGCTAGACATCCTGATGGTGATCTGGAGGGTGAACTCCAAAATGACCAGGGATTATTCAGCCGGATTTTGTGCCACTAATATCAAGATGCATCCAATCAAAGCGATGAAGGGAATGAACTCCTACAGCTGTATGGTAGACAAGGATTATACCCATTATCACCTTATCAGGCACGAGTTTTCGCACCTTTTGCTTGGCGGCAATAATTTTCATACCGGAGGGGCAGGGGCCGGTACGAAAACCTTTATGTCAGAAGCCGGCGGATATGCCATGTTAAGCAGCTATCTCAGGTCATCTCCGGTGTATTGTGCATTTGACCGCAGAAGGCTGGGATGGAAACCTTCCGAAAACCTGTACCAGATCTCTGCACGCGATCCGGCAAGTGGAAATGAAATCAACGCTGACCTTATATACGGGCAGGCCTTCAGCCATGGTTCAGATGAATTTGTATTGCGTGATTTCGTCAGGACAGGTGATGCCATCCGGATTGAACTGCCCTATCTGCAAGTCTCATCGGACATGGTAAACAAACAGTGGCTCTGGCTTGAGAACCATCAGAAGGAAAAAGGAAATATTGACCACGAAAAGGCCACCCGCAAGGGACTTTATGCCTATATACAGGTGGGAAAGGAAACGCTCAGCGGTCCCGGTACCTATGGAGGGAACTGCAATTATACCTGGCCGGTCAGTGCTTTCGGGAATTACGATTTCCGGATCAGCGAGGAAAACCAGGAATGCATCGTACGTGACGATTTAAGCAATCCTTTTACAGGGTATAATAATCTTATCCTGGGGGCTTATGACCTTGGTGAAAAGGATGAGATAATTTACCGGAATGAAGTATTCCTGGCAAAGAACATAAAAATCAACGGGGAATACCCTGATTCGTCCGATTTTAACCTCGGTACGTATCCTCTTTTCGGGACTTCCATGGATGCATTTCAGCCGGGGAATAAGATCGGGATTGACAGGAATCCGGCGGCCGTTCCCGTGCTGACGTATCAGACACCGGCAAGTGTGCGTGCCCGTCCCCAACCTCCCGTCCCCTCCGACAACCGGGTAATACACCTTAACGGGATATCCGTGGAGTTCCTCGATCAATTCCGGGATGGAAGCATTAAACTGAGGATCAGGTGGGATGATACCGGCGTGGGAAAGGATGTGCGCTGGTGCGGTGATGTTCAGCTGCACGAGGAACTCTTCCTGGAGCGGGGAAAGAAAATCCTGCTGGACCAGGGACTCACGCCCCAGAGGCCGGTGGATCCCGTCATGATCAATGAAGAAAATATTTTTGCAGATCCGACTTCACTAACCGTTAATCAGGGCGCGGGCATCGTACTGGGGAGAAGATCAAAACTGGTAATAGAAAACAAGAGCGGCTTAATTCTGGAACCGGGCAGCTCGGTCTTCCTCGGACCCCGGGCAAAGATCATGGTCAGGGATTCATCCCGGCTGGTGATCCATCCCGGTGCTGAAATTACGGGCAGGGGGAAGATCCTTCTTGACGGGAATTCTTCCATGGAAACGGATGAAAATGAAAGGGCCCCCGGCGTAAAAGTCAGGTCTTTGAAAAGATAAACCGGAAGCGGTTTGCTCAGGAACCGGTTCCGGGACCGTTGAGCCATCCCTGATCCGGCTTTTTAAAATACTGAATCTCAAGATCATCTACGTATACGGAATCAGCACCCGGGTAAAACAGGTAGATATTCAGCAGATTTCCATCCATTTCTGCGGGCACGAAGAAATCGATCTTTATTTTTTGCCAGCCGAGGGAGTCCGCCACCTCGATCATCCTCCTGCCATAATAAAACTGGTCCGGATTTTCACCTGATGCAATGATCCTGCATTGATCCTTCGGATCGTATATCCATGTACTTACTACAAAGCTCTCCCCGGCGGTAACCTTATCGAATCCGGTGCTCAATGAAAAGGCGTGATCCTGTGATAATTTTGAAGAATAGCTGCCGTTAAATGCCTGCTCCCCGCTTTGTGATATGCCATTGGTAAGCAAAATGGAATCATTTGAGGTCCTGTAAAGCCTGCCGTCGGGTGAAAGGTTTTCCATGTCACAGGTCAGCTCCAGCTTAAGCTGCCTGTTCCCGATGTTGAAATTACGATCGTCTGAAAGCAGGTCGAATACCAGTAAATCCTTGTAATGTCCGGATAAATGACGGGTGAAATCCATAAGAAAGGGTTTCCGGTAGATCTCTTCAATGCCCATAATAAATAAATAACGGGCACCATTACGGATTGATTCGCGGATTCCGATGCTGTCACTGTTATAATATTTTGGCTCACCCCTGCCAAACCTGGTGTCGACGTAGGCGGTCCAGCCATCCATATCAACCAGGTAAAGGGACAGCAGGCCTGAGCCGGGAAGACAGATCACCGTGTCGTCCGGATGGATGCCAAATTCCGGCAGTTTCTCCCTGATCTCCCGGAAAACAAGGAATGCGGAGTTTTCGTTCAACCAGCCTGCATAACGTTTGCCGCTTTCCTCCCGGGCATAGAAGACGTTATAGAGAAGGAACAATGCAAACAGGCCTTTAAGGATATGGTTCTTGAATGCCTTTGCTGCCCGGTTTTGCAGCCCATTGAAGGAAGCGGCAAGGATCATCACTGCCAGTATGTACAGGTTGATTGTATAATAATCATGCTGACTGAATGTCCAGAATTGAAGAATTATGAAAAGGATTACTATGGGCAGAAGCAGGATTGTCAGGGTCCGGACAAGAGGATTTATGAACCTGTAATTAAACGGAATGGACAATCCCATCAGGCCAATAAGTATAAGTGTATACCTGTTAAAATAAGATGGTAACCATAACTTCCTGATCCCTTCAAGCACGCCCTGTATCCCTTTCAGGTCAAGGTTCCAGATCGGGAATATGGTCGTTGAAAAATGGCTTGCATGATGAATAGTGTTATAACACCTGGCATAAATGATCCAGGAAAATATTATTAAAACAACCAGGAAAAACGGCCATACCTGCCGGGCCCCTTTACGGAAGGTTTTTATTCCGCTCATGCTGCCCCGGGTTAATCCCGTCTGTTCCAGGAAGAAGTAGGCGATAATGGCAATAAGCATAAAAAGGCCGGTTATTTTAAAGGCTCCTGCGAGAAGATAGAACAAGGCAGAATAGTAAAGGGAGGAGGTTCTTCCATGCTCGCTGAACGAAAGGAAATGGTAAAACCCGATTAATCCCAGCGCAAATGCCGATGCATTTGTCAGGTAATTGTTCGCATAGTAAACAAGAACCGGGGATGTGAAAAGGAGTATGGCGAGCCCGGCCGACCAGAAGTAATCTTTTAAAAGTATATGCAGCATCTTGAAAAGATAAAACAGGCCGGTCAGGAAGATGATCAGGTTAATGATCCTTATCAGGGATTCATGCACCCCGAATATTTTATACAACCATGCTATAGTATAGTAGAATACCGGGATTTCGCTGGTGGCAGCATATCCGGAAGTACCATTGTCTGAGACAAGCAGATGGATCCGGGGGTGAAAGAACTTCATTCCGTGCCTGTAATAGTTCAGTGCAAGAGATGCACAGTCCGCCTGTCTCCATGCATGGATGGATTGGGGCGGGTAGAATACCGTTTCAGGGTATTTGTAAAAAGCCGAAAGGGCCAGGAGTATGGCAATAAAAACAAGGAAGGCGGGACCAGGTTTTGATCCCCTGAAAAAATTCTGAATTACTTTTAACTGCTTCAAGGCCATATTATTTATGGCAATGATTGCCCGGCAATATCCCGGAATGCCTACTCTTCCGATTCTTCGGCCTGGTAAGCTTTCAGCAACTGCTCCTGGATATCGGGCGGCACCTGTGTGTATTCGGCGAATTTCATGCTGTACATGGCCCGGCCTCCGGTCAGGGAGCTGAGCGCCGTGGAATACTTGTTCATCTCGGCAAGGGGCACCTTTACGGATATCTTTTCGAATCCCTTTTCGCTGGACATGCCCTGAATAACGGCCCTTCTTCCCTGAAGGTCCGACATCACGTCTCCCATCCGGTCCCCGGGTACGAGCACCTCGACGTCGTATACCGGTTCCATGATCTTGGGACCTGCGTTCCTGAAGGCATCGCGGAAGGCATTCCGGCCGGCAAGCTTGAAGGATATCTCGTTCGAGTCCACCGGGTGCATCTTCCCGTCGTAAACATAGACCTTGATGTCGCGTGCATAGGAACCTGTAAGGGGACCTTCCTCCATTTTTTCCATGATCCCCTTGAGGATTGCGGGCAGGAAACGGGCATCGATCGACCCGCCGACGATGCAGCTATTATAAATGAGCTTTCCACCCCAGTCCAGGTCGATCTCATCCTTATGCCGGATGGAGACCTTGATTTCCTTGCCGCTGACCTTGAACATATGCGGATCGGCGGCTCCTTCGATGTAGGGTTCAATGATCATGTGGACCTCGCCGAATTGTCCCGCGCCACCGGACTGCTTCTTATGCCTGTAATCGGCCTGTGCCACCCGTGTGATGGTTTCCCGGTAGGGGATGCGTGGCAGCATGAACTGGGTCTGGACCTTGTAGGTATGATCCAGGTGCCATTTGACGATGTTCAGGTGATGCTCTCCCTGTCCCCCCAGAATGATCTGTTTCAGTTCCTTGGAATACTCGACCGTAACCGTCGGATCCGCTTCGTGGATGCGGGTCAGCGCTTCTCCGAGCTTTTCTTCGTCGCCTTCCGTCATGGCCTTGATGGCCGTCCTGTATTTGGGCTCCGGGTAATCCGTACGCGCCAGCAGGATGCTGGTATTGGCGGAAAGGGTATTGTCGGTCTTGGTATTCTTGAGTTTCACCGTTGCCCCGATGTCGCCGGCATACAGCTTGTCCACCTTGTTCCGGGTTTTCCCTGCCACCGCGAAGATCTGGGAAAGCCTTTCCTTGGTCCGGTTGCTGTTATTGGTCAGGTCCATTCCCTCCGTAACGGTCCCCGACAGCACCTTGAAATAATTAATCTCGCCGATGTGGGATTCGTACTCTGACTTAAACACCAGGAGGGTGGTCGGTCCTGAAGGGTCGCACTTGATTTCATTGCCGTCCGTGGTCTTTTCCCCTTCGATCTGGCAGGGTGAGGGGAATACGTTGCCCATGAATTCAAGGAGCCTTCCGATTCCCATGCTGTGTTTGGCCGAGACGCATAAAACGGGACTGATGCCATTGGCGATGAGTCCCGCGGAGATCCCCTTTCGCATCTCATCTTCGCTCAGGGAATCGTTTTCAAAGAAAAGTTCCATGAGCGATTCATCGTTTTCAGCTGCTTTTTCCACGAGTTCCCCGTGCAGTTCCTCTGCCTGTGCCTTCAGGTTCTGCGGTATGTCGCTGATGACCGGTTTTCCACCGTCCTTGGGGTATTTATAAAGCTTCATCTGGAGGACATCCACCAGGCTGTCGAACGTGGGACCCGCATTGATCGGGAACTGGATCTGGGCAACCTTGTTGCCGAAACGTTCCTTGAGGGATTCCAGTGCTTTTTCAAAATTCGCCTTGTCATGATCGCACTGGTTTATAACATACACCACTGGGATCCCGTACTTTTCGGTATACCGCTGGTGGATTTCGGTCCCCACTTCCACCCCGTTCTGCGCATTGATCACCATGACGGCCACGTCGCTGACCCGGAGGCTGGATACGAGGCCGCCTATGAAATCGTCGGCCCCGGGGGCATCCAGGATGTTGATCTTCCTGTCCCCGTATTCCGTGTATAACAGGCTTGAATAGATCGAACGTTCATTTTCCTGCTCGATCTCCCTGAAATCAGAGACTGTATTTTTCTGGTCCACATCCCCCTTTCTTGAAATCACCCCGCCTTCCAGCAGCATGGCTTCTGCAAGGGTTGTTTTTCCTGAACCCGAATTTCCAACCAGGGCGATGTTCTTTACCTGATCCGTCTGGTAAGTTTTCATTGACTTTAGCTGATTTAGATGTTATAATTTGATACGATTGGACCTCACGGAATTGGACTTGCAAAAGTAATATTTTTTTAAAAAGAATCAAGTTGGGCAGGCATTTTTGAAAGGGGGTCACGCGAGGTACCGCAGGAGGTGTTAAAAAGTCCTTAAAACGGGCGCTGAAAACACTGTAAAAATGTACGAAATCACTGCAAAATCAAAGCAAAGGCTGCAATCATGGAAAATCGTCTGATTTTTTATTGTTTTTTAAAAAAAAAAGATACCTTTGCGAACCGATTTACTGAAGTAGTGTTAACTCATTAATAACGGCGATATTATATGCCCACAATACAGCAATTAGTAAGAAAAGGCAGGCAGAAAAACATCGAGAAAAGCAAGGCTCCGGCACTGGATTCATGTCCCCAGAGAAGGGGCGTGTGCGTGCGTGTTTACACCACCACCCCCAAGAAGCCGAATTCTGCGATGAGAAAGGTGGCCAGGGTCAGGCTGACAAACCAGAAGGAAGTCAACGCTTACATCCCGGGTGAAGGCCATAACCTCCAGGAGCACTCCATTGTCCTGATCAGGGGTGGCAGGGTGAAAGACCTCCCCGGCGTCCGGTACCACCTCATTCGCGGAGCGCTGGATACTTCCGGTGTGGAGGGACGTACACAGCGCCGGTCAAAATACGGTACAAAAAGGCCGAAGAAGTAATCTATATAATATATATATATGAGAAAAGGAAGTCCCAAGAAACGGATCCTGCTGCCCGATCCAAGGTTCAACGACAGGCTGGTTACCCAGTTTGTGAACAACCTGATGCTGAACGGGAAGAAGAGCACGGCGCTCGGGATATTCTACGATGCCATGGACATTGTGGCACAGAAGGTGAAGGAAGAGGACAAATCTCCTGTTGATGTCTGGAAGCAGGCGCTCAGTAACATTACCCCCCAGGTGGAGGTGAAGAGCCGCAGGGTTGGGGGTGCGACCTTCCAGGTACCGATCGAGGTTCGCCCGGAACGGAAGGTTTCGCTGAGCATGAAGAACCTGATCAGTTTCGCAAAGGCAAGGACAGGCCGGTCCATGAGCGAGAAGCTGGCGGCAGAGATCGTTGCAGCATACAACCAGGAAGGAGGAGCGTTCAAGCGCAAGGAAGATATGCACAGAATGGCGGAGGCTAACAAGGCTTTTGCCCATTTCAGGATATAAAAAAATAAGCTTTTGAGAGGGTTGCGGAAAATCAATGGACCAGGACCTGAAATATACAAGGAACATCGGCATCATGGCCCACATAGATGCCGGGAAAACCACGACGACGGAGAGGATCCTGTTTTACACGGGGATCACCCATCGTATGGGAGAGGTCCACGACGGAGCAGCCACGATGGACTGGATGGTACAGGAGAAGGAGCGGGGCATTACCATTACCTCCGCCGCAACCACTTCTTACTGGAATTACCACGATCAGCAGTACAAGATCAACATCATTGATACCCCGGGACACGTTGATTTCACCGTAGAAGTGGAGCGTTCCCTCAGGGTGCTGGACGGAACCGTTGCCGTCTTTTGCGCGGTGGGCGGGGTTGAACCCCAGTCCGAAACGGTCTGGAGACAGGCCGACAAATACCGGGTGCCGAGACTGGCTTTTGTGAATAAAATGGACCGCGTCGGAGCGGATTTTTTTCGCGTGGTCAGCGAGATTAAGGAAAAACTGGGTGCACGCCCGGTCCCCATGCAGATCCCCATAGGCTCGGAAGATAATTTCCGGGGTGTCATTGACCTGATCGAAAGAAAGGCCATTGTATGGGTGGAGGATGAAACGCTGGGGGTGAAATATAAATATGCCAAGATACCGGAAGACCTGGTGGAGGAAACCGAGACCTGGAGGGAGAACCTCATCGAGGCGGTTTGTGAGCAGGACGATGATCTTCTGGAAAGGTTCTTTGAGGACAGGGAGTCCATTACGGTGGAAGAATTCATGGAAGTGACGCGCAAGGCGGTGATCGAACTGAAGATCGTTCCGGTCCTTGCCGGGGCTGCTTTCAAAAACAAGGGGATCCAGAGACTTCTGGATGCCATCGTGGCTTTGCTTCCGAGTCCCCTGGACGTTGGAGCCGTTACCGGTGAGAATCCTTACATCAAGAAAGAGGAAGACCGCATGCCGGATTCCAGCGAGCCCTTTGCGGCGCTGGCTTTTAAGATCGCAACCGATCCATTCGTGGGCAGGCTTACATACCTGAGGGTGTATTCGGGGGTGATCAGGGCGGGGGACCAGGTGATGAACTCGCGCACCAGCAAGAAGGAAAGGATCAACCGCCTGTACCAGATGCATGCCAACAAGCAGAATCCGAAGGAGAAGATCGAGGCGGGGGATATATGCGGGGCGGTCGGTTTAAAAGACATCCGGACCGGTGATACCCTCTGTGATCCGAAGCATCCCATTGCACTGGAAACCATGGTGTTTCCCGTCCCGGTCATCAGCATTGCCATCGAACCGAAGACACAGGACGATATAGAAAGACTGGGAATGGCCCTGAACAAGCTGACGGAGGAAGATCCGACCTTCAGGGTGCAGGTGGACCCTGATACGGGACAGACCATCATCAACGGGATGGGGGAACTGCACCTGGAGATCCTGATCGACCGCCTGAAAAGGGAATTCAAGGTCGAATGCAACCAGGGAATACCCCAGGTCAATTACAAGGAGGCGATCACCGTTCCTTACGAACACCGCGAGGTTTTCAAGAAGCAGACGGGAGGCCGGGGCAAGTTTGCCGACATCATCTTCAGGATCGAGCCTGCGGATGACGGCATCACCGACCTGCAGTTTGTGGACGAGGTCAGGGGCGGCAACATCCCCAGGGAATTTATCCCCGCCGTGGAAAAAGGTTTCAGGGAGGCCATGCAGAACGGTCCCCTTGCGGGCTACCCGCTCGACGGGCTCAAGGTCACCCTGCTGGACGGTTCCTACCATTCGGTGGATTCCGACCAGCTGTCCTTCGAGATAGCTGCCAAGATCGGGTTCAGGCATGCGGCCAGAAATGCGGCCCCGGTGCTGATGGAGCCCATCATGGCCGCAGAGGTGGTTACGCCGGAGGAGTACATGGGAGACATCATTTCGGACTTCAACCGCAGGAGGGGACAGGTGGAAGGGATGGAATCCAGGGCAGGGGCCAGGGTCATCAAGGCCAGGGTTCCCCTGGCCGAGAAGTTCGGCTACGTGACCGTGCTGAGGACCCTTTCCTCGGGAAGGGCAACTTCGACCATGGAGTTTTCCCATTACGAGGAGGTTCCACAGGAGATAGCCAAATCCCTGCTTGAGAAGATGCAGGGGAAGACCTTGTTTGTAAAGTAAAAATAGTATGGTTCTAATAATATTATAAATGAGTCAGAAGATCAGAATAAAACTGAAATCCTACGATCACAATCTGGTTGATAAATCAGCCGAAAAGATCGTCAAAACGGTGAAATCCACCGGTGCCGTGGTGAGCGGACCGATCCCTCTTCCGACGCACAAAAGGGTGTTTACCGTGTTGCGGTCGACGTTTGTCAACAAGAAATCGAGGGACCAGTATGAACTCAGTTCCTACAAAAGGCTGCTGGACATTTACAGTTCCACCCCCAAGACCATCGATGCCTTGATGAAACTGGAACTTCCGAGCGGCGTTGAGGTTGAGATTAAAGTATAATAATTAATTAAGATAAAGATGCCAGGTTTAGTAGGTAAAAAGGTCGGGATGACCTCCGTCTTTGACGAAGAAGGCAAGAATGTGCCCTGCACCGTTATCGAGGTGAAGCCCAACGTTGTCACCCAGATCAAGACGCGGGAAACTGACGGGTACAATGCGGTCCAGCTGTCATACGACGAAAAGAAAGAGAAGCATTCGTCCAGGGCAATGATCGGGCATTTCAAAAAGGCCAAAACGACCCCCAAGAAAAAAACCATTGAACTGAAGGGATTTGTTAAGCACTGGAAACCGGGGGATGTGATCACTGTTGAATATTTCAATGATGACACCTGGCTGGATGTTTCGGGCATTTCAAAGGGGAAGGGTTACCAGGGCGTGGTTAAGCGTCACGGGTTCCGAGGCGTCGGTGATTCCACCCACGGTCAGCATAACCGCAGCAGGGCTCCCGGGTCCCTGGGCGCAAGCTCCCATCCCTCGAGGGTATTCAAGGGAATGAAAATGGGCGGGCAGACCGGCAACGAGAAGGTCAAGATCATTAATCTTCGCGTGGTTAAAATCATACCCGACCAGAACCTGCTTCTGCTGAAAGGTTCCGTACCCGGAGCCAACGGATCATATTTAATAATCGAGAAGTGATGAAACTATCAGTTTTCAATACGGCAGGTGAGGACACCGGGAAAAAGGTTGATCTGAAGAACGATATTTTCGCGGTTGAACCCAGCGATCATGCCATCTACCTGGATGTGAAGCAATACCTGGCCAACCGGCGCCAGGGTACCTCCAAGGCCAAGGAGCGTTCAGAGGTCAGCGGCAGCACCCGCAAGATAAAGAGGCAGAAGGGAACGGGAACCGCCCGTGCGGGCAGCATCAAATCGCCCATTTTCCGCGGAGGAGGAAGGGCTTTTGGTCCCCGGCCCAAAAGCTACGCCTTCAAACTGAACAAGAAGGTTAAGGAACTGGCCCGCCTTTCCGCTCTCTCATACAAGGCAAAGGACAAGGGCATCCTCATCCTGGAGGATTTTTCCATGGAATCTCCGAAAACCAGGGAATTTTCGGATATCAGCAGGAACCTGAACATCGACCAGAAAAAGTCGCTCCTGGTATTGCCCGAACCGAACAAAAATATATATCTCTCGTCGCGCAACCTGGAGAAATCGAAGGTCATCACGGTATCGGAACTGAATACCTACGACATCATGAATGCATCGGTTGTGGTATTCTTCGAGAGCTCCCTCAACCTTCTCCAGACAAGCGCAAATTAAACTGAAAGGAAATGGATATATTATTAAAACCCATTGTAACGGAGAAGATGACCAATATGGGAGAAGATCTGAACCGTTATGGCTTCCTGGTGCACAAGGACGCCAACAAGATCCAGATCAAGAAGGCGGTTGAAAAGATGTACGGCGTACGCGTCGAATCCATCAATACCATGCGTTACGGTGGAAAGGTCAAGTCCCGGTATTCAAAATCCGGCATAATTTCGGGGAAAACCAAATCATATAAGAAAGCGATCATTACCCTTTCCCAGGGCGAGACCATCGATTTCTACAGCAATATTTAGAGTAATGGCGGTAAGAAAATTCAAACCTGTTACACCAGGTCAGAGACAGAAAGTGATCAGCACATTTGATGAGATCACCCGGAAGAGCCCGGAGAAATCCCTGATAGGGCCTGGTAAAAGCTCCGGCGGACGGAACAATACCGGAAAAATGACCATGCGCTATCTCGGGGGGGGACATAAAAGAAGGTACCGGGCAATTGATTTCAAGCGGGACAAGGACGGTGTTGCTGCGACCGTTAAAAGCATCGAATACGATCCGAACCGCTCCGGGCGCATCGCCCTGCTGGTTTATGAAGACGGGGAAAAGAGGTACATCCTTGCCCCGAGCGGGCTGAAAGTGGGACAGAAACTGATGTCGGGTGGCACGGCAACCCCGGATGTCGGGAACGCCATGGTCCTCGGGGATCTTCCACTGGGTACCATCGTGCATAATATTGAACTCCATCCCGGACAGGGTGCGGCTATTGCCCGCAGTGCAGGGTCCTATGCCCAGCTGACATCGAGGGACGGAAAGTACGCCATCATCAAGCTTCCTTCGGGTGAATCCAGGATGATCCTCACGACATGCAAGGCCACGGTCGGCGCGGTTTCCAACCCGGACCACGACCTGGAGAAATCCGGAAAGGCCGGAAGAAGGCGCTGGCTGGGCCGCAGGCCTAGAACCCGGGGCGTTGCCATGAACCCGGTCGACCACCCCATGGGAGGAGGCGAAGGAAAGGCTTCCGGTGGACATCCTCGGTCGCGTAAAGGATTGCTGGCCAAGGGCTTTAAGACCCGTGCGAAGAAGAAATATTCCAACAAGTATATTGTCGAACGTAGGAAAAAGAAATAAACCTGATACAGAATGAGCCGTTCACTTAAAAAAGGACCGTTTATAGACTTTAAGCTGGAAAAACGGGTAAATGTTATGAATGAATCGGGGAAGAAGTCCGTCATCAAGACCTGGTCAAGAAGATCGGTGATCTCTCCGGATTTCGTGGGACACACCATCGCCGTGCATAACGGGAACAAATTCATACCCGTTTACATTACGGAGAACATGGTGGGCCATAAGCTCGGTGAGTTCGCCCCCACCCGGATATTCAGGGGACACGGAGGCAAGGCCCGGTAATCGGAACAAGGATATTTAAAAAAGCAGACCATGGGAGTCAGGAAAAGAAACAAAGCAAATCAGATCAAGGAGGACAGGAAGAACAGCTATCATGCCGTTCTAAGGAACTGTCCCACTTCACCCAGGAAAATGAGGCTGGTTGCCGACCTGGTAAGGGGTGAGGAGGTAAACAGGGCACTGGATATCCTCAAGTTCAGCAAAAAGGAGGCTTCACGCAGGCTGGAGAAACTGATCCTGTCGGCACTTGCCAACTGGCAGGTGAAGAACGAAGGGGTGAGGATAGAGGACAGCCAGCTGTATGTCAGCGAAATCTACGTTGACGGAGGAAGGGTCCTGAAGAGACTGCAGACCGCCCCTCAGGGCAGGGCCTACCGGATCCGCAAGCGGTCGAACCATGTAACGGTGGTGCTTGACAATGCAATTCAAAACGAATCATAACAATACAGATGGGACAAAAAGCAAATCCGATAGCAAATCGCCTGGGAATCATCAAGGGATGGGATTCAAACTGGTACGGGGGGAATGATTATTCGGCCAAACTGGTCGAGGACAATAAGATCCGCGAATACCTGAATGCCAGGCTCGCCAAGGCGAGCATCTCCAAGATCATCATCGAGAGGACCCTCAAGCTGATCACCGTTACGGTCAATACGGCACGTCCCGGGATAATCATCGGGAAAGGCGGACAGGAAGTGGACAAGCTGAAGGAAGAATTGAAGAAGATCACTAAAAAAGAGGTGCAGATCAACATATACGAGGTGAAAAGGCCGGAACTGGATGCCACCATTGTGGCCAACAACATAGCCAGGCAGGTGGAAGGCAAGATCTCCTTCCGCAGGGCCATTAAAATGGCCATTGCCTCTACGATGAGGATGGGCGCCGAAGGAATCAAGGTGCTGATCAGCGGGAGGTTGGGCGGAGCAGAAATGGCCCGTACCGAGCTTTACAAGGAGGGCCGCATTCCGCTGCATACCCTGAGGGCGGATATTGACTATGCCAGATGCGAGGCGCACACCAAGGTGGGTGTGATCGGCATCAAAGTCTGGATCTGCAACGGGGAGATCTACGGCAAGCGGGATCTGTCCCCCAACATCGGTGCCAAGAGCGCAAAGCCCAAGGGCGGCGGCTTTAAGAGCAAAAGAAGGAAATAATATATAAAACGCATCTCGCGATGTTACAACCGAAAAAAACCAAGTACAGAAGAAGCCAGAAGGGCAAGATGAAGGGGAACGCCCAGCGTGGCAACCAGCTTGCGTTCGGATCTTTTGGAATTAAGGCACTGGATTCAGCCTGGATCACGGGCCGGCAGATTGAGGCGGCCAGGCAGGCGGTGACCAGGCATATGAAGAGGGAAGGCCAGTTGTGGATCCGGATCTTCCCCGACAAACCCATTACCAAGAAGCCCGCCGAGGTCAGGATGGGTAAAGGGAAAGGAGCCCCGGAAGGCTTTGTTGCACCGGTAACCCCGGGCCGCATCCTCATCGAGATTGAAGGCGTACCCTACGATGTGGCAAAAGAAGCCCTGAGGCTGGGTGCTCAGAAGCTCCCGATCCAGACAAAATTCATGGTCAGGAACGATTACGAGGGCAAAGTGAACTAATAAAAACGTATAGCCGTGAAACATACAGAAATACTCGAACTGTCGGATAAGGAATTGCAGGAACGCCTGGACAACGAAAAGGATTACCTGGCGAGGCTGAGGCTGAATCATGCCATATCGCCGCTCGACAATCCCAATAAGATTGTGGAATCCAGGAGGAACGTTGCGAGGTTGATGACCGAATTGAACCGCAGGAGTAAAACAACCGGGACCGGGACTGAGTCCAAGTCCGTCGAGTCCGAGACCGAGTCCGAGACCGAGTCCGATAAAAGCTAACAGCAATGGAAGAAAGAAACGTAAGAAGAGAACGCGTCGGCGTGGTGGTCAGCAATAAGATGGACAAGTCCATCGTGGTTGCCGTGAAGAGAAAGGTCAAGCACCCGATCTATGGCAAGTTCGTGAACAAGACCACCCGGTTTGTGGCCCATGACCAGGAAAATTCCTGCAACATAGGAGACACCGTAAGAATCGGCGAGACCAGGCCAATGAGCAAAACAAAGAACTGGAGATTAGTTGAAATAGTTGAAAGAGCCAAGTAATCATGATACAACAAGAGAGCAGATGTGCTGTTGCAGATAACAGCGGTGCCAAGGAAGTTCTTTGCATCCGGGTGCTGGGAGGAACGGGCAAACGGTACGCATCCATCGGTGACAAGGTGGTCGTTACGGTAAAAAGCGCCCTCCCGTCAAGTGATGTGAAAAAGGGGACCGTTTCAAAAGCCGTGGTGGTCCGCACCAAAAAGGAAGTCAGGAGACCGGACGGAAGTTACATCCGTTTTGATGACAATGCCGTTGTCCTGCTCACCAACCTGGATGAAATCCGCGGCACACGTATTTTCGGTCCCGTTGCCCGTGAGCTGAGGGACAAGTACATGAAGATCGTGTCCCTGGCACCGGAAGTACTGTAATCGTTAAAAGAAGTGGTTATGAACAAGAAACAACATATCAGGCGGGGCGATACCGTGTACATCAACAGCGGGGAATACAAGGGACAGCAGGGCCGTGTGCTGGAGGTGTTCCGGAAGGAGAATAAAGCCATTGTTGAAGGGGTCAACATGGTCTCCAAGCATACCAAGCCCAATGCACAGTATCCCCAGGGAGGCATAATCAAGAAGGAGGCCCCCATCCATATTTCAAACCTGATGCTACTGGACGGACCCAGCGGGGAACCGACCAGGATCGGACGCAGAGCCGGCAGCAAAGATAAACTGGTTAGATATTCAAAAAAATCGGGAGAGGAGATCAAGTAATGGACTACACACCGACCCTTAAGAAGAAGTATAAGGAAGAGATCGTGCCTGCCATGATGAAGGACTTCGGATACAAGTCCGTCATGCAGGTGCCCAGAATTGAAAAGATCGTCCTGAACCAGGGCGTTGGCCAGGCCGTGGCGGACAAGAAACTTGTGGATACCGCACAGGAGGAACTGAGCCTGATCGCGGGACAGCATGCGGTCCAGACGCTTTCCAGGAAGGACATATCGAACTTCAAGCTGAGGAAGAAAATGCCCATCGGAACCCGGGTGACCCTGAGGCGGGACAGGATGTATGAATTCCTTGAAAGGCTCATCAATGTGGCACTGCCCAGGATACGGGACTTCAAGGGAGTGAATACCAAATTGGACGGGCGAGGTAACTATACCATGGGAATAACCGAACAGATCATATTCCCGGAGATCGATATTGACAGGATGAGCAAGATCATGGGACTGGAAGTTACCTTCGTAACCACCGCCAGGACGGACGAAGAATGCCTGGCATTGCTGAAAGAATTCGGATTACCATTTAAAAAACAATAGAATCGTATGGCAAAGGAATCAATGAAAGCCCGCGAGATCAAGCGGAAGCAACTGGTTGACAAATACGCCGCCAAAAGGGCCCAGCTAAGGGCGGAAGGGGATTACGTGGGACTGAGCAGGCTGCCCAGGAATTCGAACCCTGTCCGCCTGCACAACCGCTGCAAACTGACCGGAAGGCCCAAGGGATACATCAGGCAGTTCGGGATCTCAAGGATCACCTTCCGCGAAATGGCAGCGGCCGGCCTGATCCCCGGGATTAAAAAAGCAAGCTGGTAATAAAGACTTAATTATAAATTAACTATGACGGATCCTATTGCAGACTATTTGACAAGAGTCAGGAATGCCATCATGGCAAAGCATGAGGTCGTTGAAATCCCGGCTTCGAATATGAAGAAGGATATCACCAAGATTCTTTACGACAAGGGGTATATCCTGGGATACAAATTCGAGGAGGATGACAAACAGGGAATGATCAGGATCGCCTTGAAATATCATCCCGAGACAAAGGTTTCTGCGATCAAATCAATGAAGCGGGCCAGTACTCCCGGGCTAAGGAGATATGCCGGTGCCGGTGAACTGCCCCGCGTACTGAATGGCCTGGGGATTGCCATCGTTTCCACCTCCCAGGGAGTAATGACCGACAAGGAGGCCAGGAAAATGAATATCGGCGGAGAGATCCTTTGTTTCGTTCATTAAAAAGGAGAAAGTAAAATGTCAAGAATTGGAAATTTACCGATCGAAATACCCGCGGGAGTCAGCATCAACATCGACGGGAACAACCTGGTGACCGTCAAGGGTCCCCATGGAGAACTCTTCCAGAAGGTGCACAGGGATATCAGGGTAAAAGTCGAGGAAAACCAGATCCTTGTGAGCAGGCCCGATGAATCCAAGGAACACAAATCCATGCACGGGCTCTATCGTGCACTGATCCATAATATGGTTGTGGGGGTTTCCGAGGGCTACGAGATCAAGCAGGAATTCGTGGGTGTCGGTTACAGGGCCGAGGCAAAGGGACAGCGACTTGAAATGAGCCTGGGCTATTCGCATGATATCGTCATCGAACTACCCCCTGAAATTAAGGTGGAAGCCCTGACCGAGAGGCGATCCAATCCCATCGTGACCCTTCGCAGTGCCGACAAGCAGCTGCTCGGGCATGTGGCAGCCAAGATCAGGTCGCTGAGGCCGCCTGAGCCTTACAAAGGTAAAGGCATAAGGTTTGTGGGAGAGCAGGTTCGCCGCAAGGCCGGTAAGGCAGCAAGTGTATAAACAGCTAATATCGTTTTGAAATGGCTTTAACAAAAAGAGAACGGAGACTGAAGATCAAGATGCGCATCAGGAAGGACATCAGCGGTTCGGATGTGAGGCCCCGTATGACGGTTTTCCGCAGCAACAGGCAGATCTACGTTCAGCTGGTCAATGACCTGACAGGTGAAACCATGGTTTCCGCTTCCTCAAAGAATAAGGAGGTTGCCGCCAAAAAGGGTATCACCAAGGGTGAACAGGCCAAACTGGTAGGCAAACTGATTGCAGAAAAATCACTGGCCATGGGAATACAGAGCGTGGTATTCGACCGCAACGGTTATCTCTACCACGGACGCATCAAACTTCTGGCAGAATCTGCCAGGGAAGGGGGACTTAAATTCTAAGCACATGACAACAAGTATCAGAAGAGTAAAGACAAGCGACCTGGAACTCAAGGACCGGCTGGTAAGCATCCAGCGGGTAACCAAGGTGACCAAGGGGGGAAGGACATTCAGTTTCTCCGCCATTGTGGTTGTCGGAAATGAAGACGGGATCGTGGGACATGGACTGGGCAAGGCAAACGAGGTTACCACCGCCATAGCCAAGGGCATCGAGGATGCCAAGAAAAATCTCATCAAGGTCCCGATCCATAAAGGAACCATTCCCCATGAACAACTGGCCAAGTACGGGGGAGCCTCCGTATTCATCAAACCGGCATCAAGTGGTACGGGAGTCGTTGCAGGCGGCGCTATGCGCGCGGTCCTTGAAAGCGTTGGCGTAAAGGACGTGCTGGCAAAATCCAAAGGATCCTCCAATCCCCATAACCTGGTTAAGGCGACCTTCAGGGCGCTGATGGACCTCAGGGATGCCGGCCTTGTGGCGGAACACCGGGGCATATCCATGGATAAGGTATTCAACGGTTAGGACCTGATAAGAGAATAAATATGGCAAAGATTAAAATTACACAGACCCGGAGCAGGATAGGCAGTACATCGAAGCAGAAGAAGACCCTCGATGCACTGGGACTGACAAGGATGAACAAAACGGTCGAGCTGGAAGGAAATCCGCAGATACTGGGTATGGTCAATAAGGTAAAACACCTGGTCAGGGTGGAAGAAAACAAATAATTATTTTCAAATAAAAAGATATGGATCTTAGTAATCTAAAACCGGCAAAAGGCTCCGTGAATAAGGACAGAAGGCTTGGACGGGGTGAGGGATCAGGGAAGGGCGGAACTGCCACCCGCGGGCACAAGGGACAGAAATCCAGGTCCGGTTACAGTCGTGCATTCGGATTTGAAGGGGGACAGATGCCCCTCCAGCGCAGGGTACCAAAGCACGGATTCAAGAATATCAGCCGCAGGGAATACAAGGCGATTAACCTTTCGGTCCTCGAGGAACTTGCAGAAAAGAAGAACCTCAAAAAGGTGGATGTGCAGACCCTGGTTGAAGCGGGACTGGTATCCGGGAAGGACCTGGTCAAGATCCTCGGGAACGGGAAGCTGACCCGGAAACTCGATGTGAAGGCACACGCCTTCAGCGAGTCCGCAAAAAAAGCGATTGAAGCACTTGAAGGTAGTACAGAAAAAATTTTAGTTAGATGAGGCAGTTTATCGAAACCATACGGAACATCTGGAGAATTGAGGACCTGCGCAAGCGCATCCTTTACACACTTGGAATTTTAGTAATCTACCGCCTGGGATCATTCATTACCCTTCCGGGCATCGATCCTACGCAGCTGCACGGCTTAAAGCAGCAAACCTCACAGGGGGTGCTCGGACTTCTCGACATGTTCTCGGGAGGAGCGTTCTCCAACGCATCCATATTCGCACTCGGTATCATGCCCTACATCTCTGCTTCCATCGTTGTCCAGCTGCTCGGTATCGCCGTCCCCTACTTCCAGCGCCTGCAGAAGGAAGGGGAGAGCGGACGCCGGAAGCTTAACCAGATCACCCGCTACCTGACCGTATTCATACTGGTGCTCCAGGGACCGAGTTACCTCGTGAACCTGCACGCCCAGGTCCCCGCTACGGCCTTTATCATAAAAGGGGCATTTTTCACGGTATCCTCCGTGATCATCCTGACCGCGGGCACCATGTTCATCATGTGGCTGGGGGAAAGGATCACAGACCGGGGGATCGGGAACGGGATATCCCTGATCATTATGATCGGGATCATTGCCAGGCTGCCCTTTGCCACCGTTGCCGAGTTCGGCGCGAGGCTGGAACAGCAGGGCGGGGGACTCGTGGCCTTCCTCGTGGAGATCGTGGGACTGTTCGTCGTTTTCATGATGACCATCCTCCTGGTGCAGGGAACACGCAGGATCCCGGTTCAGTATGCCAAACGGATCGTGGGCAACAAGCAGTACGGCGGTGTGCGGCAGTACATCCCGCTGAAAGTGAATGCAGCCGGCGTAATGCCCATTATTTTTGCACAGGCACTCATGTTCGTGCCAATCACCATCGCAGGGTTTGCCAATTCCGATTCCCTCAGGGGGATCGCCGCGGCATTCGTCAATTTCAACGGTTTCTGGTATAACCTGGTATTTGCCGTCCTGATCATCCTCTTCACCTATTTTTATACCGCGGTGACCATCAACCCCACCCAGATGGCAGAGGACATGAAACGGAACGGCGGGTTCATCCCCGGGGTGAAACCGGGAAGGAAGACGGTCGAGTTTCTCGATACTATCATGTCAAGGATCACCCTGCCGGGATCCATCTTCCTGGCCCTCGTCGCGATCCTGCCGGCATTTGCAAGACTGGCCGGGGTCAACACACGGTTTGCACAGTTTTACGGGGGAACCTCCCTGCTGATCCTGGTCGGCGTGGTACTGGATACCCTTCAGCAGATTGAAAGCCACCTGCTGATGAGGCATTACGACGGACTGATGAAGTCAGGCCGTATCAAGGGCAGAGCAGGCGGAGCGGTTTCTGCCATTTAAATTCTGCTAAGCGTTCTTTGATGATCTTGCTGAAAACAGAGGAGGAAATTGAAAAGCTGAGGATCGCCAACCAGCTGGTATCCAGAACACTCGGAGAGCTGGCGAAATCGATCGGTCCCGGTGTAACAACCCGCTCCCTGGACAAACTGGCCGAGGAATTCATACGCGACCACGGGGGCATCCCCGGTTTCCTCGGGTACAACGGTTTCCCGGCCACCCTGTGCACTTCACTGAACGATGAAGTGGTGCACGGGATCCCTTCGGACTATGTCCTCAGGGAAGGAGACATCCTCTCGGTGGATTGCGGCGTGAAACTGAACGGCTATTACGGCGATTCGGCCTATACCTTCCCCATCGGTGATCCGGATCCCTCATGGAAGACGCTTATGGCCACCACAAGGGAGTCCCTTTTTATGGGAATCCGGCATGCCAGGGTCAGGAACCGGCTGGGAGACATCGGGTTTGCGATCCAGGACCATGCCGAGAAGGCGGGGTATTCCGTGGTTCGCGAGATGGTGGGACACGGGCTCGGACAGAACCTCCACGAGGAGCCGGAAGTGCCCAATTTCGGGAGAAGGGGCAGCGGGGTAAAACTCAGGGCAGGAATGGTTTTCTGCATTGAACCCATGATCAACATGGGCACGCGGTATATTCAGCAGGATAAGGACGGATGGACCATACGTACAAGGGATGGGAAGCCTTCGGCTCATTATGAGCTGGCCGTTGCTATAAGAGAGGGCGAGCCGGATATTCTTTCCACCTTTCAATTTATAGAAGAAGCTCTAAATTAATTGTTAATACAATGGCCAAACAACCATCGATCGAACAGGATGGAACCATTACCGAAGCATTGTCCAATGCCATGTTCCGGGTGGAACTTGAAAACGGGCATGTGATAACGGCTCATATATCCGGCAAGATGCGGATGCATTACATCAAGCTCCTGCCGGGCGACCGGGTCAAGGTGGAAATGTCACCCTATGACCTGACCAAGGGAAGAATAACATTCAGATATAAATAAATTCGTTCACCCATGAAAGTACGTGCATCTGTGAAGAAGAGGACCGCTGACTGCAAGATCGTCAGGAGGAAAGGACGCCTGTATGTGATCAACAAAAAAAATCCGAAGTTTAAACAGCGTCAGGGATAAAATCGTATCTTTGCAAACCATTTTATAAGTATAAGAAAATATGGCAAGAATCGTAGGAGTAGATTTACCCAAAAACAAATGCGGCGAGGTTGGTTTGACCTATATCTACGGCATAGGAAGAAGCACCGCCCGGAAGATCCTCGATGAGGCCGGGATCGACCGGAACATCCATGTAAAGGACTGGACCGACGACCAGCTGTCCAAGATCCGTGCGATCATAAACGATAACCTGAAGGTGGAAGGGGAACTGCGTTCCTCTGTGCAGATGAACATCAAGCGGCTGATGGACATCGGCAGTTACCGTGGCATCCGGCACAGGATCGGGCTCCCGGTAAGGGGACAGAGTACCAAGAACAATGCACGTACCCGGAAGGGAAGAAGGAAAACGATTGCAAACAAGAAGAAAGCAGCTGCTAAGAAATAAGGTATGGCAAAAAAAACAGGTACATCAAGGAAAAGAACGGTCAGGGTTGAACCGAACGGACAGGCACATATTCATGCCTCATTCAACAATATCATCGTGAGCCTGACCAATAACACGGGACAGGTAATCGCGTGGTCTTCAGCCGGTAAAATGGGTTTCAGGGGTTCGAAGAAAAATACCCCCTATGCTGCCCAGATGACTGCACAGGACTGTTCCAAGGCTGCTTATGACATGGGACTGCGAAAGGTCAAGGTATTCGTAAAGGGACCCGGATCGGGAAGGGAATCGGCCATCCGGACGATCCATTCCAACGGGATCGAGGTGACCGAGATCGTCGATGTTACCCCCATGCCGCACAACGGGTGCCGCCCTCCCAAAAGAAGAAGAGTCTAATTTTCAAGGAATAAAATCAGAATAAATGGCGAGATATATTGGACCGAAAAGCAAGATAGCCAGGAAGTTTGGTGATCCGATATTCGGATCCGACCGGGTCCTCGAGAAAAAGGCCTATCCTCCCGGAATGCACGGTGTTAACAAACGGAGGAGGAAGCAGTCTGAATACGGGATCCAGCTGAAGGAGAAACAAAAGGCCAAATATACCTACGGTGTCCTGGAACGCCAGTTCTCAAACCTTTTTGAACAGGCCCAGAGCAGCAAAGGGATTACCGGCGAGGTGCTCCTGCAGCTTCTTGAGTCAAGGCTCGACAACGTGGTTTACCGCCTGGGGCTCGCCCCGACCAGGGCCGGTGCAAGACAGCTTGTCTCCCACAGGCATATTACGGTCAACGGCAAAGTGGTGAATATTCCCTCCTATACCCTACGTCCGGGAGATATCATCGGCGTTAGGGAAAAATCCAAATCCCTCGAGGTGATTACTGAATCCATCAGCGGATCTCACAGGTCCTCTTCCCCCTGGCTGGAATGGGATTCAGCCCAGATGGCCGGGAAGTTCCTGAACCGTCCGGAAAGAGAAGCGATACCGGAAAACATCAGGGAACAGTTAATCGTCGAATTGTATTCAAAATAGAATCATAATCATTTATTTATGGCTGTATTAGCTTTTCAGAAACCCGACAAGGTCATCATGGTTGACTCGGATGAGTCATTCGGAAAATTTGAATTTCGTCCCCTCGAACCCGGATACGGAATAACCGTTGGAAATGCACTCCGGAGGATTCTTCTCTCCTCCCTCGAAGGTTATGCCATTACAACCGTGAAGATTGAAGGTGTGGAGCATGAATTCTCAACCATCACCGGTGTCATTGAAGATGTGACCGAAATCATTCTCAACCTCAAGCAGATCCGGTTCAAGAACCAGATTGACGATGTCGATGATGAAAAAATTATGGTTACCATAACCGGCCAGGAAGAGTTCAAAGCCGGTGATCTCAATAAATTCCTGAGCGGTTTCCGTGTGCTGAATCCGGACCTGGTCATCTGCCATATGGAAGAGGATGTGAAACTCCAGATGGAATTAACGATCAATAAGGGAAGGGGTTATGTTCCCGCCGAAGAGAACAAGCCCGTGGAGGCAGAATTCGGCCTGATCGCCATGGACTCCATATTCACCCCGATAAAAAACGTTAAATATTCGATCGAGAATTACAGGGTGGAGCAGAAAACGGATTATGAGAAACTTGTCCTTGAAATTTCCACCGATGGGTCTATCCATCCCAAAGATGCCCTGAAGGAGGCTGCCAAGATACTGATCTATCATTTCATGCTTTTCTCGGATGAAAAGATCACCCTGAACTCCGATGAAAAATTTGCCAACGAGGAATTTGATGAGGAAATCCTCCACATGCGCCAGCTGCTGAAAACAAAGCTGGTGGACCTCGATCTTTCCGTACGGGCACTCAACTGCCTGAAAGCGGCCGAGGTGGAAACCCTTGGCGACCTGGTAAAATTCAACAAGAACGATCTTCTTAAATTCAGGAATTTCGGGAAAAAATCCCTGACCGAGCTGGATGAACTGCTTGTCAGCATGAACCTTAATTTCGGGATGGATATCAGCAAGTATAAATTAGACAAGGATTAGTGCAATGAGACACAGGAAG
>CAYSJH010000012.1:75897-78933 GCA_964431315.1 uncultured Bacteroides sp. | reverse complement strand
TACGGCATTTTTATCACAAACGGAAAGTGTAGGTGTATTTTAACATTACGGTCCGGCTTGCAAGGCCCGGCCTGTATGGAACCTCCCGTTTCAGGTCCGTATTGGTGCCTTCGTTATAGACAAGCCAGAGATCGTTTCCCTCCCTCGGATTGTAACGGAAGCGGACGTTTGACCCGATTTTGCGGGTATTGCTGTTATACTGGACAAAAGCACTGAGTGACAGGCGGGTATTGAACATAACAAGGGATTTGATCCTTGCGATGTGTGATATAAACTTCTGATCACGTGCCGGAAGGTCCACATGGCTGTAGATATATGCCCCGCTGAGCATCATTGAGGAGGAAATGCTCCAGCTGGGCTGAAAATACAGGTTGATTATGCTCCCGTCATAGTACCCGCCGCCAAAGCCTTCCACGTACAGCCAGGCGGACTTTGTCTGCGGGGTGGTGAGAAAACCCTTCAATTGTGTAAAGGTATAATACCCGGTCGGGACCAATGCATCATCCGAAAGATCGAAGGTTTCAAATACATTTTCAATCTGGAAGATCCCGCCCAGGCTTAACTGCCAGAAATTCTTGAATTCCAGCAAATAATCAAGCTGGTAACTGCCCGATTCCCTGCTTCTGTGGGTTATGCTGAAATAATCATTAACCGTGCTTCTCGGGCCATGCCGCAGCAGAGGGGAGGATGCCGGGCTTAACCAGAGGTAATTCAGATATCCACCGCAGGTATGATAATCCTCCCTGGCCTGGAAGCCTATGCCCGGGACATACTCATTGCCCGCACCCGAGATGTGGATTTCATAATGAAGCCCGATGGTTTTTCTCCGCTCCCATCCAAGGCGGTACCTTGAACTTGCCATGGAAAGGACCCTGTTTGCATATCCATCCTCGAAGGTCTGTCCCCATACCAGGTTCAAATACTCGTTCCCGGTTACCCTCAGCATGGCATCAAATCCGTATGCCTGGTTGAAACTCCCGTTAAGTCCCAGTCGGGAAGTGTATACTCCCCCGACATAGGAATATTCATTGAGTATCCTCCTTTTAAGCCGAAGTACACCGAAGTTCTCCGATGGAAGGCTGTCTGAGCGCATGGTCTGCATGTTGAGAAATCCCATATCCCAGCCGTTTTTTCTCCCGATCAGCCGCACTCCCCCCAGTATGGGTACGATATTGCCGTCGTCATCCAGGCCGATCCTGCGGCTGTAGAACATCGTGCTGGTCCCCCCGGTATTGAAGTCAAAAATGCTGGCCCGTTCGAGGAAGAACTGCCTTTTCTCCTCGAAAAAAAGGTCAAACCGGGTCAGGTTCACCTGTTCATCGTCCGCTTCCACCTGGGCAAAATCGGTATTCACCGTTACGTCGAGTGTAAGGTTGCTTGTGATGCCGTATTTCAGGTCGAGTCCCGCGTCAAGTTTCTTAACCCTGCTGTAAACATATTCGGTTTCCGCCTCATTCAGCTCGTTCTCCTGGCTGAAACCGGCCACGGCATAAGGCGTTATGTAAAGGGGTTTTTTAGACTTAAGTCCCGGGAAAACCACATCCCTGGCAAGCGACACTTTCCAGGGACTCCAGGATCCGTATTCATTCGGTATGGGAGGGTAAATGCAAATTTCATTCAGGTAAGGTATATACCTGATCAGGATCAGTCCCATTACCACCTGCCCGTCCTTTTCCTGGAACCTCAGGCTGGAAACGGGGATCAGTACCTCGGAGAACCATCCCCCGCTGTTCCGGGTGCTTTTTACATCCCAGTGGGTGTTCCAGCTGAGGTTTATCGGGGGCGGAAGGTTCTCCCTGGCATCATTAAATATGGAGATATCGGTACGCAAACCGGTTGGTGTTGTCCAGAATGCAAGCCCGTTTTCATTGTCGTTGTAGGAATCGAATATGATCCCGAGCCAGTCGCTGTCGCCTTTCAGTTCATCCCTTTTCTTCGAGTTGGCCTGTATCCGGGAAGGATCACGGGCATAAAGGGAAGCGCCTACGTAGATGTAGTCATCGTCGTACAGGATCCGTATGTCCGTTTTTTCCGTGGGTTCCTTCCCGAAAACCGGGGTCTGCGTAACCAGGGGAAAGGGATCGCAGGACTTCCATGCCTCCTCGTCCGGCATACCGTCAAAGACGATCTCCCCCTGCAGGCGCTGCATGATAACGGGATCTTCATTACCTGCCGTAAAAGCAATCTGAAAGAAGACCGATGCCAGCAGAACGAAAATGATAAGCTTCCTGTAGGCGGACATTATATTCCGGTCCCCGCAGTTTCTTTTTCCACAAAATCACCCAGGCGCTCGTAGGATTCATAGAGTGCCCTGTATTTTTCCGCATTTTCGGGTATAGGCTCGTACACGGCATCGAATCCGGCGCCCATCGCCTGCTGCGCGGCTTCGACCGAATCGTAGATCCCTGCGACCACCGCGGCGAACATGGCCGCACCCAGGGCCACGGTCTGTTCCGACTTCGCCACCTTTATGGTCATGTTCAGGGCATCTGCCATGACCTGCATGACGAACGGGGATTTTTTTGCCACTCCACCCAGTGCTATCACGCCGTCGATCCTGACCCCCTCGGATATGAAGCGGTCCACGATCTTTTTGGAGCCGAAAACGGTGGCTTCCACCAGGGCACGGAAGATCCTGGGTGCATCGCTGCCCAGGCTGAGTCCCGTTACCGCCCCTTTCAGGGCCTGGTTGGCATCCGGCGTACGGCGCCCGTTCATCCAGTCCAGCGCCATGATGCCGGATTCCCCGATGTCGATCTTTTCAGCAGCAGCGGTCAGTTCCGGGATGATCCGTTCACCAACTTCCTCCACCAGCTTCCTGCGGGTTTTTTCATCCACGATGCTTGTCCCCGCCAGGATGTTATCGATGGGCCAGGCCAGGACCTTCCTGAACCAGGCGTAAACATCCCCGAAAGCGGACTGTCCCGCTTCAAGTCCCAGCATACCCGGTGTAATGGACCCGTCGACCTGTCCGCAGATCCCGCGGACCAGCGTATCTCCCACTTCATCAAAGGGGGCCACCAGCATATCGCAGGT
>CAYSJH010000012.1:0-75797 GCA_964431315.1 uncultured Bacteroides sp. | reverse complement strand
CCGAAATCCTCATGCCACATGGCCTTGTGTCCCGCTGCACACCGGCTGCGTTTCAGGGTGAGCGGATCCGTGTTCCCGGTCAATACGGCAGGGATCCAGTCGCAGTGTTCCACCCAGGACCAGGCGTTTTCCCTGACCGCCTTATCGGAACGCAGAAGGTGAAGGATTTTGGCCCAGAACCATTCGGAGGAATAGACGCCTCCCTCGAATTTTGTATAGTCCACTCCCCCCCAGTTCCTGGAAACTTCATTAATCTCGGCAGCTTCCCTGACCGCCGTGTGGTCTTTCCAGAGGACGAACATGGCATTCGGGTTTTCCTCGAACCCGGGGGTGAGGGAAAGGGGGGTTCCCTGCCGGTTCACGGCCACGGGGGTGGATCCGGTGGTATCGACCGATAGGCCACGGATGCTGTTCCTGACCTCATCTCCGGCGGAATCGAGGCAGTTCTTCAGGGTGATCTCGAAACCCTCCAGGTAATCTAGCGGATGCTGGCGGAACTGGTTTTCCGACGGAATGCAGTACATTCCTTTGGCCCAGCGTGTATAATGGTGCACATCCGAGGCGACCTCATCACCCGTGGCCGCATTCACAATTACCGTGCGTACCGAGTCTGTGCCGTAGTCCAGCCCGATCACATATTGATTTTGTTTCATAGGAAGCAGTGTTTAAATAGTATTATCCGGATTGATTCATTTGTCCTGCCCGTAATAAGCATCCCGGCCATGTTTCCGAAGGTAATGCTTGCCGAGCAGGAAGGGATCGATCGGAAGGGTGTTGCCGAGGATTTCGTTGCGGTAGGCCATTTTTGCCACCTCTTCCATCACTTTGGCATTGTGCACGGCCTCGTGCGGGTCCTTTCCCCAGGCAAAAGGACCGTGCTGTCCCACCAGTACCCCGGGCACCGCCACCGGGTCCAGTCCCCTGAAAGTTTCCACGATCACCACACCTGTATTGTATTCGTAATCCTCCTTCACCTCTGCCTCTGTAAGCGCCCTGGTGCAGGGGATCTCCCCGTAGAAATAATCAGCATGGGTGGTCCCGTAGGCAGGAATGGGGCGCCTGGCCTGTGCCCAGGAAGTGGCCCACTCGCTGTGAGTGTGGACGATCCCTCCGATGCCTTCCATTTCCCGGTAAAGGTAAAGATGGGTCGGCGCGTCTGATGAGGGTTTCAGCTTCCCTTCCACCCTGTTCCCATCCAGGTCAAGAACGACCATATCCTCCGGTTTCATGGCATCGTATGAAACCCCGCTTGGTTTGATCACCACCAGTCCCTGTTCACGGTCAATGCCGCTCACATTTCCCCAGGTGAATATCACCAGCCCGTACCTGACCAGGTCAAGGTTGGACTGGCACACCGTTTTCTTAAGTTCCTGCAGCATATTTAAAGTTTTATATTTAGTTCACCGTGACCCGGATTTAAACAGACTCCCACGGGACCCGGCAGAATTCTTAAAGGTCGAACAGGAAGCCCTCCTCCAGCAATTTATTGTATTTCTTCCTGTCAAACCGGTAAAGATAGGCACCCTTTTTTGAGGTGGACTTATCCTTGGTTTCCAGCTTCTCGAGCACATTCATTGAAAGCAGCTTTTTCCTGAAATTACGGTTGTCGAATTTCTTCTGGTATATGGCCTCGTACAGGTTCAGGAGCTGGGGGATCGTGAATTTTCTCGGAAGCAGTTCAAACCCGATGGGCTGGCTCTTTGCCCTGCGCTGAAGCCGTTTCAGGGCTTTGTCGGTCATACTGCTGTGATCAAAAATAAGATGTTTGCGCTCGCTTATCGGGCACCAGTGCGCCCCGTGCTTTTCTATATGGTCCGGATCGAGGTCATGTGCCTTAATGAGAGCATAATAGGCAACCGAGATAACCCTTTCGCCCGGATCGCGGTCGGTCTCCCCGAAGGTATACAGCTGCTCAAGGAAGACATCCTGCAAACCGGTCAGGTCATACAGGATGCGCTGGGCTGCGTCATCCAGGCTCTCGGTCTCCCGGACAAAGCCTCCGATCAGCGAGGATTTGCCCTTCTCCGGTTCCATATCCCGCTTAAGCAGCAGGATTTTCAGTTCGTTATTCAGGAATCCGAAAATAATGCAGTCCACGGCCACATAAATTTTCGAATGCTCGGCGTAATATTTCCCGGAATGGCTTAAATCCTTGTATGCAGTGGTCATAGCGCTGATGGAGTCCGGTTTTTCAAAAATAAAGATACAAATTTAAATGTAAAACGCACGTTTAAAATCCCGGAAACAGTACCTGGTCCGGCCGGCCGTATGCGAAACGGTTCAATGCTTGCCGGGGCATATGGTACGGATGCCGGGATTACCGGGTGCTGCGCCTCATCCCGGATTATTCTTTCTTAAGGGGTTTCCGCTTTACGGTGGCAAGCATCAGGACTCCGACTGCCAACATCACCAGTCCCGTCCAGAGATTTATATTGATGCCAAGTGAACGGCTGTACAGTTCGGCATTCCCCCCGGTTGCCAATCCGAAAATGGTCAGGAGCAGTCCAAGGATCGTAAACATCAATCCGATCGGAATTTTTATATCTAAACCCATATCAAAAAGTTTTTACCAGAATAATATACTAAGAATCAGAGCTATGACCCCTACGAGAATAGCCAGTGGAGCGGGGCGCTTGTACCATACAACATCTTCCTGGCTGATCTTCGGCGTGAGTGAATAGACGAGTCCCTTCATATCCTCGTCGGTCTTTTTCTGTTTTGTTGCAAGGGAAATGATGATGGTGATCAGGAGGGCTGCGGTAAAAGCATAGATGGCAGTCCAGAAGTTCTGGGCCATTTCGCTGGGATAGGTATGGACCACGGTGCCGAGCCAGCCTCCCTTGACAAGGGTTTCCGCCCCAGCCGGAGCAGTGAGCCCGTGATGCAGGGCAGCAGCCAGTGTGCCGGAGATCAATCCGAAGAAGGCACCGTGACCGGTCGAACGCTTCCAGAACATCCCGAGCAGGAAGGTGGCAAACAGGGGTGCGTTGATAAATGCAAAGATCAGCTGCAGAAAATCCATCACGTTGTTGAACATCCTGGCCATGTATGCAGCCCCTATGCTCACTACCACGCCAAAGATCGTGGTCAGCTGACCCACTCTGAGGTAATGTTTGTCGGACTTGTTTTTGTTTATATAACTCTGGTAGATGTCATAGGTCCACACGGTATTGAAGGCGGTCACATTACCCGCCATGCCGGACATGAACGAGGCCATCAGGGCCGTGAGTCCAAGTCCCAGCACCCCGGTCGGGAAATAGTGTCCCAGCATCATGGGAATCACCTTATCGTAATCGTAGCCGGTTCCCTTGACCGGCAGGTTAAATCCTGCTTCCGGCATGGAGGTCAGGCCAATGGCGATCATCCCGGGTATGATGACCAGGGCGGGGATCAGCATCTTGGGCATGGCACCGATCAGCGGTGTCTTTCTGGCACCTGCCATGGAATCTGCTGCCATGGCGCGCTGCACTACGAGGAAGTTGGTGCACCAGTACCCGAATGAGAGCACGAACCCGAGTCCCACTATAACCCCGAACCATTCCACACCCATGGGATTGGATGTGGTGCTTCCCATGTATTTCCAGGAGTGGATCCACGCCCCTCCCTCGAATCCATTCCGGACGGCCACATTAACCAGGCTTTCCGAAAGTCCCTCCCATCCGCCGATGTTGATGAGTCCCAGGATAACCAGGGGAGCAAAACCGATCACGATCAGGAAGAACTGGAGGACTTCGTTGTAGATCGCGGAGGTCAGTCCCCCGAGGTAAACATACACCAGGACGATGATCGCGGAAACCACCAGGCTGAAGTTGAAGTCCCACCCCAGGAGTGTTTCCATCAGCAGCGCCAGGGCATACATGGAAATTCCAGAGGCAAAGATGGTCATGACGGCAAAGGAAAAGGCATTGAACCCGCGGGTTTTTTCATCGAAGCGGAGTTTCAGGTACTCGGGGACCGATCTGGCCTTGGACCCGTAGTAAAAGGGCATCATGAAAATGGCAAGGAAGATCATGGCCGGTATGGCACCAATCCAATAAAAATGCACGGTGGCCATTCCGTACTTGGCTCCCGAGGCAGCCATGCCGATCACTTCCAGCGCCCCGAGATTCGTTGCAATGAATGCAAGTCCCGTTATCCAGGCGGGGATCGAACGGCCGGCCTCAAGAAAATCCGTCGATGATTTCATATACCTTCTGAGTGCCCAGCCGATTCCAAGGACAAACCCGAAATAGACCAGCATGATTGTATAATCCACCCAGCTTAAATTGAAAGTTGATTCCATAGGATTTAAAATTATAATAAACCTAAAAATAAAAATTATTCCATACACCCGGTTGCATTTTTTCCACAAATACCTGTCCGGATTTCACAGATGGAAATCCGGGTCAACGGATCTGCAGTTTTTACCTATATTTGAACCATTACCATGGAATTGTCAAAATAAAACCCCATGAGACTGATACTGCCCTGCCTGTTCATCCTGCTTCTGCCGGCCTGCGGCACCCGTGAAAAGCAAGATACATTTAAACGGGAACAGGAGCAATGGGAACAGGAAAGGATCGCAAGGCTCAAATCGGATTCCGGCTGGCTGAACCTTGCGGGACTCTACTGGCTGGAAGAGGGAGAGAATACGTTCGGCTCGGACTCTTCCAACCGGATCGTGTTCCCGGCGAAAGCGCCCGCCCGAATGGGGAAATACATACTCCGTGGTGACAGCCTTCGGTTCATGCCGGAAGACGGGGCAGGGATCATGAACGGCGGGGTTCCGGCCACGGAAATGGCCATAAGGCCGGACCGTACCGGCAATGTCATGGGATCCGGAAGCCTGGCCTGGTTCATCATTGAACGCGGAGGAAGGTACGCCATCCGGCTGAGGGATTTTGAAAACCCGGCCCTGAAGGAATTCAGGGGAATTGAATCGTTCGAGGCGGACCGGAAATGGAACGTCCCCGCGGAATTCAGGGCATTCCCGGAACCCGTGGAAATGCTTATCGCGACCGTTACCGGATCGGTCGAAAAGAATCTCTGTCCGGGCATACTCCGCTTTGAAGCCGGGGGAAAAAGGCTTGAATTGCACCCGGTGCTGGCGGGGGACCGACTATTCATCATTTTCGCCGACGAAACAAACGGACTGGAGACTTACGGCGGGGGACGATTCCTTTACACAGAACTGCCGGGTAAAGACAGCACCGTGATGATCGATTTCAACCGTGCCTACAACCCGCCCTGTGCGTTTACCCCCTTTGCCACCTGTCCCCTGCCCCCGCGGGAGAACATCCTCCCGGTCCGCATCGAAGCCGGTGAAAAGTTCGGGGGACATTAAACAGGTTTTCAGGCCGGGATTGCAGGAAATTTTACAGATAGTATTAATTTTTAAAACCATATCCTATGAAAACAATTCGAAATCTGCTCATCGTAATCCTCATCCTGTCAGGCAGTTCCTGCAAGAACTCGAAATTTGGAAGGGGACTCCGGGGACTGCCCGAAAATCCAACTGAAACCGGATGGTACATCAGTCCGGAAGGCTTCAGGAAAACGATCGACGGGAAGAAAACCGACCTTTACCGGCTCAGCAACAAGGCCGGCATGGAAGTTTATGTTACCAATTTCGGAGCGGTCATCGTGGCCATCCGGGTCCCCGACAGGGACGGTAAACTCGGAGATGTGGCCCTTGGATACAATAATGTGGAAAGCTACGCAGCCGATGGTGATCCCTATTTCGGAGCCGTTGTGGGCCGCTACGGGAACCGGATTGACGGAGGAAAATTTGAACTGGACGGAAAGGTCTATCAGCTGCCGGTGAACGAGGTTGCAAATAACAACCAGCTGCACGGAGGTCCCAAAGGCTTCAGCGAACTGGTCTGGACCACCGGGGATGTGACCGGTAATTCCATCAAGCTCAGCCTTATCAGTCCCGACGGGGACATGGGTTACCCGGGCAGACTGGAATTGTCCGTTACTTATACCCTTACCGCTGACAACTCGATTGATATCGTTTATAAGGCTGTCACCGATGCCGCGACGGTCATCAACGTTACCCAGCACACCTATTTTAACCTGAAGGGCGAAGGAGAGGGAAACATCCTGGGCCATGAGCTCATGCTGAATGCGGACTACTTTACACCGGTGGACAAACGCCTGATCCCCACCGGAGAAATCGCCCCCGTAAAAGGCACCCCGATGGATTTCACCACACCAACCGCAATCGGGGCCAGGATAAACGAACCCTATGACCAGCTCACCTACGGTGGCGGGTATGATCATAACTGGGTGCTGAATAAGGGTGAAGGGGGACTCACCCTGGCAGCCACGGTCTACTGTCCCGAAACCGGCAGGTTCCTCGAAGTCCTCACCACGCAGCCCGGTGTCCAGTTCTACTGCGGAAATTTCCTCGACGGCACGCTCAAGGGAAAATCCGGGAAGAAATACGAGCACCGGGGCGGACTCTGCCTTGAGACCCAGCACTTCCCGGATTCCCCGAACCACCCGGAGTTCCCATCGACCGTACTGAATCCCGGTGATCAGTATTACCAGAAAACGGTGTTCAAATTTTCAGTGAAATAGAATTCCCGGAAACAGCGGACCGGGAGTCTCAGAAAGAGCGGGTCCGAAATTCCGGAAACAGCGGACCGGGAGTCTCAGAAACAGCGTATCGGAAATCTCAGAAGCGGTACAGCAGAAGGATCTGTGCCGAGATGTAATTATCGTGCCCGACTGTGGATTCGGGTGGTGAAAATCCATCAATGAAATCCGTAGTGGTGATCCTTGGTCCCACCTGGAATCCCCAGAAAATATCAGCATTGACCCGGTAAAGGAAACCTGCACCTCCAAGCAGGATCACCGTGTAACGGTTGAATTCAGGCAGGTCTGCCGCACCTTCATGCGTATGGGTAGGAAAGAAAAAGGTGGGCCCGCCGCCTGCATAAAGATAGGGCCTGATTCTTGGCTTATAGCCTACGTGTCCCCCCTTGCCGTATCCGCGTCCCTCCTTGAGGATGTAAAATTCGATCTGTCCGGTAAGTTCCGCCAGGATGGTATAATACGACATCCCCTGGCTCTCCCCGGTCCCCCCGGCATCGGAACCCATTCCGAGTGCCGCACCCGTACTGGCTTTTATGGCAATATTTGGGTGAAGCCGGTATTTCCCCGTAACCTCTATGTTCCCCCCGTATCCAAGTCCCCCTATATCGGTTAGCATGAATGTTGGTCCCGCTCCGAACTGAAGTTCAAAAAACGTCTGCCTTCCTCCGATCTGGCTGAAAACAACATTGCCAAATAGAAAGACCAATAGCAACGAAAATGCTGATCTTTTCATCTGAAAATCGGCTTTTTGAAAATCGTTTACGAAAATTATCCAGGAAAGTTACCGGAATATGAAGTTACTGCAATATTCATACCCGGT
Organism: uncultured Bacteroides sp.; assembly: GCA_964431315.1. Classification (GTDB taxonomy): domain Bacteria; phylum Bacteroidota; class Bacteroidia; order Bacteroidales; family SM23-62; genus SM23-62. Next base: position 68,395 of record CAYSJH010000012.1, on the reverse strand, counting down.
CAGGATGGAAAAACCGTATCTGGATTGGAGAATTGGGAATTAATACATTTTGTTGATCATCGCCCCGATCTCGTTGCGCTTCCTGAGGGAAAATCTCCTTTCTTCCCCGGTTTTCATAACTACGTTCAGGCCGTGTGGCAGAATTTTCCGCGTGTTGAAAAAGATCACCTCCCGGATTTCAAGGGGCAGGATCTCCAGGTCGAACTTCCCCGCATACCCGTTCGAGGCCCTGAAATAGATCCTTTGATTGGTCAGGATCAGTTTCCCTTCAACTTTCTCAGAGTTGACCAAATATGTTGAATCGCCTGCCTTGACGACTACTTCATTCGCTTTCAGTGGAATAACCATTTTGCCGGATTGTTTTAGGTTTTGACTATACAGATCTTAACATAAACGGTGCCAGACCATGTAAAATTTTGTTTGCCAGATATTTAAAATATTTATCGGTCCCCTGAACCTGTTCATACTGTAGCAAATCCGAACACTTGTGTCCGTTTTCATACATCTGGATATAAGACGATTTGCCAGGCAATTCGTTACAGGATTCGGGACGGAAATCGAAAAATATTCGTGAAATAATTATTAAACCCTATGTTTACATTGTTCGTGAAAACCCCGTGCAATCCCGATTGCAACTGCAGCAAGGAAAACGGCAACAAATAATGCAGATGCCGGCAAAGCTACCTGACTGAAATGCCGCCGGTAAATTTTCCAAGAGGATAATGTACCTTTGATCCCTTGATGAACGGAATGAAATCAAGGATCGCCATATGGCTCGAACTGGGAAAGGTCAGGATCACCATGGCGGTCAGCATCACAACCGTGACGGGCTACCTGCTGCATACCACTTCGCTGGATGCAGCCCTGCTGTTCACGGTTCTGGGCATTTTCCTTCTTGCCTCAGGAGCCTCGGCGCTGAATCATATCCAGGAATTCCGCTTTGACAGCAAAATGAACCGCACCCGGAACAGGCCCCTTCCCTCGGGAAGGATAAGTCCCGCCGGCGCTCTTTTCGTCACGCTTGCTTACAGCCTTTCAGGCGGAGCGCTGCTTTTTCTGGGGACCGGATGGAGCGGCCTTGCACTGGGCTTGCTGGCCTATTTCTTGTACAACGTCGTCTACACCTACCTCAAGCGGATCACCCCATGGGCCGTGATACCCGGATCCCTGATCGGCAGCATCCCACCTGTGATCGGTTGGGTGAGTGCAGGCGGTGCCGTTACCGATCCCGCCATCCTCCCCATCGCAGCCTTTTTCTTCATCTGGCAGGTCCCCCATTTCTGGCTGCTTATCCTGAAATACGGCAGGGAATATGAATCGGCGGGATTCCCATCCCTTTCAGACACTATGACGGAAGTGCAGATCGGGCGCATGATCTTCCTGTGGATCACGGGAACCGCCCTGATCACTGTTGTTTTCACTTTTTCCGGTCCCCTTGACTCCCTGGTCTCCAAAGCCGGCCTCTGGATAGCATCAGCCTGGCTGATCCTGACCTTTATCCCGATCCTCCGGAAATCCCTTTCCGGGTTCCAGCCGGGCAAATACTTCATGAGAATCAACTACTTCGTTCTTCTGGTAATTGTTTTCATGTGCCTCGACAAGATTTTCCTGCGAAACATCGGGAACCTATTCTGAAATGCCCGGGTTTTATTAAAATCCAGGATTATTTCGGGGAAGGAGGAGGAAATTTCCGGAACAGGCGGTGAACGATCTTCTGAATACTCTTTTCACTCAGGGGATCGGGATTTTTAATATCTCCGGTCACTTTCCCGGTCCACACAAGCTGCTTCCTTTTAGCGGGATATAAGGACACACAATTTTATATTAAAAACTTCGATATTTTGCGATAAATTGCATTAAGAATCAGAAATTAACCCGAATAATATCGTGATTGGGCATATAAAGAATGCCGATGTGTCAAACCTTGACATTAAGGTAGAACATGAACTTGTCATCATCCACAGGTACGATTACGTAATTGGGCCTGGAACGGCTTGCCCGGATGATGTCGATGATGCCCAGCCCGGCTCCGCCGAAGGGCCCGTTCTCACGGTCCCTCAGGATCTCTTTTGACCATTCTTTAAGTTGTTCATCATCAAGGGAAAGAAAATGATCGAACATTTCTTTAAGGGACTGTAACTTCTTGTTTTCTACGAAATTGGCAGAGGACACGGCAAACTGCTGCCGGTCAATTGCAATAGTGAACAGTCCCTCTTTTTTATCTCCCACCTGCATCCCGTGATGCATGACGTTCTGAAGCATTTCAACCAGGATGTGAAAAAGGGTTTTATAGGCGGTATACCTGGTTCTTTTGACCATCAGGTTCTTTTCGATCATATTCAGCAGTGGCAGGATGGTATGCTGCCGGAAATCCCCCTGGTAAGCCATGATGATGCTGTTCCTTCGGAGGATCTGGTTGAGCTGTATAGCATGATCGATGTGCAGGCCTTTTTTCATGACCTCGGACTGATCCGTCTCATCGGAGTCAATGACCATCTGGAGGTAAAAATAGGCCATCAGTTCATCGAGGTTTTCGAATTCGGCCTCCAGCTTTCGCCCGGACTTCCTGGCCATTTCTATGAGTCCCAGTCCCGCGCCTCCCTTTGCCGTGAACTCGTCCGTACCCAGCACCCTTATGTAAAGCTGTTTCAGTTCCTCCTTGCTCAGCTTGTTGATGTTCTCAATCTTTTCCCTGAGCAGCAGGATCTTGGATTGCTCAACCAGGTTTCCCGAAGCGATGTAGAACTTGTTGTAATAGTTCCGGGTCATGAAGTACCCGGACTGGTCCTGCAGGTAATCCTCGGCCTTGTTCTCCTCACCGTACCGGATGACATTCTGAAAGCACTCGGCCATCAGGAAGGAAACTTTCTTCTTGATGGACATCTGCTCCTTGCCTTCCTTAAAGTGGGATTCGGAGAGATCGATCAGCCTGACCGTGATATCGTCGGCAAAATCCCCCCGGTAAAAGAGGCTCAGGTTATCATCCTCAATCAACCTGAAGAATTCATGAAACTCTGTCCACTCCATGAAAAAGGTGACTAAAGTGTAAGGTACCCTTACAACCGAATAAAAGTAAATTATATTCCTCTGAAATCATAATCCTTCCATAATTTTCTCTGTTACTTCCTTGATCCGGAGCATCCCGGTATACACCTCCTGGTAAGTATTATAGATCGGGGCTATTCCCAGCCGGATGTTATCGGGCCGGCGAAAATCAGGGATTACCGGAGAAGCTCCTCCGGTTCCCCGGATGAGCGCATCGGTTATTTCCCGGGCATGCGGGTGCTTAATGGATACGTGAGAGCCCCTTCGTCCGGGGTCCCTGGGAGAACCCAGGGTGAAGCTGAGGGGTAAAAGCCACTCGTCGAACAATTTGATCATGTATTCCGTCTGCCGGATGCTTTTCCCCCTCAGGGCATCCATACCGGCTTCAAGGTGAAGGTCGAGGCCGTCCTCCATGGATGCCATTGAAAGCACCGGAGGAGTCCCCACCTGGAAGCGCCGGATTCCGACAGCCGGCTCATAGTCCGAGCCAAACTCAAAAGGCGATTCCGATCCCAGCCATCCCCGGACGGGCTGCCGGAGCCGGTCCTGCAGATCCCTGCGGACATACAGGAAGGCAGGCGAGCCGGGTCCCCCGTTCAGGTACTTGTAGGTACAACCCACTGCCAGGTCAGCTCCACAGGCATTCAGATTAAGGGGCACCGAACCCACCGAATGGCTGATATCCCAGAGGATCATGGCACCTTTTTCATGGGCGATGGCGGTGACCTGCACCATGTCCTGAAGGAATGCGCTTTTATAATAGGTATGGGTGAAGCTCAGCAGGGCGGTTTTATTGTCCGTTGCAGCCCGTATCTTTTCGGGGGCGATCCCGATGCCGTCATCCGAGGGAAGGATCTCAAGTTCATAGGGCTTGCCCAGGAAGTCAACAATGCCCTGCAAAACGTAAAGATCGGAAGGAAAATTCAGTTCGTCGGTGATAAGCTTTGACCGGCCCTTCTGGAATTTCAATGCGGCCATGGCAAGCTTGAAAAGGTTTACAGAGGTTGCGTCACACACCAGCACCTCGTCTTCCCGTGCACCGATAAGACGCGCTATCTTCCCGCCGAGCCGGGACGGAAGGTCCATCCAGCCATTGTCCCACCCCCTGATCAGCCATTCTCCCCATTCTGAGTCAAGCATTTTTTCCAGCCGGGCTTTCGTCCTGAGGGGGAGCCTTCCCAGGGAATTCCCGTCAAGGTAGACCAGGTCCGGGTCGCCGATATGAAACTCCTTTCTGAATCCAGCCAGGGGATCCTCCCGGTCAAGCAGCCGGGCATAATTCAGATCGGTAATTTTCGGCATTCCCACTAGAACAGGAAATCCAGACCGATGTAAAGGCCGGATACTCCGTCTCGCTTATCGAGGGCACGCCCGTAATCGACCGCAACGATGAAATTCCTGTTCCAGGCAATGTGGAGTCCCCCACCGGCACACATGTGCAGCTTTTCCGGATCGTCCGGGAAGTAAATCATATCTCCAGGCGGCACGCCGGATGTATCAAAATGGTATTTGCCCGTAACCATTCCCCCGTCCATAAATGCGCTCAGGGCAAGGTAAAAATTCTGGTTAAACAGGTTCAGGTAGAGGAATTTCCACCTGAATTCAATGTTTGCATAGAAAAAATCCTCTCCGACAACCCGGTCCCTCAGGATCCCGCGCAGGGTTTTTTCGCCACCCAGACCATCGCGGGTGAAATTCGGGGGACTGTTATAAACCAGAGGCAGCATATAGTAGGGCATCTCTCCCCCCAACTTGGCCTGGTAACTCAGGCGGTAAGCAAAATTCAGATCTTCGGGTATTATGGTAAAATACTGCCTGTGGGTCAATATCAGCCTGGTATAGGAAAATGATGTGTTACCGAAAACCGAAGGCGACCATAGTATCTGGGCCTCGGACCAGATTCCCCGCATAGGATTTGGTTCATTGTCCCTGGTATCGAAAATTATTCCTGCCTTAAGGATCGTATGGCTTCCCCCCTTAACCTGGCCGGCAGGGATTACTCCCCACTGATAAGCATAATTGCCAAAAAGTCCCCCATTAACATACGGAAGCTGTTTTTCTTCCGATTTTCCTTCATTAAGCCTGGTGGTATTTACGGTATCCATGTTCATATTATAAAACTCAGCTCCCGCGAACCACTTCAGTTTATTCTCAATTATATTTCCCGAAAAATCCATTCTTACCCAGAACCATTTCCTGTTCATCTTGTAGAACATCCTCGACTTGTACACCGGAATTGGCTGGGAATCATCCGTAAAATTCCCGTCATACAGGGCATTATATCCGTTAAATCCAAGAAAATCCAGGGCCTGTTCAGTTTTGTAACTGATTTCAGCCGAGGAACGGATCCCCCGAATCAGCCGGTCGGAATCGTAACGGAGGATGCTTTTCATGCTTCCCTTGGTAGTATTCGACCATTCCATGTAGATGGAGTGATTGTACCTCGGATAACGGCTGCCATCGCCATAATGATAGAGGTTCAGAATTACTCCGTACAGGAACCCGATGTCAGTATTATAGGCAACTGCAGGAACACCGGATAAGACAAAACCTGTTTTCACGGTATCCTTTTTAGGTTCTTCCTGTTCCTGAGCTGAAAGGCTCGCAGACATAATAAGGCAAGCAAGAAAACAGAAGGGCATGAGATTTTTCATGTTATCAGCTTAGGGTTAGTGTTTGAGCCAAGTTAAAAATAAATTCTGATACGCAAAATCGTAGTTATATATCCTTTTCTCTCTTTTTTTCTTATCTTGCCCTCAAATTGCAAACCAAACGGTAAAAATGAAAAAGGAAGACATCCTGGGACTGTTCCAATCCATCGATAACTTTGACACCCGGTCCTTCGCTTCCTACCTCGACGAGGATGCCCGGTTCAAGTTCGGGAACATGCCGGTCGTAAAGGGGAAAAATGCCATTTTTGAATTTGTGGCAGGATTCTTCCAGGCAATCCGTGCCATCAGCCATACAAACCTTGAGATATGGGAGCTGGAGGGGATACGGTTCGTGAACGGGATCGTCACCTACACCCGCCTTGACGGTTCCACCCTGACCGTGAATTTCGCGAATACCTTCAGGCTGAAGGGGGACAAAATAAAGGATTATCTCATCTTCATCGACAATTCCGAGCTCTTCAAGGGAGGTTCCTGACCTGGCTGTCGGGCCTGAAACAGGCCGTTCAGGGGTGCTTATCTCTGCGAAATTCCACTGTTGCCTTCCATGCCCTGTTCCTATTGCAGAACGAATTTTCTTATCTATATTTACGCCTTCAAATTTACCAAGTGCTGATGAAAAGAAAGACCTGGACACATCCCTGGAGGTACAGGGAAAGTTTTCTGGTGGTCCTCGAATTGATCTTGCTGGGACTGATCTTCGAAGTGATAACTGGAGGAAAAGGCGCCCCCCAGCTGCAATGGCCCGTGAATCTGATCGTGGGACTTGGAATACTGCTGTCCCTTGTCGTGATCCAGACGAAACTGAAGAACAGGCCCTTTGTCAAATGGATGTCCAGTATCCCTGCCGCCATTTCCGCGATCCTGTTCTTTGCCATGGTCACCCTCCTTCTGGGGTTCATCAGGCAGGATAATCCCGAAGCCGGACGTTTCGTCCATTTGCTGGGACTCTCTCACATGAAAAACTCCTGGCTCATGATGGTCTCCGGACTGTATTTCCTGGTTACCCTCGGGATGGTCGCCATTCGAAAATCCTGGCCGTTGAAACGTAAAAACCTGGGGTTTTTATTAAATCACGCGGGACTCTGGATCATTATTTTCGCCGCTTACCTGGGATCAGGCGACCTTATGAGGTTGCATCTCACCCTGACGGAGGGGCATGAAGCCACTGACATTGCCATGAACCCGGTTTCCCGTCAGTTATACGAACTGCCCTTCTCGGTCGAACTCCGCGATTTTGCCATCGAGGAATACAATCCGAAAATCGGGATAGTCGATGGCCGGACAGGCAAGCTGGTGGACAACGATGGACAGGTGCTTCTGCTCATTGAGGAGGGAATGAAGGCCAGGATGCTGGACTGGGACCTGGAAATCCTCAAATTCGAACCCAATTCCTTCAGGGCTGAATCGGAATACTTTGCCTCGGACAGTTTCGGTGCCGCGCCGGCCGCTCTTGTCAGGGCCGTGAACACAGCCTCGGGGGAAGAGCGAAGCGGCTGGATCTCCTGCGGCAGTTTCCTCGTTGAGGGCCAGCCCCTTGAACTTAACCAGCACCGTTTTCTGGTCATGACAGAACCCGAGCCGAAAAAATACTCATCGGATATCGTCATTCATGACCGGAACGGTGAAACCGTGCCCCTCACCCTGGAGGTTAATAAACCCCATAAATACAAGGGATGGAAGCTTTACCAGATCTCATACGATGACCGCTGGGGAAAATGGTCGACGGTATCGATCCTTGAAGGCGTCAGGGATCCCTGGCTACCCGTGGTCTACACAGGAATATTCCTGCTGATGGCAGGGGCCCTTTATCTTTTCTGGATCGGACGAGAAATTAAAGAATAGGCAAGATGGAATGGATAAATTTCCCGGCATTTGCCGGAATTACTTTTTTAAGCTGGATACTGGGACTGTCCCTGGTCTACTTTTCACGTAAAAACAGGCCGGTCGAACTGGCAGGCCAGCTGATTATACTCCTGGGAATAATCGTGCTCGGGATCTTCATAACCCTGCTCTGGATCAGCCTCGACCGGCCTCCGCTCAGGACACTCGGTGAAACCCGCCTGTGGTATTCGCTGTTCCTCCCGCTTGTTGGCTTTGTCACCTACTTCCGCTGGCGCTACAAGTGGTTCCTGGCCTATGCCATCGCACTGGCCGGCCTTTTCCTGCTGATTAATTACATGCATCCGGAAAATTATTCGAAGACCCTGATGCCGGCACTGCAGTCCCCCTGGTTCGTGCCCCATGTGATCGTATACATTTTTTCCTATGCCCTCCTGGCAGCATCCTCACTTGTAGCTTTATGGGGACTTTACCAGCTCTATTACAGGGAATTCCAGCCCAGGGTGCTGTTCCTTGCAGATAACCTGGTATACGTGGGATTTTCGTTTCTTACACTGGGACTCCTGTTCGGGGGATTGTGGGCCAAGGAAGCCTGGGGCCATTACTGGACATGGGACCCTAAAGAGACCTGGGCGTTCCTGACCTGGCTGAGCTACCTGGTCTACATGCATTTCAGGACCTTCCAGCCCAAAAAGGTCAAGGCCCCGCTCTGGGCGCTCAGCGTTGCCTTTATCGTTCTGCTGATCTGCTGGTTCGGCATCAATTACCTGCCATCGGCCTCGAATTCCGTCCACGTTTACGGTAATTAAGAACCACATCCGAAATAATTTTAAATAAAACATCATGAAACGATGTGATTATTAGATGTATTTTCTAAATTGCAAACCCAAAATTTATAATTACTTATTTAAATTCAATAACATGAAAAAGAGCAATAGATTAGTGTTGACGGCATTAATTACCACTGCTTTACTGGCCGGTTGTAAAGATGATCCTGTTCTTCCGACGAGTGAGTTTACCTTTGACCCAACCGAAATCACAGTATATGATGAAGTTACTTTTACCAACGCATCAACCAATGCCGATTCATATGCATGGGAGTTCGGGGATGGGGCTGCCTCTACAGAAATGAATCCTGTGCACATTTACAAAGCATCAGGTACATATACGGTTAAGCTGGTTGCATCCAATGCAGATGGGAATACTGAAAAAACAGAAATTCTAACGGTTAATGATCCACATAATTATTACACCATTAATGGAACCGAGTTCACTATTGACTCGGAGATGTTCTGGTACCAGGCCCCGCAGGGAGGTGATCCCTATATCAGACTGTTAACCACGGTATCGGGACAGGATAATCCGGATCTTTTAAAACTGTACCCAAACAAAGGTCTTGGTGATCTGCCCAATACCTATACCTGGGACAGTGAGAAACCGGTTGGCACCTACGATGCAGGATATACCTTTAACTATGCAGGAATGGCCTATGATTCGACTGCGCTCGGAAAAACGGGCTCCGGTAACCTGGTAATTACGGAACTCGATGCCGGAGTATATTTATTTGAAGCTGAAATGGTATTATCAATCGGGGACTACGATTGGGCAGGAACCTTTGAGTTCATTGAAACCAGCACTGCAGATTTAAAACTTGAATACATTGGAGGAATCACCCCCCTGTAGAAATTGAATTTCATAATTTAAAAGAGGCTGTCTTTAAAAGGGCGGCCTCTTTTTTTGTTTTATCAGGTCTGATCATTCCGATCCCAGATATTTAAATTCAATGGTCGGATGATGATCCTCTCCATTCAACTTGTAGTCTACGATCTGCAGTTTAAAATACATTCCCTTATCCGTCTCATAATCGTATTTTTTCATAATGTATTTTTTATCCGGATCCATCGTATATAAATTCTCGGAACCCACAGCGCCTAGTATTTTCCAGTTTGATCCGATGGCTCCTTTCATATCTGTAAACTCGTACTCATTTATATATGAGAGACTTATATCCTCAAATGCAATGGCAGGATCGAAAACACGGGCTATCCTGACACCGTATTCATTATTGATCAGGATTCCACTTTGCGAATAGGGCGCATATTCGCCGGGAGTATCCGTCTCCCACCAGCCAAGGTAGGGAGTACATACAATATCCCATTCTCTGCTGGGAGGATCAACCTGTACCACAGCATTGGCGGAATACGAAAAATATACATAATTATAAGCAGAACTGCGTTCAATTACAGCTTCATTAACTTTATCCAGAGTCTTCGCAGAAGCGAATTTAAACGTGTAACTATTATCGGTTCTTGAAATAAACTGGATTGCATAATAATTATCGCTTTCAATCCCCCTGCTTTGAACATAGATCTCACCATCTTCCCAGTTCCTGAGGCTTACAGAATCCATTATGTTGATGTATGAAGGATCATCGAAGGTCCATTCATCTGAATTCTCAATTAAGTCAAGTATCTTCTCCTGGGTTATTTCATTAAAATCGCTGATCCCGGTTTTCACTATGGTCGAAGAACTGGCCCAGCCGATCAATACACGATTCCCTGCACCAGCCGATTCAAAAGCCAGGTCCCATGAGCCTGGCAATGCAGTATCAACTTCTATGACCGTGTTTTCATAAAACCTGTAGTATGATTGAATCCTCCTGATGGATTGCTCAACTGTAAAAGACTCATCGACTGTTCTGGGAATTGGTACCAGGTCAATTTCCTCGAAACATGAAGAAAACATCAGCAGGACCGGTAAAACAACAAACCCTATTTTATAGATCTTCATGGATTCAGGTATTTAAATTGAAAAACACCTTTATAAAATAGGTTCTGCCGTAATTCAACGGCCTGTAATATTTGGGCTGATAACCTGGCTCGCCATAATCCCTGTATCCGGAAGACATTACATCATAATTATTCAACAGGTTTTTACCACCGAGTACCAGGTTTAACCTGTTTTTCCAGAAGTTTTTCGTTAACGTAACTTCCAGATCTCCGAACGGATCCGTAAATACGGTGTAATATCCACCACCCTGCTCTTCGGGAATAGGAGCCAGTGAAGGCGTCTTACCATAATACTTCAGGTTGGCCATCAGGGCAGCATTATATTTCCGGAAAGTGAATTTTGTGTTGAATGAAAAGTTGTTGTAAAAGATCAAAGGCACGTAATCTCCGTTGCCTTCACTGTCATAAGTTTCACCTATCCTGCTAAAGCCCGCTCCGATCATCAATCCCGAATTATGGAGGAATGAGGTGTTCAACTCCCCCCCGAGTGTCCTTCTTCCGCCTAAATTTACATTGGTTGCAGTATTCGATTCAACATCGGTTACAATCAGGGTAATGGCATCTTTTCCGTCGTTAAAAAAGATTCCCGGTTCAAGTTTGAATCTGTAATTTTCCGATTGCTTTGTGTATTCAAGCGAGGAATTATAACTATTGGTCGTTTCTGCTTTCAGATCCTTATTTCCCGAAAGGTCGTGATTACTGTCTTTAAAATCGAGGTATAATTCTTTAAGTGAGGGCGCCCGGAATCCTCTCGCATATGAAATTCTGAAATTCAATGGTTCAATTATGTTCCACTGAATGTTTAAGGAAGGAATAAGCGGAGCACCATATATGGTATTATAAATCAGACGCAATCCTGGTTGAAATGAGAGTTTTTTACCGGGATTGTACTGACTGCTGATGTATAAAGCATAATCCCCTATTTTTGCCCCTTCTTCAATTCTTTCTCCGTTACCATTATCGAAATTAGTTTCCCAGCCACCCATAAATGAGAAAGTCCTGCCCGGTGGCGTATAAGTCAGGTTACCACGTGTCATAATATTATTAAAGACGGTCATTGAGGTGCTGGTAATTTCTTTGGTCAAAAGGAACAGATCAGCGGTTATTAAATCCGTCTCCCTGCCGAAATAGGTGAAGGCGCCTATAACATCATAGGACAGGCTTTCTGATAATTTCTGGCTGATCGTGACACTGTTCGTGGAACGTGTGGTATGATAATCTGCATCATACGCGAGAGCTACCTTTTCAATGTAGTTTGAGTAATTCTTCAACAGAGAATTCATGTATTGGGATTTAACCCTTAACTGAAGGTTCTTGTTCCGGTATGCATATTCAGCATCTGCATTATAAACCCGTTTTGGTTTAAATTCCATATACCTGTCGTGGCCATCGGAATCGGCGGTGTCAACGTTCAGGTCTATATCAACTCCCTGGAATAAATTCCGGTTCCCTGATAATGTAAATGTGTGTTTGCCCCTGATGACAGATCCATGTAAACCGAGATTATAAGTGCCCTTATTATCTGCGTATACATTGCTTTTCAGCAGATTACGGAAGTAGTTGTTTTTCTTCGTAATGATATTTACAACACCGGCGATGGCATTTGTACCGTATTGAACGGACATCGGTCCCTGTACAATTTCAATATGGTCGATATTTGCCATGTCGATCTGTGACAGGTCTATATCACCTCCGACACGGCCTACCAGTGGTATTCCGTCAATAAGGTATTTTATGTTTTCCCCTCCCAAACCCTGCATTTCGATGGAAGTTCCCAGTGAAGGATCTACTGTTAGCCGGATGTTCGTCTCATTCGATAACGCTTCACCAAGATTATTTACCCCACGTTCCTGCAGTGTTTTCGCATCCACTACATCTATTTTATAAATGGATTTATCGACAGGTTTTGGTTGGTACTGACCTGTAACCACTACGGTTTCCACATTTATGAAATCCGGTTTCAGACGAATGGTAATATTTTCACCGGGTAACAGGGTATCGGTATAATTTTCATACCCTATAAAGGAAACATTTATCCTGACTTTACTATCCAGGTGGAACTCAATTTTACCTTTCTCATCAGTTATTCCACCTTCAATGTGTTTATTGTCCAGGCTGGAAATGGTAACATTTGAATAAACACATGGCTCAGCGGTATGATCATCTATAATTTTAACAACTGTTTTTTGTGCTAAAATATTGATGGAAAGAGACAGCAAAACTGCAATGATCGAATACTTATTCAATAATGCAATTAGCTTCATATAATAATCTCCAATAATTATACTGCAAATGTATAAAACGTTTCTTATTGCAGTTAATTGTAATGATAAGGAGTGGGGTATTTACCGGGACATATCCACAGTGCATCCTTCCAGCTTTTCTCCTTCTAAGTATCAGAAATATTTTAATGATTTCGTTCGTGCCACCCGGTAAGGATGGCCCTGAAATTGCTTATTGGATGGGCTCCAATGGTGCACAGGTAAATATGCACGACCATGAAGATCGATAACAGGAATCCGGTAATGACATGGAGAAGGTCGGTTACCAGCAATCCGCTGACACCGAAGACCTTTTCCAGGACAGTTTCGGGGAACAGGAGTCCCCAGCCGGTTATGAAAAGCACGGGTACACCCGCATACATGGCAATGGCGTAGGTAAATGCCTGAAGGGGATTGAACTTTCTCTCTTCACCTATGGGAAATGGAGGATTTTCCTTCCTGAAATATCCCCGCGTGTAATAGCGCAGCTGCTTCATCAGCCTTTCCTTTTCCCCTTTCCACTGGATCCTGTAATTCCTTCCGTTCTTGCTGATGAGGTTCCCGATGAAAAAGACCAGGTAATTCAGCGTCAGTCCAATACCGCTGATGTTATGCATTTTCACGGATACCGGGAAGGAGATCAGCGGAGCATTCGGGTCGGAATACTGCATGCTCAGGCCTGTCAGGATAAGTAAAAGGAAAAACAGGGCATTCAATAAATGCCAGATGCGGATGTATACCGGATATTGATAGATCATTTGATCGTAAAGCTTTTTATACCTTGTTTCTAATTCGAAATACCAGATGCACTGCAATGCCCACGAAGGTCAGTCCGAATATGACCAGGCTGATCACGTTCAGGAAATAATTCCGGTTAGCCCCGATCACATAGGCATTGTTCATGACCACGGCATTGAAAAAACCGAATTCGTTCCTGGCCTCTTTCGCCTGGAACTTGTAGAGTGTGGCCATCAGCAGGGAATTGCTAGAATGGCATTCGCTGCAGAGCCTGACCGCTTTCTCCTTGGGCTGCACCAGGTGTGCCACGAGAATGCTGTCGCTGATCCTCGTGTGGCATTCGATGCACCGTACGTTCCGGAAATGCAGCGCCTGGTTGGGCAGCCAGTCATGGGTCTGGATGATGTTGATGCCTTCCCTGTCGGTCAACAGTTCAAATTCGTCGAAATCGGCATGGCAGGAAAGGCAGATCGAGTTGTCGTAGGCTATGGTTGCCTCCAGGTTTTCCGTATTGCGGATGCTGATATGATACGAATGCGGGTGGCATTTCCAACAGGTGAATCCTCCAGGATTGGCCAGGTAGTGTACGCTCTGCTTGAACTCCTTCTCGATCTCTTCAAAATGGTAATGGGCATAAGCCTCATCCCCTCCGTGGCAGTCAAGGCAGGTAAAGGGTTCCTCAAGCCTCGGCTCAAGCGGGTGCGGAAAGTCTTTATACTCGTAGGAATGGCAGTCCAGGCAGGCGAAACTTTTATGGTTCGACCTGTAAAAATCCTCCCGGAGTATCAGGTGGTCACGGCACATATGCCTGGTCAGGATCCGTCCGGTCTCCTTGCTGGGGAGGAGGAACTTGGTTTCCCCGTGGCAGCGGAAACATTCCTCGTTCTCATCGACGTAATCATTCACGAGCCTGAAGTAATCCAGCAGGCTGTCGGGGACTTCTTTTGCGGAGCCGGCATGGACCTTTCCTATGGAAAGTATCAGGACGCCGGTGATCAAAATACGCAGTAAATAATTTTCAAGATCCATTAAACCCCTTCTATCTCAGAGCAACCGAAATGTTGAAGCCGAACCTGAAATTCCCTTCGGTCAGATCATTGGTATTGTAGAACAGGTTGTACTGCTTGATGATGGAACTGTAGTTCGCAACAAAGATCCTGAAGGAATGGGTACTGGTTCCGATCTCGACACCAAGGCTCGCATTGGGTTTGGTATCCATGGCTTCATGCTGGGTAATCGGCTGGTCATATTCAAAAATGATGGAACTCGAGCCGATGACCTGTGCTCGCCCTCCGAAGGAAAGGGCAAAATTGACGGTGTTGTACCCATGCTCCACGCCGTTAAACCAGGCGAAGGAAGGGATTAGCTGCAGGCTTACGGGTCCCAGTTTCCTCGAAGCGATCAGCTGGGTAAGATAGGACATCCTGTGCATGAAATTGTACTCGGCCTCGGGACCGAAATTGTCCTTGCTCCGCGCATCGATCACCATGTTCCCGTAATAACTGAGCGAGAGCGGAACGCTTCCGGACCGGGTCTGGGTGAATATGGCCACTTTCCACTCAAAATCCTGGAGCTTGTAATCACGGGTGGTACCGAATCCGGCCATGATCCGGTTGGTGATCCCGTAGTCAAGGGCAAGCCTGGTATTGGCTGAACCATAGATCCCAAGGATATCGCTCATGTCCTTGATCTTGGAGAACCTGTGTGCAATATCAAATTTCAGGGAACTCTTGGTAAGGTTCAGTGTGGTGGGATTATCAATCAGGATGGTTGTTCCCCAGGGTTCGCGCACCGGCCGGTCATCCCTCTCCTCTTCCCCCTGGGCCGCAAGGGGAGCAGTAGTAATTATCATTGGCAGAAGGAATGCGAGGATTGCCTTCAGTACAGGTCCGGCGGACCTCTTTGTGAAAAATATCAAGTCTTTCATTGCTGTTATTTTAAGTTTTAATTATGGTTCGGTTAATTATCCTTGGCACCTTCGGTGATCCATTGAAGGATCAGTAGTTTCTCGGTTCCGGTAGCCCTGGAATCATGAGAGCCGTAAAGCTTCTGCATAATCTTGCTGGATGCCGGGTCGGCCGTATTTACATAGCCTCCGTTTACGAGTGCTTCGTGGGAATGCCCCGCCCGCAGGTCGGGGTTCCTCGAGCCTCCGTGGCAGTCCACGCATTTGCTGTCAAAGATCGGCTGTACATCAAGCGAATAGCTGACAGATTCCGGAAGTTCCAGCGGCGGATACACCACTTTCTCACAGGCAGAAAATAGCATGATCAGAGCGAGCATCCCGGCAAAAATGATAGGGACAATTCTTTTCATCAGTTATACTGTTTAGTTCAGGGTGTAAAAATATCTAAAAGATGCAAGGAACAAGAACGGTCAAACATAAACTAAGTTAGGGTTAATATTGATTTATGTCAACAAATACATCGATATAGCTGCGAATATTTTCGTATCTGATCTACCATTGAAGTAATTGGAAATCACCTCTTTAAATTTATTATTACAGCCGTAACTGAGTGTCTGACATACAGATAAACAACATTGAAGGATTTTTTTGCTACTTTTACCCCCCTCTTGAATAGTGTAAAGGATTTCCGGAATGAACTCTTCGGCGAAAAAGATTTACGAATGCACAAATTGTAAGGATTGTCTTCATAAAGCCCCGTATTTTGACAGCCTTTCCGATTCAGAACTTGAAATTCTGAACAGGGACCGTTATTCGGTCCGTTACCGGCAGGGCGAAATGATACTCAAACAGGGTACAACAGCAACTCATGTCCTTTCCCTGATAAGCGGGGTTGTAAAACTTTACATTGAAGGGGTCGGGGACCGGAACCTGGTCCTCAGCCTGCTCAGTCCATGGTCCCTGATCGGCGGACCAGGCGTTTATACCGACCGCAAAATCCATTACTCCGCCGCTGCCGTGAGCGATGTAAAGGTCTGCTTCATCGATACAAATTATTTCAAGCAGGTTACCGATACCAATGCCAGATTTGCCAACCAGATCATCGTACACACAGCCGAACGGGCCATCGATATGTACCATAAGCTGATCAGCCTGACCCAGAAACAGATGCATGGAAGAATGGCAGATGGCCTTTTGTACCTGGCCAATGGTTTCTACAAATCCAGTTCCTTCTGCCTGCAGATCACCCGGCAGGACATCGCGGACATGACGGCCATGTCAAAAGATTCAGCCATCCGCATCCTCAAGGAATTCGAACGCGACGGCATTATTTCACTCAACGGGCGGGAACTGTCCATCCTGGATATGGACCACCTCCACGAATTATCCCACAAAGGATAGACCTTCAGATCTGCTTATTTACTTAACCGGTCCCGGCTGCTTTGAAACAGGTATTGACAGTCAGATGCCCGTTACCTGCACTGGATTTTTATCAGCAGCCGGACTGTCTATCAGCTTGTGGAGTGTTTATCAGCAGACGGAATGTTTATCAGCAGGCGGAATGTTTATCAGTAGAGGGACTGGTGGCATTCCGAACAGTGGAATTCCTTCCAGGCTTCCCCGATGTCAACCGGGTGGATAAATTCAAGAGAATCCCTCACCCCTACCTCCTTCATTTGCTCCGGGTTTCCCTGCGCAAGGATCATATGGCAGAGGTTGCAATCCCTTGAGATTACCTTTCCGGATTCGGATTTGTGGTTGTTATCGTGGCAACGGTGGCAACCGTTAGAATTGATATGCCCGATGTGGTTGGGATAACTTTCCCATCTGGCCTTCATCTCGGGAAAAATGTTCTGCCTGAAATCTTCCTGGATCCCTGTTATGGCCTTGTCAATCAAGGCATAGTTGCCACTGAAAATCTCCGGGTGCTTCGACTTGTAGTATTCATTGATATCATCGCGGATCACGATCATCGCCGTATCGGTTGTCGCATAATGGGCATAGAGAAGGCCCATGGCCACCTGCTTGATATCCGGAAGTTCCTTGGGTATATCCCCCCGCATCAGTGATGTATTTATAAAGAACGGGGGTGAGTGATATTCGTGGGAAGGCCGGTTATGGCAATCAATGCAGTCCATCATGCGCAGGTTGTCCTCCCCGAGAATGGCCGTATCCGGTTCATTTTCTACATCCGTATAAATCCGGACCTCCCCCGTTTCAAGGTTTGTATAACGTACCCAGGGAATGGTTTCCCGGTCTTTGGATTCAGGGGCATATTCGATGTGTACCTTCGGATTGATGTGCCAGTGAATGCCCTCTTCCTGTCCCAGGGCACTGTATTCAGAGCCGATCTTCATTTTCAGGATGATATCCCATTCCGTGTTTTTGTCGTCGGCCAGAAAATGTCTTTCCGTCCTCAGTAAAGGGGCGTAGAACTGCTCGGGCCAGTGGCACCGCTCACAGGTTTCCCTGGCCGGCCGCAGATCCGTAATGGGCGTCGGGATGGGCTCGGGATATTTTTTAAATATTACCGAATAAACCTGGTACAGACCGGACAGCTTGGAACGTACGTACCAGTCCGCTCCCGAACCAACGTGACATTCCACGCAGGCAACCCGGGCATGCGCCGAATTCTGGTAGGTGGTATATTCCGGGTTCATCACCTTATGGCAGAGTTTACCACAGAATTCGGTCGATTCTGTGTAATGAAACGCTTCATAGGTACCGATGGCGGAAAGGAAAAGGAAGGCTGTGGTGGAAATGACAAAAATCACGAAGGCGTTCCGGTGCTGCTTGATATTCAGATCGACCCAGGGCCAGGGCCTGGCTTCCCTGTCGGTCACCTTCCTGAGCTTCCGGTTCTTCCGAAGCATACCGATCGGGATCAGGATGAGTCCCAGGATTAGGAATATCGGCAGTATCATATAGATCACCAGTCCCAGGTAAGAACTGGTCACCTCAATAAAAATGGAAACGAAGATCAGGAAAACGATCATGAAAAGGGCGATAATGGCAATAACTGTCCCTATGAGCGATGTCCAGTTGTAATAGGATTTCGGGAGCTTCATGGGTAAAAACACTTTAAGCGTGCAAATTATGTATTAATTAATAACAAAACAAAGCCCTGGAATCGATATAAAGAAGAGCCAGCAATGGAATAACTCGTTTTAAAAGATTACCAATATTCCAGAGGATGCTTAATGGCATACCGGCATACGAAAACCAGTTTGCAACTTCGCCTGAAGTCCACCGCCCGAAAAGTCTTATGACTGCTTCTTCTTGTTCCAGATCAGGTAAAGCGTGCAACAGATGGAGGCAAGCAGGAAACACATAGCCACATGAAAGTAATTGATCACATGGTTCACGGTGACCAGTTCCACCTCAAAGAAAAAATCGATGGCTCCGAGCAACATTACCAGGCCGGCAAAGATGCCAAAAATCCAGGTGAGATACTCCAGGTATTTCATTTTATCAGGGATGGGTTAATAAAGTAAAATTATCACTTTTTACTTTCACGATCAAGCAGATAAGGAATCTAATCCGGTTTGCAATCCTTTTTATTTTATTTTAAATTTGATAGAGATGGAAAATGATGCCGACATACAGGTCCGGCTTTTCCGGAGGATAAAGGACCAGATCCCTGCCCATGTCTCCCTGGTGGACGACATTGCTGAACTGCTGAACATTAGCAACGACAGCTCCTACCGGAGGATCCGCGGAGAAAAAGCCCTGTCACTCCAGGAAGTCTGCACGCTATGCAAGCATTACAAAATTTCGCTTGATGACCTGGTTGGCGGGACACCCGCCAGCATTACCTTCCGGACCGAGCTGCTCAAGGAGGACAGTTATACCTTCAGGGACTGGCTGAAAGGGCTCCTCTCCTACACCTTAAGCACCAACCGGACGGAGGACAGGGAGGCATTCTTTATCCTGAACGAGCTGAACATATACCAGATCATACAGGTTCCCGAAGTATGTGCATTCAAATTATTCTTCTGGCAGAAATCCAACCTCGACTTCCCGAATTTCAGGGATGCACGCTTCCGCCTTGAACAACCGGATCGGGAGATGACCGCGCTTCTTGGAGAGATCGTGGATCTTTACGTCGGGGTAAGGACGATAGAACTCACCACGGAAGAATGCCTTAATTCGTACCTGAAACAGATCCTTTACTATGCCGAGGCAGGGTACTTTGAATCGAAGAAGGATGCGGTTACCATCTGCGAAAAGCTGGTTGAGCTTCTGAACCACCAGCAGAAGCAGGCTGAGCTGGGCTTTAAGTTTCCGTACGGGAAACCTCCCTCCGGGAAGGAGGGCAATTTCCAGCTGTACCATAACGACATCATCCTGGCGGACAATACCATATTGATCCGCGCAGGCGATGCCATCACCTCGGTAATCACCAATAACGCGATCAACCTGATGGCCACCCACAACAGTGAATTCTACCGGTACAATTACAACTGGGGAAAGAACCTCCTGGGCAAATCCATTCTCATCAGCGGGACGGCCGAGAAGGAAAGGAACCGCTTTTTCATGAAACTTCGCGAACAGGTTGAACAGGTGGCGAACAGGGTCAGGGACTGAATCCAGTTCCTTGTTCATGGAATATTTTTTCGAAAGCTCCCACTTCGCCCCTCCCTTCCAGGAATTTTGCCGCAATTTCTGCAAGAAATCACATGACGGTGGCAGAAAGTCCCAATAATAGTTCAACCTAACCGCCACCGGATACCCGTCCGGTATTTTTTGCAAATCCCCGGAAGCACAGCTCGGAAACCCGTTTCATTAAACCTTTGCCCTGTCCTAATTTTGCTTTGTAATCCGGATCCCGGTAAAACTTCAAAACCATGAAACAGCAGAAAACATTCAGGGAAGAGGGGATTCCCTCCAGCCGGCTCATGGATCGGCTCAGAACGGTAAAATCTTCAGATGCCCCCTGGAAAGCAGGAAAGGTATTCGGCTACCTCTACCACCCCGGGAATGATCATACCCGCATCTCCGAGGAATATTACCGGGCATTCTATTATGAGAATACGAACAATCCGACCACCTTCCCATCGCTTAAGAACTTTGAGCGGGACATCGTCCGGATGGCAGCCGAGCTTATGCACGGTGGCAGGCAGGTCTCCGGGAATGTCACCACGGGAGGCACAGAAAGCATTTTCCTGGCAGTCAAGGTGGCGAGGGACCTGGCCCGGGAAAAGGATCCTGACCGGTTCAGGGAAGCTGGCAACACACCTGAAGCGCTCTTGCCTGTGACAGTGCACCCGGCCTTCCTGAAGGCCTGCCATTACCTGCAGGTCCGCCCGGTCACGGTGGCGGTCCGGGAAGATAAAACCACTGATCCGCAGGAGATGGAAAAGGCGATCACCGCCAACACGGTTCTCATAGCCTGCTCGGCGCCCTGTTTCCCATATGGGGTGATTGATCCCGTCCGGGAAATTGCCGGGATCGCCCGCAGGCGGAATCTTCCTTTTCATGTGGATTCATGCATGGGAGGATTCATGCTGCCCTTCCTGGAAGAACTCGGGTACCCGGTCCCCGAATTCGATTTCCGCGTGCCCGGGGTCACATCAATTTCACTCGATGTTCACAAGTACGGATACGCTCCGAAGGGATCCTCGGTCATCCTTTACAGGCACCGCAGTTTCCGCAGGAAACAGTTTTTCATCGATACCGAATGGCCGGGCGGGATCTTCGCCTCGACAACCTTTATGGGGACCAAGTGCGGGGGACCGCTGGCCGGGGCCTGGGCCATTATGAATCACCTCGGAAAGGAAGGTTACCGCAGACTTGCAGCAGAGGTGATGCAATGCACCGTCAGGATAAGAGAGGGCATTGAATCCATAGAGGGACTCAAAATCATCGGCAGGCCTGACATGACGATCATGGCTTTCACTTCGGAGAAAGGGGACATCTACGAAATAGGCGATGCCCTGAGCCTGAAGGGATGGCACCTGGACCGGCTCCAGTTTCCCGAAGCCCTTCACCTTACCGTCAACAAACTTAACGTCGGCATGGAGAACGAATTCCTCGATGACCTGAGACAGATCGTAGAGGAGCAGGTTGAACTTCGCAGCCGTTCCAGGGCTACCCGGGCATCGTTGCGCCTGGTGGGGGGACTGGCAGGTATCCTGCCGGCCGGGGTGTTCGAGGGACTTGCACGGATGGCCGGCAAGCTTATGGGCGGCGAACCCCAGGACTCCGGCCGGGAAGGCACTGGCCGGGATGGCGCTGGCCGGGAAGGACACACCACAGCGGGAGGATCCCGTAAAAAATCACGAGGCGGGTCCCAGGCAGCCCTTTACGGGATACATGCTTCGTTCAACAACCGCGGTAACGTTAAAAAGCTGGTCGAGAACCTGCTGGACGGAATCTATAGCTAAGTAGTACCCGGGATCCGGACAGGTGAGTGGGGGTTTACAAATGGTAAGAACCCTTCCAGTTCAGGGACGAATTCTGCCAGGAATACACTGGGGATCAATCCCAACCCGGGCCTGTTTGCATATCGGTTTTTTTCCCCCCTCTCAGATAGATAAACCAGTAAGCCAGGCCCACAAATACCGCTCCGCCCAGAATGTTGCCAATGGTCACGGGCAGGAGATTTCCAAGGAAAAAATTACTCCAGGTAAGGGATTCGTAATTCGACGCCGAGCTCTGGATCAGGTCCCACAGTGCCGGATCAGCCCAATTCTTTAACAATATTCCTGCGGGAATGAAATACATGTTCGCCACACTGTGTTCAAACCCGGCAGCAACAAATGCAGTAATCGGGAATACAATGGCCAGTATTTTGCCGTGTGTAGTCTTTGCACTGAAACACAGCCAGATGGCAAGGCATACGAGAATGTTGCACAGCACACCGAGAGCAATGGCCTGAGAAAAACCCAGTTCGCACTTGGCTTTTGCGATTTCAAGCATACTCAGACCTGTAAGGCCTTTCCCGAAAAGGTACTCACCTGACAGCAGAATGAGGATTACTACGGAGGCCGCTCCGAACATATTCCCTGCATAGACAAAGGCCCAGTTTTTCAATACATGGAATGTTTTAATCTTCCGGTTGGCCCAGGCCATGATCATCAGGTTATTGCCGGTAAACAGCTCGGCACCCCCGACCACAACCAGGATAAGGCCGAGGCTGAAAGCAATTCCTCCAAGAAGTTTGGTCAGACCGTAGGACATATTGGACCCGGATATGACAACCGAATAAAACACGGCTCCAAAAGCGATGAATGCCCCGGCCAGAACGGCAAGCGCCGAAGTTTTAACGATTCCCATCCCCGCCTTCTGCACACCAATGTCTTCGGCTTTCCTGGCCATGTCTGGCGGAAGCAGTGAATCCGTGATAAATCCTTCCATGGATAATTACATCATTCCCGTGATATTGCCCTGGTCATCAATGGTGATGTTTTCAGAGGCCGGATGGGCCGGGAGTCCCGGCATACGCATGATGTTCCCCGTGATGGGTATCAGGAATCCCGCACCTGCTGCAATTTCAATCTCTCTTACCGTAATGATGAAATCCTTCGGCCTTCCGAGCAACAGGGGATTATCGGACAATGATTTCTGGGTTTTTGCTATGCATACCGGGAGTTTGTCCAGTTTCAGAGCTGAAATCCTTTTCAGATCGCTTTCCGCCTGTGCCGCATAATCGACGTGCTCCGCCCCGTATATTTTAGTAGCAACGGTAACAATTTTCTTCTTGACATCCCAGTCCCATTCATAAAGAGGACGGAATTCAGGCGGATCAGACTCGGCAACCTCGATTACCCTTTTGGCCAGTTCGATTGCCCCTTCTCCTCCTTTTGCCCATACCTCGCTCACTGCACAATGAACGCCGAGTTTTTCGGCTTTCCTCTGTATTACTTCAATTTCCTCATCCGTGTCGCTTTCAAACCGGTTTATGGCAACGACCGGTGTGACATTAAAAAGCTTGATGTTCTCAAGGTGCTTCTCCAGGTTGGGTAACCCGGCCTGCAATGCATCGCAGTCCGGCTGCTTGAGGGAATCGAGGGACTTGCCGCCGTGGTATTTCAGGGCACGGATGGTGGCTGTCAGGACAACGGCTTTAGGCGAGAGTCCCGCACTCTTGCACTTGATATCGAAAAATTTCTCGGCCCCCAGGTCAAACCCGAAACCGGCCTCGGTCACCGTATAATCGGAAAAGGTCATTCCCATGCGGGTGGCAATGATGGAATTGGTCCCCTGCGCAATGTTGGCAAAGGGTCCCCCGTGAATGATGGCCGGATTGCCTTCGATCGTCTGGACCAGGTTGGGCTTTATGGCATCTTTCAGCAGGGCTGCCATGGCACCCTCCGCCTTCAGGTCATGGGCATAGACGGGTTCCTTGCTGAATGTATACCCGATGAATATATTCCCCAGCCTTTCCTTCAGGTCATGTAAATCACTGGAAAGGCAGAGGATCGCCATGATCTCCGAGGCTGCGGTGATATCAAACCCGGATTCCCTCGGGATCCCGTGGGTGGTGCCTCCCAGTCCCACTATAATCCTCCTGAGCGACCGGTCGTTCATATCGATCACCCTTTTCCAGTAGATGGTGCGCGGATCGAGGTTCAGGGAATTGCTCTGGGACTGGATGTTATTATCGATCACGGCGGCCAGCAGGTTGTGGGCCTTCTCGATAGCGGCAAAATCCCCCGTAAAGTGGAGGTTTATGTCTTCCATCGGAAGGACCTGGGAATATCCGCCCCCCGTGGCTCCCCCCTTGATGCCGAAGACCGGTCCGAGGGACGGTTCCCTCAGCACAACCGTTGATTTTTTGCCCAGCCTGTTGAGTCCCTCTGAAAGCCCGATTGAGGTTGTGGTTTTCCCTTCACCGGCGGGTGTCGGGGAGATGGCCGATACCAGTATCAGCTTGCTTTTATGTACTTTCTCCGGATTGATCAGGGACAGCGGCAGCTTGGCCTTATACTTGCCGTACAGTTCGAGATCATCCTCACGGATGCCCAGTTTTTTTGCTATCTCATTGATGTGCAGAAGCTTCACCTTTCTTGCAATTTCCAGATCGTTCATGGTGTTGATTTAATTACGAGGTTGGTTTTATGATAATATTGGCTTTATAATGATATTGGCTTTATAGGATGCTGAAGCCCGCTTTCCTTTACGATCCTCGGCACCACGGATTCCCAGCCAACGGACATCAGATGGATGCCGTTTATTCCCTGTTTGGTTTTTATGTCATCGATGATTTTAAGTGCAATCCCGATCCCGAGTTCTTCATGGGTTTCCTCCTTCGCGTTCTCAAACTTTTTCAGGATTTCCTCGGGTACCGTGACCCCGGGGATCTTATTAT
This sequence comes from uncultured Bacteroides sp., assembly GCA_964431315.1. GTDB lineage: Bacteria > Bacteroidota > Bacteroidia > Bacteroidales > SM23-62 > SM23-62. The sequence goes on along the minus strand of CAYSJH010000012.1, from coordinate 43,832 downwards.
TCAGGTAGAGGGCCATTTTATAGCTCCGGATCGGGGTCACCCCGGCCAGGATGTAAACCTTATCAAGGATATTCCTTGCATAAAGGGCTTCCAGCCAGAGATCGAGCCGACGCGTATCGAAGATCAGGTTAGTCTGGAAGAACTGGGCACCGGCATTCACCTTCTTATGCTCGCGCAGTGCCTGAAATTTTGGTTCGGAGGCAAAAGGTGATGCAGCCGCACCAAGGAACAGTTTCGGGGGTTCCTTCATCTTCCTCCCGTCAAGATAAGTCCCTTCATCCCTCATCTTGCGCAGGATCCAGAGCATCTGTACGGCATCCACATCCAGGATGTTGGTGTTGCTTGTCGGGGAGGGACCGATGCATGCATTGTCCCCTGTTATACAGAGAACATTGCGCACGCCGATGACGTTTGCGCCCACGATCTCGGACTGAAGCCCGCTCCGGGTCTTGTCCCGCGCCGCGATCTGCAGGACCGGGTCCGCTCCCAGTTCCGTGGCCGTCTTGCAGCATGCCATACTTGACATGCGGGGACTTGCGGAGGCGCTGTCGGTGAAGTTCACCGCGGCCACGAGGTCCCTGACCATTTCAATGTCACGTTTCAGTTTGCCCGTAGATGTTCCAATCGGAGGTGAGACTTCCGTGGTGACAATAAAATTCCCGCTTCGCAGGCGGCGTTCAAGCTCTGAGATGGGCTCATCGTACCCCGGGGCATGGTACTGAGAATCGCCCTGCCACCATTCCGGCTGCCGTATGGGACGGAATACGCTTTCCCACGCAAAGGATTTCTTAACCTTATCTTTTGAAAAAAGGCTCCTGAAAAAGGCACCCGTTCCGAATTTCCTAACCTGCCGGACCACACTGCCCCAGGTTTCGGTCCCCACCCTGTCCCAGTCCAGCGGCGGCAAAACCTCGAGCAGCTTTTCCTCCCTCCCCATCCTGAATGCCCGCTCATAGATCCGGTACCAGATGCAGGGGCGGGTTTCGTCGACGTAGCACCGGCTGGCCGATGAGCCCCCGCAGGGACCGTTGCGCATTCCCTTGGGACATTCCATGGGACATATGAAGGCCGTCTCCTGCAGCAAGCAGTTGCCGCACATCCTGCATCCGAACATGGGACCCTTGATCCATCGCTCGATCTTTGCCAGGGTCCTCCTGCCGAATTTTTCCTTATGGAAAGGGAAAAACGGCGGCTGCCATCTTCTTCCGGGGGTAAACAGGGCCATTTTGAATGCTAAGGGGTTAGTATCACAGTGAAAAAAATCATTCCTTCTGTTCCAGCGTGCTCTGGTAATGTTCCACAAACCGCATGGCAAAATCATCCCTGCCGAGCAGGAGGTCAGCCGCCCTCACAGAAACCGTTATCTTTGCGGGATTGGCAATGGGACAGGTCACCCCGTTAAAGATCGAAAGCGTCAGGAAGGCAGCATTCAGGTCCTCGCGGTTGGGAAGCCCGAACGACACATTGCTTGAACCCTGGGTCATGTTCACACCCAGCCGATCACGGACCAGCCGGATGGTCTCCAGGGTGACCAGGCAGGCCTGCGGATCTGCGCTTACCGCCATTACCAGGGGATCGATCACCACGTCTTCCCGGGCAATGCCAAGCTTCGCGGCCCTCTCAAGAATTTTTTCGGCTATGCCCAGCCTCTTTTCGGGATCATGGGTTATACCGTCGTCATCCATCACAAGTCCAATTACAGCCGCCCCGTATTCCCTGGCAATGGGAAGCACCGCACTCAGGGATTTCTCCTCACCGTTGACGGAATTGATGAGGCACTTCCCCTTTGCCACTTTGAGTGCCGCTTCAATCGCCCTTGGATTCGGTGAATCCAGGCAGAGGGGGACATCAAATTTTTCCTGGATCGAGATCACCGTCTCGGGCAGCAATTCCACGTCGTTCACGCCCGGGTATCCCACATTCACATCCAGTACATCTGCACCCGCCCGTAGCTGGGATTCAGCCAGTTCGTGCACGTATTTAAAATTTTTCTCCGAAAGGGTGCTGACGAGTTTTTTCCTCCGGGTGGGATTGATGCTTTCTCCGATTATGACCACTGGTCCGCCGGTGTCGATGGACACCTCCATTGATTTGCCTTTTAATAGTGTTATCATATTATTTCGCAACGAGTTTGTTCAGGTAATTCACCGCACCCTGGGGATCCGGGGAATAGAAACTGGCACCGATAGAGTTGCAGAACTCGTTTGTGACGGGTGCCCCCCCTATGAGGATTTGGGTATCCGCAGATTTCGCTTTGACGGTCTTTACGGTCGCATCCATATTGACCATGGTCGTTGTAAGCAATGCTGACAATCCAATGATGCAGCCCGGGTGTTCCTCGATCGAACTGAGGAATTTATCGGCGTTTACATCCACCCCCAGGTCGATGACCTCCCATCCTCCCCCCTCCACCATCATGGCAACCAGGTTTTTCCCGATATCGTGAAGGTCTCCTGCGACCGTACCAATGACAAAAACGCCCTTGCGTTTTGCCTCGCCGGACTGGAAGAATGGTTTCAGGTGTTTCATTGCGCTGCTCATGGCTTTTGCCGACATCAGCATCTGGGGCACGAAGATCTCGTTCCGGCTGAACTTGTTCCCGACCAGTTCCATGGCTGGGATCAGTCCCTGTTCAAGAATATCATTCGGGCCAAAGCCCTCGGCGAGTGCCTTCGCGGTTAATTCATCGGCTCCATCCTTTCCCTTCATATCCGGTGGATAGGGAGATTTCTGGTCGATTTTCCCAAATTCAACGCAGTGTGCAAGTTGTTCAAGTAATGTGTTCATGGTGTAATAGTTTAGATATTCATTGTCGGATTAACTTTATTGTGTTTCAGGTATTGCGAACGATAAGTTTTGGTTGTATGATATACTGTTCATGGGCTTCCCCTGCCTTCCCGATCAGTCGGGCCGCCTGCATGGCCATTTCCATATAACAGGAATCGATCACCGTGATCGCAGGCTGAAAAAATTCCGTCAGTTCGGTGTTGCCATAGGATACAACCGAAACCTCCGAGGGAATTTTCAGTCCCCACTTCTTCAGTCTCCCCAGTACCTTGATGGAATCCACATCGGAGCAGGAAAGGATGCCGCCGATCTTCTGGTTCCTTATCATTTCAAGGCTCAGTCCCCATGCCCTGGATACCACGCTGACCCTGCGATCGGGGGCTTTTTGCCTGACGATTTCCACGAAGGTCTGCTCGATCAGTTCGTTCAGCAGGTCCCGCCCCTTCCATACATCATTCTGCACCAGCAGCAGGTTGCCCCGGTTCTTCGACACCAGGTATTCCACAGCTCTTCTTATGCCCAGGTCGTAACTTTGCACGACATACTGGAACCAGGAGCCCGCCATGGTGTGATCCACCAGGATCACCTGGGTACGCCCGGGTATCAGGTGCCGGTAAAAATCGGCAGTCAGGGATTCATTGCTGATGGGAACAATGATAATGGCTTCGAATCCTTCCCGGATCATTGTCCCCACCAGCCTTTCTTCCTCCGCCGGATCATTATAGGTCAGGTAGTGAATCAGCTCCCTTCCCCGGCTGAGCGCTTCGGTCCGGAGCTGTACGACCAGGTTTTCCATGTTTGATGAAAAAGCGGGGACGATGAAACCCCAGGTCCTCTTAATGGGGGACTGCTGGGTGATGAAGGATCCCTTTCCCGGTATGGAAACGATCAGGTTCTCCTTCCTGAGCAATTCCTGGACCTGCTTGGCCGTTTCCCTGGATACCCGGTGCCTTTCCATGATCCGGCTGAGGGAATCGATTTTCTGTCCCGGTGCAAGCTCCTGGGTCAGTATCCGGCTCCGGTAAAAATCCGTCAGCCTCCTGTAAACCGGTATGAAACTATCCTTATTCATTACATTGACTGCACAAAATAGGCATTTATTATAAATAAAACATCACATTCCATCACATTTAATTAAGAACATGCACACTATTTCAGGTAAGGAATAATTACCTTCAGACCCATGAACCGATTTACGAGCATACTCCTGCTGATCCTGGCAACAGGCATCCTTGCATGCAGTAAGCAAAAAGAGACACGCGATTACCCGATTATACCGGTGGATTTCACCAAAGTACACATCGAGCCCGGATTCTGGCAGTCCCGCGTCAAAACCGCCCGTGACGTGACGATCCCCTATGCATTCCGGAAATGCGAGGAGACAGGGAGGATCGATAATTTCATTTTCGCAGGTGGCCTGAGGGAGGGAAAATTCAGGGGAAGGTTCGGGTTTGACGACAGCGATGTCTACAAGATCATCGAGGGCGCTTCCTACAGCCTGATGCTGGAGCCGGACCCGGAGAAGGAGGCTTACCTGGATACCCTGGTGGGATACATCGCGGCAGCCCAGGAGGACGACGGTTATCTTTACACGGCATGGACCCTGAAAGCGAACGATTACAACGATTTCGCCTGCTGCACCTACAGCAATGAAGGTCAGTTCGTAGGGACTCCGGGATTCAGCCACGAATTCTATAACGCGGGCCACATGTACGAGGCCGCTGTGGCGCATTACCTGGCCACGGGCAAGCGCAGCTTCCTGGATGTGGCGGTAAAAAATGCCGATCTCATCTACGATGTATGCATCACTCAGGGCAAACCCTATGTTTCAGGCCACCAGGAGATCGAGATCGGGCTGGTCAAACTGTACCGGGCCACGGGCAACGAAAAGTACCTGAAGCTTGCCAAACATCTGCTGGACATCCGCTCCCAGACCGGGGGATCGGCCTACAGCCAGTCCCACATCGCCCCCATCAAACAGCGGGAGGCCGTGGGCCATGCGGTAAGGGCAAATTACATGTATACGGCCATGGCCGATGTGGCCGCCCTGACCGGTGATACTGCCTACCTCGAAGCCATCGATGCGATCTGGGAGAACGTGGTGGGGAAAAAACTTTCGGTGACCGGCGGCGTGGGCGCAAGAAGGGATGGAGAAGCCTACGGGGCGGATTACGAGCTGCCGAACACCCCCTACAACGAGACCTGTGCGGCGATTGCCAACGTGTACTGGAACCACAGGATGTTCCTGCTGCACGGGGATTCGAAATACATCGACGTGCTTGAACGCACCCTTTACAACGGGGTGCTTCCGGGACTTTCACTTGAGGGCAACCTGTTCTTTTACCCGAATACCCTGCAGTGCGACGGGAAGGCCCTGTTCAACCGGGGAAACACCGGCAGGGCTCCCTGGTTCGATTGTTCCTGCTGTCCCTCCAATCTCTCCCGCTTCATCCCCTCGGTCGGGGGGTATGCGTATGCCGTAAGGGACAATGATGTCTACATCAACCTTTTTATGAACTCGACGGTCGACCTTGCGACGGGGAAAGGCACCCTCCGGCTCAGCCAGGAATCCAGCTATCCCTGGGATGGGGATATCCGGATCGAGATCCTGAATGACAGGCCGGTCGAGGCCTCCCTGAACATCCGCATCCCGGGCTGGCTGGTCAACCGGCCGGTCCCCTCCGACCTGTTCCGGTACACAAACCCGCCCAAAACCCAACCGGAGATCCTGCTGAACGGGGAAGCAGCCGGAACCCTGTCGGATCAGGGCTATGCTGTAATCGACAGGAAATGGACGAAGGGGGATATTGTCGAAGTCCATTTCCCCATGGAAGTCAAAAAGATTGTTGCAATCGATTCGGTAAAAGCCAAAACGGGACTGGCCGCCTTCGAATACGGTCCCATTGTCTACTGCGCCGAAAGCATCGACAACGGCGATGATGTGCTCGACCTGGTCCCGTCTTACAGCACCCCGATGCATGTCAGCTATGAGCCGGACCTGCTGCACGGCATCGACGTGATCGATGGTAAGGGAAGCCTGCAGGCTGGCGGGAATGTTGCAGACCAGGACATACGGCTGATCCCCTACTTTGCATGGAGCCACAGGGGACCGGGGAAGATGACGGTATGGTTTGGAAAAAGAGAAAGGCATGCATGGTAACTGTATTTTATCCGCTAAAAGATTAATTTACATACTATGCCTTATTTTGCCTTTTCAGGCCTGCATCCTGCTTTCTCAAAATACAGCTGACCAATTTATTATTCGCGAGGTGAATATGATTGCAGCCAGAAATGCGATCGGCGGCCTCACCTATAAGGATATCTCCGGCAGTCCTTATTATTCTCCCGGATTTATAAACAGCATAGTGTACATGAAAAATGGTGATTCTGCCGCATTGCCTCTCCGGTATGACCTTTACCAGGATGAAATAGAATTCCGCAGGAACGAACAAATATTCTGGCTAATTAAAAATGATATCCGGAACATCCGGTATGGCAGCGACAGGATCATCCCGGAACCCATCCCTGAAGACCCTGTAAAATCAGCATACTTTTTCGTCCCGGAAATGGGTCATTATTCGCTGTATATCAGGAAGAAAATAGATTTTTCACCCTACGTGCCCCCCCAGGCATATGCCGACGCAGTTCCCGACAGATTTGTTGGGCTGCCGGAAGAGTATTATCTGAAAAAGGAAGGGGAGCCGGCGATAAGAATTAAAAGCAAAAAGGTTCTTTCAGAAATTTTAAGTGAGAACACCCCGGCACTCGATTATCTTAAAAAATCGAAAATCAGGGTAAACGACGACGGGGATCTTCTTGGACTGGTAAGATTCCTGAATAATCAATAGTTTTAACCAATAGATTTTAGTTCTTACATGCGAAAGTCATTCAAGCCATTGTGAAGAAAGAGAAAATAATCATATCCGGAACGGGTTGTGCCCTTGCAGATTACCTGTATACAGGGGTCAGTTTTGACGGACCCCGGTTCGAAAAATATCGTTCCCGCCGGCCTGGAGACGGCGGCTTGTCCCCCGGGAAACTCGTCTTCACGGAAGAGATAGAAAAGTTCGCAGCTGCACCCTACCCTTCCATCCTGAAAGAATTGACCGATAACCGGGAACCGGATGGATTTAACATCGGCGGACCCGGACTGGTTTCCATGATCCATGCCTCGCAGCTGCTCGGCAGGGATGATTTCGAAGTACGTTTCCACGGGATAACGGGCAGGGACAAAACAGCCAGCCTCATACTCGACCTTGCCCGGAAAATACCGCTCAACATCTCTGACTACAAGCCCCTGAGCCACAAGCCCACCCCGTTCACCCATGTGCTCTCGGATGAAACCTATCACAACGGCCAGGGGGAAAGGACCTTTATCAATAACATGGGAGCTGCCTGGGATTACACCCCCGAAATGCTCCGGGAGGAATTCTTCCATGCCGACATCGTGTGCTTCGGAGGAACTGCCCTGCTGCCGGTAATTCACGATAACCTTTTTATGCTGCTGAAAAAAGCAAAGGATCAGAACTGCCTCACGGTGGTTAATACGGTCTTCGATTTCCGGCATGAAAAAAACAGTCCGGACCAACCCTGGCCCCTGGGAGATAAAGTAGAGAGCTTCAAGCTGATGGACCTGCTGATCATGGACCGGGAAGAAGCCATCAGGATCAGCGGGAGCACGGCCATCGACCAGGCAGCGGCATTTTTTATGGAAAGCGGAGTTGCCTCGTTCATCATTACAAACGGGGCAAATGAAAGCCTTGCATATTCCGATGGAAGGGTTTTCAGGAAAAAAGACCTGGCCAGAATGCCTGTATCCCGCAAAGTCGATGAAGACCTGCACAGGGATCCTTCCATCAAGGGGGACACAACAGGCTGCGGTGATAACTTTGCCGGCGGGGCAATTGCCTCCCTGGCCTGGCAGCTGAAAACCTCCGGACCGGGAGAATTTGATTTTAACGATACCATAGCCTGGGCAATGGCTTCAGGTGGATTTGCATGTTTTTACCTGGGGGGAACATACTTTGAAAGAACCAGCCGTGAAAAGTTTGCCAGGGTAAAGGTTTATAAAAAAGATTACTGCAGACAGATGTCACTCCAGTGAATGCTACAGGTAAAGATAAAATGGTTTTATTCGGTGCAGGCAGGATCGGCCGCTCCTTTATCGGCCAGTTATTCAGTCTCGGGGGATTCGAAGTTGTTTTTATTGATGTCGAAAAATCCATAATAGATGAACTTAATAGCAAACAGTATTATAACGTCATCATCAAGGCTGAAAGGGAAGAAGTTATACATGTTGAAAATGTTCGCGGGATCCATACCGGCAACGTGGGGGAAATTGCGAGGGAAATAGCCGCAGCCAGTATCCTGGCGATATCCGTGGGCTCCGCTGGCCTGGATGCCACCATACCCCTGATTGCCGGGGGATTGATCGCGCGTTACGAGGCTTATGGCGGGAAACCCCTGGATATTATAATTGCCGAGAATTTGCGCAATGCGGAAGATTATGTAAAAAAAAGGCTGCGGGAAAACCTTCCGGACTGGTATCCCCTGGACAGCCTGGTGGGACTGGTGGAAACCAGCATCGGGAAAATGGTGCCGATCATGACGCGCAAAGATATGGAAGAAGACATCCTCCGGGTATTTGCCGAGCCTTACAATACCCTGATACTGGATAAAATCGCTTTTAAAAATCCCATACCACCTGTACCGGGACTCGCCCCAAAGGAAAATATGAAAGCCTGGGTGGACAGGAAACTGTTCATCCACAACCTTGGCCATGTGAGCGCGGCTTATTGCGGATATCATCATTACCCTGAACTGGTCTATTTGCATGAGGTCCTTGAGCACGACAGCGTCAGGGCGTTTACCCGCGCCGCCATGCATCAGTCCGCCGTCATCCTCGATGCCCTGTACCCGGGGGTTTTTACAAAGGAGCATTTTCATGACCACATCGAAGACCTGATCTCCAGGTTCCGGAACAAAGCCCTTGGTGACACGGTTTTTCGTGTAGGATGCGACCTGAGGCGGAAACTCGGGGCAGATGACAGGCTGATGGCCCCGTTTCATGCAGGCATCCGGTTGGGACTTCCCGTAAATAAAATAGCCGAAGCGATCTGGTATGGGACCCTTTTCAGGGCCCGGGATGAGAACGGGCACATTTTTAAAGGGGATGCCGAATTTATCAAAATGGTCCGGGACAGGGGATTAAAGGAGACACTGAAGGGGATATGCGGACTTGATGAGTCCGGGTATGCTATATTATCCAGAGAATTTTAATATTAGGATAAAAATAGATCCTCGCAGTTGACACCGGGTGTTATCCGGTATACCTCTGGCCGGCCACCTCCCAGTCCACAATGTTCCAGTAGGCCTCTACGTATGCCGGCCGGCGGTTCTGGTAATCCAGGTAGTAGGCATGCTCCCATACATCGCAGGTCAGGACCGGGATGAACCCGCCTCGGATGGGGTTCCCCGCATTGCTTTCCTGGACGATGCTGAGCGCTCCCTTCTGATCCTTCACCAGCCAGGTCCAGCCCGAACCGAAAAGGGTCGCAGCCGCTTTGGAAAATTGCTCCTTGAACCCGGCGAAGGATCCGAAAGCCTTCTCGATCTCCTGCAGGAGCCTGCCGCCGGGCTGGCCTCCTCCCTTTGGATTGAATCCGCTGAAATAGAACGAATGATTCCAGACCTGGGCACCGTTATTGAATACCGGTCCCTGTGCATCCTTTATAATCGTCTCCAGGGAAGCATTCTCAAATGGCGTTCCCGCAACAAGTTTATTGATGTTGTCGACATAGGCCTGGTGATGCTTCCCGTAATGGAATTCAAGGGTCCGCTCACTGATGTAAGGTTCCAGGTCCCCCGGACCGAACGGAAGTTTGGGCAGTTCGATAGGCATGGTTTTAAGTTTAAGGGATTTCTCCTTCGAAATTAGGCAATATAATTAGAAGTCGTTTGCATATCCACCAAAAAGGGAGTAACTTATTTACGATTATTCCACATAAATCATATCATCCAATCATGTAATAAGATACAGGCCTATCCCGACAAACCCCTAAACCAATAAAGATGACATCATCGGAATATCACCCACCATCTCCCGTGAGAATCTTTGTAATTCTCTGTCTGTTTCTCTTCAATACCGCTTACCTTCCCGCCCAATTATCAGGGACCCGGACCATCGACCTGTCCGGCGGTGGAGATTATTTGTCCTTTACGGAGGCCGTGAACGATCTCAACACCATGGGAGTCAGCGGCCCTCTGACATTCAATGTTAAACCTGGAACATACGAGGAACAATTTGTGATCGGGAATTACCCCGGGCAAAGCGAGAGCAACCGGGTTACCTTCCAGGCCCTGCCCGAAGATTCGGCAAAGGTCTTGCTGGCTTTTACCTATGCATCCGGGCTTGGTAATTACATCATCCAGCTTGACAACGCCAGCCATCTGACATTCAAACGGCTATTCTGGAATGCGGGCCTGGGTATAAATTACAGAGGAAGGATATTCCATTTAACGGGCACCAGCAGTGATATCCGGATCCAGAACAATTATTTCTATGGGAAGAATACATCCGTCTACGATGATGGTGCCATCATTTTTTCAAAAGACAGCCCAAACAATGATCTCCTTATCGAAAATAATTACTTCCAGGGAGGGAACCATTCCGTGAGCCTGGTGGGTCAATACTCGAATATTACCCACGGGATTATATTCAGGAATAATGTATGCGATAACCAAACAAAATACTCCATTTATATTAGCAATACCGATGTGCCTATAATTGAAAACAACATTGTCACTAGTTCCACAGCAATTGCAGGGATTAAAATCGGGAGCATCTATAACGAATTTAGAATCCTTGGGAATAAAATCCGAATAGCCGGGAGCTCTGGCATAGATGCTTCAAGTCTTTTTGGCAAAATGGGCGATCCAGGGATCATAGCCAATAATTTTATCAGTATAGATCCATCCTACAGCGGTTCAGGACTCTCGTTGAGTTATATTGAAAGAACCAGGATATACCACAACAGTGTTCTCATACCCGGGGGCCAGACATTTATTGCATCCAGCTGCCTGAAATTAAACACATCGGGATCGGAAGTCGACATCCAGAATAACATCTTTGCTAATCTGGCCAGCGGCTATGCCTATTATATTAACATTCCTTCAGCACTTTCGGTTTCGGATTATAATGATTATTACACAACCGGGTATTATGTCGCCTACTGGGATGAGGGGGATCTCGCCAACCTGCAAACCCTGGCGTCCGTCAGCCCCGGTGACGATCATTCCATTTCGGTCCATCCCGCCTTTCAATCGGAGAATGACCTTCATACGACGAGTTTCCTGCTTGACAATAAGGGAAATGATCTGACCTCACTGATTAACACAGATATTGATGGAGATGTTCGCAGCTCCACACCCGATATCGGTGCGGATGAATTCACGGGGAGCGGGGCAAGTCTGGCGGGGAATTACACGATCGGGGGAAGCAGCCCGGATTATGCCGGTATAAGTGCAGCAGTGAATGACCTTAACAGGTTCGGAATATCAGGAGCGGTCACCTTCCTGCTGCGCGACGATAATTCACCTTACAATGAACAACTCAGCGTCCTGCCTGTCATGGGAGCCGATGCTGATAACAGGGTTACCTTTAAACCGGATCCGGCAAATGATGAACCTGTTGAACTTACCTGCAGTTTTACCAGTTCGGACAAGAATTATATCATGGAAACAAGGGGCGCCAGGTATATCACCCTGAAGGACCTGGTATTTTCACAATCGAATTCTTCCTATCCCAGGCTGATCCTCATGACCTCGGACTGCAGCAACGACAGCATTGTTAATTGTGTTTTTAACGGATCCGGATCGGATGCTGGAGATGAATGCATCTATATTTCCTCAGCAACCATCAGCAAGCTCGTGCTGAAATCGAACCTCTTTAGCGGAGGGAGGGCAGGTATATATATCGAGGCTTCCGGCGCATTGTACCCGAGTGATTTTATCATTGACTCCAACTATTTCAATAATATGAACAATTCCGGCATCCAGCTTTACGGGTGTAAGAATTATGTTATCAGCGCTAATGAATTCAATAAAAACAACAGCAGCTATAACTTTTCCGCACACATCGCATTGTCGTCTTGTACTGATGGTTTCCGGATCACCCGGAACCGGTTCTTTGGCAACGGAAGTGGAATGATCAGAGTAACATCCTACTCGGGAACCTCATCCCTGAAAGGGATCATTGATAATAATTTCCTTTACTTTTCTGAAGTGATTTATGCTGGCACGGGGATTACATGCTCTAACAGTAATTACATCGGGATTTATCATAATACCATTACCAGTGACAGGAATAAACCATCCTTGTCATTTGCAGGCTTGGTGATTTCCGGCGGGAACAACATTGAAATAAAAAATAATATCATCTGCAACCAGGGGATTGGATATGTGGTCTCGGCCACAAAGGATCTGCTGGCAAACTTTAAATACAACGCTCTTTTTTCCGGCGGGAATTCGCTCATCGATTACGACGGCAGCGGTTACGCCTATCCTGATCTCCTGGAGGCCGAACTCGGTTATTCATTGAATTCCATTGTCCTGAATCCCGTTTTTACGGATGAAATGGATTTTCATACGGATTGCTATTTCCTGGATGCTGCGGGGATCAGCATACCGGGAATAACGACCGATCTTGAGGGCGACCTTCGCGGCAGTCCCCCCGACATCGGTGCAGATGAGTTTGATACGGACATCGAACCGATCAATGGGGGTTCATATACCATCGGGGGCATTTCCCCCGACTACATTTCTGTCTCGGAAGCCTTCTCCGACCTTCAAAGCAGGGGAATTTCCGGGCCGGTAACCTTCAAGATCCGCAAGGATGTATATCCTGAAATCCCGGGGACCATCTTTTCCATCCCGGGATCCTCCCCTGCCAATACCGTTGTCTTCGAATCGGAAACGGGAAATCCCGAAGATGTGGTCATATACGGCAGCACCAGCACGGCAAAACCTGATATTTTCGATTTCACGGCCATTGAAAACCTGACTTTGAAAGGGCTCACCATATCGGCAACCGGAGTATCCGATGGCCGTGCGGTGAAATTTACGGGGACTTCCAGGCATATCCGTTTAATCGATAATATCCTCAGCAGTGACAACACAAATGACCCGGTCTTTTACCTCACGGGATACTCTGATGATCTCCTTGTCCGGGATAACGAATTCATTGGCGGGAGGTACGGGATTTCCATCGAGGGAGGATCTCCATATTCAAAAGGATTAAATATAATCAGCAACCGGGTCCACGGCGGATCCACCTATGGCATGAGCATCAAATATCAGGATTCGCCCCGGATCATCGCAAATGAGATCATTAATACGGATTATAACTGGAACAGTGCGATCCAGCTGGTTTCCTGCTCCGGCAGCATACTGATCAATGGAAACAGGATCGATTCTAAAAATTACGGGAACGGGATTAACCTGGACGGTTGCCAGGTTTCGGTTCCTTTCCGTGCCCTGGTCTGCAATAACCAGATCCATATCGGTGGTGCATGGCAATATGCTTCAAGGGGAATCGATGTAATTAACAGCGAAAGGACCAATCTCTATCATAACAGCATTCATATATCCTCCCTGGATACAACCACCTCAGCCGGGATAAGGATCCGTACCGGGAATACTGGCGTTAACGCGGTAAATAATATTCTGTGCAATTCAGGCGGCGGATATGCACTCCTGGTGGAACAGGCTTCCGGCCTGTTTACATCGGATTACAACGATTTCTTCACCACCGGAAAATACCTCGCCAGATGGGAATCGGCGGATGTATCAAACCTTGCCGCCCTGAAGTCTGCCAGCGGGAAGGAGACGAATTCCCTGTCCCTCGATCCACTTTTTACTTCAGACAGCGACCTTCATTCCGCCGAATTGGCCCTGAACGAGAAGGGCACTCCCCTTCCCGAAGTTGCGTTCGATTTCGACAGCCTTCCCAGGGATCCCTTGAAACCTGATATCGGTGCATTTGAGAACACCTGCAAAACTCCGGATTTTCATATTACTGTCATTCCAGGCTGCCTGGGGGATACCACGATCATCATGGACAACTCGACCGGTATTTTAGACGGTTCTTCCATTGCATGGGACTTCGACGGGGATTATGTCCCCGAACTGTATTCGGATGGCTTGAATGACACGATTCGATATTTTTTCGGGACCCCCGGGATACATCAATGCAATTGCATTGTGACGCAGATGGATGATGAATGCCTTGACAGCAAAGAATTCGAGGTAGAGGTATTCGAACCGCCCGAGCTTTCTGTAACCACAGAGGGTGCATACTGCGACACTGCGGACGGCAGGGCTTCGGTAAGCGTACTTAACGGGGATGGTCCTTACGAATACTACTGGTCAACGGGAAGCCGGAATGCAGGGATTATGGGACTGGATATCGGGTTTTATACCATCGCGGTGACGGACAGCAATCAATGCATAAGCACACAGGAGGTTTTTGTCGGCGAGGCCATCGAAGTGACGGTAACCCAGATCAGGGAAGCAACCTGCAGCAAGGAGGATGGTATTGCCATGGTGTCCGCAAGCGGAGGTTTCCCACCCTATACCTACGTCTGGTCGGACGGGGATACCACGGAAGTGGATTCCAGCCTGGCCGCGGGACAGCATTTTGTGAACGTCATTGATTCCAGGCAGTGCTATGCACGCGAATCCGTCATCATTGACAATGACGGAAGCGGACCACAGATCGCATTGAAGAAAATCACTCATGCAAAGTGTTACGGTGATAAATCCGGGGCCATTGATATCAATGTCAGCGGCGGAGCATCGCCCTACCTGATAAAGTGGTCAAATGGCAGGAATACCGAAGATCTTGAAGGACTTGCTGCAGGCATTTATAACGTGACAATCAAAGATAATAATAACTGTATTGGTGCAGGCAGTTTTGAGATCCGGCAACCCCTGAAACTCAGCGTCACACCTCTTGTGGAAGATGCAACCTGCGGAGGTTATGACGGCATTGCCACGGCCATTATAAGCGGAGGCACAAAACCTTACAGCTATTTCTGGTCAAACGGAAGTAATGCCCCGGTTGCACAGGGACTGGCAGCAGGGATATATGCGCTGCGGATCAGCGATGTGAATGGATGCGAAACAACGGAAGCGGTTATTATAAATAATGCCGGCGGACCGGCAGTCAGTTTCGAGGACATCAAGGGCATCGGATGCATGACAACAAATATCGGGGAAATCCACATTGCAGTCTCGGGAAGCGGTCCCTATACCTATGAATGGTCGCCCAACGGTGAAGTCACCCCGGATATAATTGGACTCAGCCCGGGAACTTATGAAATTAAGGTTACCGATAAGAACGGATGCATGGGATTCAATAAAGCGGAGATTGTCCAGGAACCACCGCCGGTAAATCCGATATGCCTGGTCACAGTCGACTCGGTGACCCAGATGAATATGATCGCATGGGAGAAACTCGATAAGACCGATGTAGCTTATTACAACATCTACCGCGAAAGCGACATTAAAGGCGACTATCAACTGATCGGATCCCGTCATGTTGATAGTCTCAGCTGGTTTACGGATTCCATCGCTGATCCGACCATCCATTCATGGAGATATAAATTGTCTGTAGTGGATGTCTGCGGAAACGAATCCGAGCTGAGCGAACAGCATAAGACCATTCACCTGACCATGAACCTGGGACTCGACAATTCAGTGAATCTCATCTGGGACAAATATGAGGGTTTCAAGGCAAACACGTATAAGGTTTACCGTTACAGCAGCACGCTGGACTGGCAAAACATTGCTTCCCTGGCAAGTAACCTCAGTTCATACACCGATAAGAATCCTCCTGTGGCGGACCTGTTCTATTACATTGAAGTGCCGCATCCCGCAGGATGCACGGTAACCGATTACAAGGCCGCAACCCTGAACACGGCCAGATCAAACAGGAAATCAAGGAAAAAATCTTCACCGGATTACACCTTGCCTTTTTGGGATGGCAGCATGGAATACCTCAGGATCTATCCTAACCCGGGATCCGGTATCTACAGCCTGAGTTTCAACCAGGCCTTGCCAGGGATTGCCCGGATCAATATCCTTGATATTTCAGGAAGGGTCATTGCCATTTCAGAAATAAGAAATCCTATGAAAGATGTTGAATACAGCCTTGATTTAAGCACCCGGGAAGATGGCATTTACCAGGTGGTAATTAATTACGGATCAATGATATACCACAGGATACTAATCAAGGAGTAATGAATATCCCATGAGATTTATTTTCATTTCATCCCGGTCGGGCTGGTTCAGGTATTTATCACTGGTTTTAACTTTACTGTTTTTCCAGGGTACTGCACTCCTTATTCTGGCGCAATCCAGCTGCATAGTCGGGCATTATCCCATTTACAACTTTACATCCAAAACCTATGGGGGACTTGACCAGAACTGGATTGCCAGGCAGGATGAAAGGGGGCGCATGTACTTCGGGAACAACCAGGGACTCTTGGAATACGACGGAGCAAACTGGAAAATCACTGAAGTTGAAAATCAATCAATTGTCTACAGCCTTGATATTGATAAGGACGGAAGATTGTTCCTGGGAGCAGAAAATGAATTTGGATTTATCAGGTATGATTCCCTGGGTAATGCTTTCTACCATTCATTGTCCGTGCTCCTGCCTGATACTTTAAAGGATTTTGGAAAGGTATGGCAGACTTTCGCTACCGATTCAGGAATCTATTACCAGACCAGCCATCATCTTTTTATATACAGGAATGATACGCTGCAAATTATATCACCTGAATTCGAAATGCACGGCTCCTACTGGCTGGGTGGAAAACTCTTCATAAGGCAATACGGCCTGGGCCTGTCCATCCTGAGTGGAGACCAGTTAAAATCAGTCCCGGGCGGCAACCTGTTTAAATATATCAATATTTACGGGATGCTGGAGATGAATCGCGGGCGTATCCTGATCTTTACGGAAACCGAGGGAGTTTACGAAATGCGATATCAAACTGACCCTGCGGGATCAGAGATCAAAAAGATCAAAACTCCCATAGAGAATATTCTGCGAGAGGTATTTCTCTACAACGCCATTCGAATTGATGAAGGCAGGGTATCTATTGGTACCTGGGGAAACGGCCTGATCATCGCGGATACCAGCCTCAATCTGATCACCGTTGTGGATAAGTCATCCGGCCTCCAGGACGATATCATCCACAACCAGTACGTTGACCGGACAGGGAATCTCTGGCTGTGCCTGAGCACCGGCATTTCCCGGCTTGAAATAAGTTCTGATTACACGATCATCAATGAAAGGGAGGGGATGACGGGAACCATACAGGATTGTGCACGTTTTAACAATTCCGTTTATGTGGCCTCTACAACGGGACTTTTTTACCAGGCATGGTCTTCTGTTCATGATCTGCCGGGTTATCAGTACCCGGAATTTAATCGGCTGGAAAACATCGATATCGAATGCTGGGATCTTTTAACCTATCGTAACAGGGGGGAAGAAATCCTGCTGGTGATCACGAATGACAACGTTCTGGAAATCGACAGGAATCACCGGATCAATGTGCTTCTGGAAGATGTTGCCTATGATCTCTACCAGTCCAAACTGGATCCTTCCAGGGTTTTTGTGGGACTTGAAAGCGGCCTGTATTCACTGTACCGGTCTAAAGGTCAATGGATCAAAGAAGGTAAAATTGAGGGAATCAATGAAAGGATCCAGAATATTTCCGAGGATCATGTTGGTAATCTCTGGATGGGAACTGAGGATGAAGGCGTCATTAAAATGAATGTTACGTCTTTCAAAGACCAACGATTGAGCGACTATGTAATTACGAGGTATGACACCACCAATGGGCTGGCGAACGGGCCCTATATCGTATCGCAGATCACCGGCCCGCCGGTAGTCGCAACAGACAGGGGCATATACAGGCTGATCCAGCTTGAAAACAGGTTTATCCCGGACAGTACATACGGTCCGCAATTTGCAGATGGTTCAAGGTATATCCACCGGATGTCCGAGTATATGAATCCGGACATCTGGCTGGTTACCCGGGTATTTGATCCGAAACCCAGATTCGAGACCGGCTACCTCAAAAAACAAAATGGACACTTCAAATGGGTTTACAAACCGTTCAATAAGATATCCGACAATATCATTCACGTCATTTCCCCGGATGAAAACCGGATGGTCTGGTTAGGCGGACCGGAGGGACTGTATTTATACCAGGCGGGAGATAGCTGCAAGGATTTTCCGCAATACCATTGCCTGATAAGTAAAATAAACTATGGCAACGGCAATATGGCTTTCGGTGGCAATTTTACTGATATTAACGGCCATCCCCTCTTCGGCCAGCCGGATAATGCCATACCTGTGATCCCTCATGCCCGGAATTCACTGATATTCTTCTTTTCCGCGTACTCGGGTAATGATGAATCATTCCAGCAATACAGTTATCTTCTGCAGGGGTATGACAAGAACTGGAGTGAATGGACAAAGGAAACCAAAAAAGAATATACCAATTTATCCAGCGGTGATTATATTTTCCAGGTAAAATCCATCGATGTCTATGAAAATCAAAGCACTGAAGCTTCTTTTCAATTCAGCGTCCTTGCTCCGTGGTACCTGAAATGGTGGGCATTTCTGATCTACATATTGCTGGCTGTTGGCATTGTCTACCTAATCGTTAAGCTGTATACAAGGCAGCTCAGACAGATTATAAAGGATCGGACTGCAGAAGTGGTCAGGAAAAATGAGATCATCACACTCAAGAACAAGGACATCATGGATAGTATTCAATATGCCAGGCGAATCCAAACTGCCCTTCTGCCGGAAGAAGATGTACTCTTTAAAATGGGATTGGACGGCTTCATCCTGTTCCTTCCAAGGGATGTGGTAAGCGGTGATTTCTACTGGATTGCCCACCGGGATGATAAGACCCTGACCATAGCTGCCGATTGCACGGGCCATGGCGTTCCGGGTGCGTTCCTGAGCATGCTCGGCGTTGCCTTTCTTGAAGACATTATAGGGAAAAACATTGATCTTAATGCGGCACAGATCCTTGACCGGTTAAGAGACCAGGTAATAATAGCCCTCAAGCAAAGGGGCAGGGAGGGTGAACAAAAGGATGGCATGGACCTGGCTCTTCACATTATTGACTGGAAAAATAATAAGATCAATTTTGCCGGTGCGAATAACTCCCTTGTAATGATACAGGACGATAAGATACAAACCATCAAGGCGGACAGGATGCCTATCGGAATTCATGAGCGAGCGACAAAGCCGTTTACCAATCACATCCTGGATGCAAGGAAAGGCGATGTACTGTATACCTTTTCCGATGGTTTCCAGGATCAGTTCGGGGGACCGGAAAATAAGAAATTCATGGTTAAAAATCTTAAGGATCTCTTCCTGGAAATACATCAGTTACCGATGCCCGAGCAAAAAAAGATCCTTAAAAAAACTTTCTACGACTGGATTGAACCTTATAATTGTGAACAGGTCGACGACGTCCTTATCATCGGTGTCCGGATCTAGGTTAAGTTCTCCCGCTTCCGGCCTGCCATGAAACTTACTCACCGCCTTTAGGTGACAAAGCGTTCCATAACCGGTCAATAGTCCATCCCGATCTTCTAATCCGTACGCGTAACGAATTTCTTTTTGTCCTGTTTGCAGATGATCTGGATGATATCGCGGGAAGTCTTCACCCCTGTGGGAAGTCCCCCCGGTGGCATGACCCACATGCCTGACAGCCAGAAGTTCTGTAACCCGGGAAGGGTTTTTCTGACCATCCTGAAACGTTTCGAGAGCTCCGGTGTGATGACCCAGGTCATAAAAGTACCCTTCCAGTTCCCGGTATACCGGACATAGGTCATGGGTGTGGCCACATCCGTCACTTCGATGGACGATTTAAAGCCGGGATATTTGCTTTCCAGGATATCAGCAATGGATGCCTCAATCCTGCTCTTTTCAGCCTTGTATTCCGCTTTATTCCTGTACAGGTTTTCCCAGTAAGCAAAATCCCTGATTGAAACGCCGCATACCACCACCGACTTTCCTGCAGGGGCCAGGGTTGGATCAAAGCAATAGTTCTTTACCATCAGCCATTCATGCTGCTCGCCGCCGATTGCCAGGGGATCTTTAAGCCTGATCATTTCCCCGAGGGATTCCGGCTCACCGGAAAGATCCATCCTGATCCCGAAGGAAACCTGGAGCATGGAAGGGAAAAGCTTAACTGACTTGAACAGTTCTTCGTGGGTGGGTTCAATGTATTGTCCCCCGAGCAGGTCATAGACCGTCGACCTCAGGTCGGAGGCAGAGATGACATAGTCCCCCGATATTTCCTTTCCCCCTTTCAGCCGTATGCCTGTTGCGGATCCGTTTCCAGTCAGGATCTTTTCCACCTTGCTTTTGTAAAATATTTTACCTCCCAGGTCCAGGAAACGTTTTTCAATGGCCCTGGCAAACTCGAGCGAACCGCCCTGGGGGAATCCCCCGGCCCTGTTATGGAGCAGGGCAAGGGTAACGATGAGGCTGAACAGCGGCAGGTCCTCCTCGCCAAGCAGCATCGGGAAGGTTTCACGAAGCAGGGGATCCCTGAAGCGCTCTGCAAATTCCTTCATGGTCATGCTGCTGCAGAAATTATAATCCTTATTATAGGGGACCATTTTGATGACCATCCTGGCGACATCAAAGAAGTTGAAAAGCTCGAAGGCTTTGTCGAGGGGCATGCTGAACCCGGTAAACCGTCGGATCAGCCTGCAAAGCAGTTCTATGGTCCCGCTGTCCTGAGGGGAAAGCTCTTTCATGTGAGCTTCCAGCACATCGGCATTGCACCAGACGTTAAATGTCCTTCCGTCGCTGCCGGTAAACCGGTAAAAAACCTTATGATCGATGATGCGCCTGCCCTGAAGGGCTCCAAGTTCCATCCAGAACCGATAAAAAGGGTCCGGAGGAGCGGTTCCAGTAAGCCAGTGAATGCAGCCGTCAATGGTATAGTCCTTGAGTTTCCATGATGTACAGAGTCCCCCTGGTTTGTTATGCATCTCGTAGATTTCCGCCTCATAACCGTTCATCCTTGCATAGACCCCGGCTGACAGCCCGGCCATACCGGCACCGATGATGACTATCTTTCTGGACATGCTGGTTAAGGGTTTTTAGATACCTGTTTCTTTTGAAAAATGCAACTGAAATACACGTATTCACGGGAGACAAACTGGTCGTAAGTCCTGGAACCGATGGCTCCGGCAAAATTCAGGGCAGTTTTGTGCAGGAACCGTGGAGCCAGTTTTTCCACTAATTTTCTTTTTCGCCCATCGTCAAGCTCCAATGCATTCACAACCTGCCCGGTAATGAATTCTTCCTTTAATTGTAACAGTCCGGAAGACTGCAATTGTTTCTGCAAAACTGGTATTTCGTAATCGTACCGGAAATCTGCAATCAAAAAATACCCGTCATCACGTAATATGCGGTAAACCTCGCTCAGGAACATCTGCATATCGGGATACCGGTGCGACGACTCCACATTTATGACCACATCGCAGGTCTCATTACCCAGCGGGATTTTCTGGGCATCCCCCTGCAAAAATTTCAATCCCTCCAATGCATAATTCCGGTTGCAAAAAGCAATTGCCTGCCTGTCCAGGTCTATTCCTGCAGCAGAAGCCGGGGAGAATTGCTTCACGATGTATTCCAGTCCCCCGCCCCTCCCGCAGCCTATCTCCGCAATATCCCTGTTTTTTAAACCGACGGCACTCGCCAGGTGATGATATAACTGGATGGAATAACGGTTATTCTCATCTTTCTCTTCTAAAGTAATTGATAGGGTAGTACCGGCATACCCGAAATTCATGAATAAAATTTCCCCTTTCCGGTCTATTTTATTGACGTACCAGTACCAGGTCCTGAATAGCCAGTTGCGGAAATTATCTTTCATTCCCCGGAATAACAGATTAAAAAACCGTTGCCGGATTATGTTTCAGGTTATAGACATACCCTCGAACCTTGTCGGCCCATACCCAGGGTGATAAAGTCCTGTCAAATTCCTGATGGGATATGGGTTTACCTATTTTAACCTTTATGGTTTTGTTTTCTTTTCTGAACATTTCGCGGGGCAGAAGGATTAACTCAATATTGCTTTTGATTCCCAGTACCCGGCGCAGAAAACTTACAGAGTAAAAAAATCTTGAATTGCGGCCATAAATATAAAATGGAACGATGTTCCGTTTATAGGAGACAGATTTAGTGATGAAGCTTTTCTGCCAGCGGCAATCCTGGATCCGGCCATTATAAAATCTTGATACCTCCCCGGCAGGAAAATGAGTTATCGGAACATCGGAATTATAGAGATTCTCCAAGGAATTAACGTATTCCTTTGAGTTCCTCCCAAATACGTTTACTGCTGCGATCAGCGGCCTTAAATGAGGCACAAACAAAAACACCTCATTTCCGATGGATTTTAATTCATGATATTTGTCCCCTACAATTTTTGTCAGGACCAGTCCGTCGATTATTCCAAACGGATGATTCGACAGGAAAAAACACCTGCCGCTTTCAGGCAGGTTTTCCTTTCCATCCACCTCGATGGTCAGGTTAAACTCCTCAATGATCCTGGGAAGAAATTGTAAACCTTCGTAATCTGCGTATTTGGTCAAAATCTGATTCATCCTCTCCTGCATGATAATCCGCTCGATCCATCTGATAATGAACACGGGCAAACGTTTCAGTTTTTCCGAGTCACCATCCCTGATTACCGATGCAACATCAATATACTTCATTTTATAGAACAGGTCTGTTTATTGACCAGGTACAAGCTTTGAAACTACTAAATTATTATTAGAATTGAGAAGTATCGTATGGTTATTGGTCATTATAATTTAATAACAGCTTCAAGCAGTCGATAAAACTTCGGAATAGATCGGAAAATAATAAAGGAAAGACGTAAAAAATTATCCACAAACTGGATTATATTTTTAAAATTAATTAAAATATCTTTGAATCGATCTGGTGCATTTCGGTTTGAAGACGCACAAAACCTAATAAGCTGATTATGAATAAGAACAATCACGTAACTAATAAAAAGTACTTATTATTTATATCTGTTTCTGCAGCGCTGGGAGGATTCCTTTTTGGATACGATACGGCTGTAATTTCCGGTACCATTAGTCTTGTGAAATCAAAATTCGCACTTGATGCAGTTTTAGAAGGCTGGTTCGTCAGCTCGGCTTTAGTGGGTTGTCTTATTGGCGTAATCATTGCTGGTGAGATCTCCGACAGGATCGGACGGAAAAAGGCTCTCATAAGCACAGGGTTATTATTTTCAATATCAGCAGTTGGTTGTGCAATAAGTGGTTCGCATACGGAACTTATTATATATCGAGTAATTGGAGGTATAGGGGTAGGAATGGCATCCATAGTTTCTCCACTTTATATTTCTGAAGTTTCACCTGCAAAAATCAGGGGGAGTATGGTTTCCCTTTACCAATTTGCAATTACCCTCGGTATATTGTGTGCTTATTTTGCCAATGCATACCTGCTTGATTCAAGTTCCAATTCAGATTCAATCTCCGGAACAGGTATATGGCATAAGATCTTTGTCCTTGAAGTTTGGCGAGGGATGTTTGGTAGCGAATCGATACCTGCCATATTGTTCGCAATAATTATGTTTTTTGTTCCGTTAAGCCCACGATGGCTGGCTTCAAAAGGCAGGAACGAGGAAGCCGGAAAGGTATTGGAAAGAATTAATAATAGAGATATTGCTGATAAGGAACTGGAATCAATTAAAAAGGCAATTGCCAGTGAATCAGAAGGTTCATGGCGATTATTGTTAAAAAAAGGGATTCGTTTGGCGGTTCTGTCCGGGATGGGATTGGGTATCCTTTCACAGTTTACAGGAATCAATGCAATTGTTTACTATGGACCCCGAATTATGGAAGAAGCCGGCATCAAACTGAGTGATGCTCTTGGCGGACAGGTAATCATCGGCTTTGTAATCGTGATATCTACCATTTACTCCATAGTGAAAATAGATAAATTCGGTCGGAAGAAACTTATGAAAGGAGGAATTACCGGCATGTTTATATCACTTATAATAGTGGGAATTTTATTCTTCCTGGGAATTACACAGGGAACTATACTGCTTATTTTTATCATCACCTATGTCGTGTCCTTCTCCATTGGCTATGGCACGGTGATCTGGGTAATGCTTTCGGAAATTTACCCGACAAAAATCAGGGGGCGGGCCATGTCGGTTGCGACACTGGCTTTATGGACAGGCACAGCCATCATCGGGCAGGTAGTACCTTGGATGCTGGAAAATCTGACGCCGGCCGGAACATTCTTCGTTTTTGCAGCTTTCTGTATCCCCGTTCCTTTTATTTTAAGAAGATTCCCGGAAACAAAAGGATTGTCCCTGGAGGAAATTGAAAAGATCTGGTAAATGGCGTGATCTCTTATTAATAATATCAGGAAGTATTGAAGATGGATAGGGATAATTTAGTTTCCATTAAAAACACTCGTCTTTGAAAAGGGTAATGTTATATTTGCTATGACTATATTTCTAAAACCGGTAAGTCAGGTAACCGATGGAAGAAAATATCAGGATATTGTATGAATGCGAAAGAGCGTTTTATTAAAACATTAGAACGGGGCAAAGCAGACAGAATGCCTGTTACCACGCATCATTTGATGCCTTCGTTTCTGAATAATTACATGGATGGCATTTCCAATATTGAATTTTTTGACTTATTGGGGATCGACCCGATTGACTGGGTTATGGCATATAGTTGTTCTTTCGACAAGGGCGAGTTTTTTGATCCGGAACATACTGAACTGGGATTTCTTGAGGCACGCCGGATCTGTTCGGATAATTGGCAGATCAAGCTTGAACCTCTTGAAAATCCTAAATTCTCTACGCAGCGTTTTAAAATTATTACACCGGAAAAAACGCTTTCGATGGTCATGCAGTCAAACGAGCACACAACCTGGCTGGTTGATCACCTGGTAAAAGAAAAATCAGATATCGATATCATATCAAAATACATGACATACCCGCTTTGTGATGTGGAAGCGATAAACAAAGCTGCGGATGAATTTGGTAACAGGGGACTGATCCGGGGACATATTAGTACCTTCGATGGTTTTGGCCAGCCGGGTTGCTGGCAGGACGCAGCCTGTCTGTATGGTACCGAAAACCTGATAATTTCCACTTTTGAAGATCCTGAATGGGTACATGCTTTTTTAAATATCCTTAAAGAGCGGAAAAAAGTATACATAAATTCCTTAAGCGGGGCAAAATACGATATTCTGGAATTGGGTGGTGGTGATGCATCAACCACAGTCATTTCACCGGACATTTTTAATGATTTTGTTGCACCATATGATTCTGAATTAATTGAAGCAGCACATCAGGCCGGGCAACGGATCGTGTATCATACCTGTGGGGGAATGATGCCGATCCTGGAAGATATTGCTGCCATGAACCCGGATGCAATGGAAACCTTTACTCCACCTGCCATGGGAGGAGACGCAAACCTTAAAGAGGCAAAACGGCGCATCGGGGATAAAGTATGTATGATCGGGGGGTTCGACCAATTTAATTTTTTTACAAAATGTACAGAGGATGAAACCAGGAGGGAAGTACGGCGCTGTTTTAAAGAGGCCGGAGATGGCGGTGGATTTATCCTTTCGCCTTCCGATCACTTTTTTGAGGCAGATATTAACTTATTGAAAGTTTTCGCTGACGAGGCTTTGAAATGTACATATTAGTATTGACCTGAATTTCCAATCAAACACAAGGTTATATTATCCGGTTAGAAACCTCATTTATTAACCCTGTGACTGAAGGGTGATCATGAATAATTCATTTTTTCTTTCCATATAATAAAGGACTATGAGTAAACGGGAACTTATTAAACGATTAATTAACGGGGAAAATACAGAACGTACAGGATTATGGCTGGGAAATCCAGATCCTAAGACATGGCCTATCTTACATGCCTATTTTAATACATCTACTGAGGAAGAACTTCGGCAAAAACTAAATGATGATGTCCGTTGGATATGTCCTCAATTCTACGGTGACGTTTATCAGGACCCGGAGGGACGGGAGATGTTTGATGCCTCGCTTGACCGTGAGAAACATGCGAGACCTCCATTGGCAAATTGCAGCACATTGGCAGAGGTAGAGGCCTTCACCTGGCCAAACCCGGATTATTTGAATTTTGATACCTGTATCCGTGATTTGAACAATGCTGGAGACGTTTACCGCCTCAGTGGATTCTGGTGCTGCTTTTTTCATAATGTAGCCGACCTTTTTGGCATGGAAAATTATTTCCTGAAAATGCTTGCAGAACCGGATATTGTGCAGGCAGTAACCCAAAAAGTTTGTGAATTCTACCTGGAAGCCAATCGACGGTTTTTTGAACAAGCCGGAAACCTGGTCGATGGATTCTTCTTCGGGAATGATTTTGGCACCCAGAAAACTCTAATAATGGGGCTTGAGCAGTTCAATGAATTTATCATGCCCTGGTTTGAGAAATTTACCGCACAGGGACGTCGATATAATTATCAGGTTGTGCTGCACTCATGCGGGGCTATTTATGATGTCATAGATCAAATCATTGATGCGGGTGTTAACTGCATTCACCCTATACAGGCAAAAGCAGCCAAAATGGATGCACAAACTCTCGCCGATTCGTTCAAGGGACGTGTTACATTTATGGGGGGGATTGATGCTCAGCATTTAATGTCCGAAGGAAAACCTGATGAAATAAAAGCAGATGTCAGGCGTGTCAAATCAATTCTCGGTCCCGGATTAATTGTCAGCCCGAGCCATGAAGCAATTCTTCCGAATGTACCTCCGGAAAATGTAGAAGCTTTAGCTATGGCTGCTCTTGAAGAATAAATCTCGGAGCAGGAATCCAATCTCCCATCCAACCTTCATTCGATCAGTCATTTAATGGTGAGAAAAAATATAGGTTCTTGAACTTAAAGTTTTGATTTAGTAAATGGACTGTTCCCGCTATTTTACTTCAGTACCTATCCCATATACGCGTACAGCATTATTGTGCAACATGTCCGTTGCAGCAACGCGTAATTGTTCATTAGTGAGATTTAACATGGATTTTTGTTCCAGGAGTTTTTGCTCAAGAATTTCACGTGTAAACAATGACGAACCTACTGCCATTTCAATGGAAGTTGCATCATGGGCCAACATGATTTTATTGTAGGGTACAAAATTTAAATACGTATCCAGGGCCTGACTATAAAACGCGGGACTCAAAACAGGAATCCAGCAATTATCGATATAGAAGTTAGGCTTGTATTTTGCCAGAAAGGCGGCTTCTTTAAAAAATGGCCAGCAATGAAGCATCACTATTTTCATATTCGGATAGCGGTCCCCTAAAGCTTCAAGTGGCAAAGGACTGGATTCCTGCAAATTGTGTGTTCCAACATGGATCTGATGCGCCCAGCCTTTTTCGTTTGCCAGCCTGCAGAATTCATGCATCACCCAATCCTGGAATGCGGTAATTTCCTCAGCATTGAGATTCCCTCTGAATTTCACCTCACTATCCTTGCGATACTTGTAATCCAGGTTACGATGATACGCCTGCAACTGTTTAATACCGGTAGTATGATTTTTTTCGGCTAATTCAACATAAAATTTGATGAAGGCCCTCCAGCTTGCTGCATCAACCGGATCAATTCCTGCTACTTTTGCCAGGTTGTCCCTTCGCTTATTTTCAACATTCCAGAAGTCCAGAAATGGATCAATGCGTAAAATGGTGTGTGTAAATGATAATTCCTGGGCTTTGCTCTCAGCTGATTGTTCCATAAAGTAAAATTCGGGTTGTACCGGGCGTATTAACTCACTGAAATTCGCCAGCTTCATCGCTTTCTGATACCAGGTAAATATTTCAGAGTAATTTGCCTGAATGAGTGAATCGGCTTTCTGCCATTCTTCCACATCGAATGATGATATTTTTACACCATACAATTTTTCGATGCCACGCATCAGGCACTGAAAAGTACCGGTCATTAACTGAGGGGTTACCGTGTTTTTAAAATCCAATAAAGCAGCTTGAGGATCGGCCTCCCACCACAATTTCAGGGAATTGTAACCGGCAGAACGAGCCGATGCATTATAGTCTATTCCTGCTTCCTTAATCATCCCTCCAAAATAGGGATCCAGGAACAAATCCCAGATTGAAGCAGCAGTAAGTGGAGTTGCACCTGCATAAACATCGCTGTAGAAACCATGGTATTCACGCACGTATCCACCAACAGCATCGATACTTCCCCAATGTTCATGAGAGCAGAAATTAGGAATGCTGGAAATATCGAATCCCAGCGACTGCTCTTTTGCCTTAACTTTAGTTCTTTTATCATTTTTGTTTGATAAATCTACAGATTGACAAGCGTAAAATGAAAGGCCTATTACTGAAATCAATAACCATCTGTAGCTTTTAGCCTTGGAAATGGATGTAACTGTTAATTTCATTTATTTTAAGATTTTATTTACAATATAAATTGTCATTTAATAACGTATGGAATTACCGATATTACAAGAATTAACACTCTCAGGGATAACTGGATTTATAAGTACGCCAGCAATCCAATCCTTCATGTCTAATCAAAGTCCTTTTAAATCATAAATTTCAATGGCATTATTTCTCAGTAATTTTCCAGCTATAATGATCGCTTCCTCCTCGCTGAAATAGCCGGATTTGACCATTGATATCAGGGTCTTTTCCGCTACCTCTCTTGCCATAACTGATGCACCATATGTGCCTTCTACACAAGCACAATCACCTCCAAAAGCCATTATTTTATTAGCAGGCACTGTTTCAAGAAATTCCTGCAGATACCTGATTGAATAAGAAGGAGAAATGATGGGAGTCCATGCCATATCAATATATACGTTGGGAAAATTCTTGGCTAAGACAGCTAATTCACCGCCATAGGGATAGGCAGAATGTAAAAGTATGAATTTTACTTTCGGAAACTTGAAAAAGGCATTGGTGAGAAGTGTCGGGTTTGAGTTTGTAATGTAATTGCCATTATAGGTTTGAAGGCCAGTATGAATCTGTATCGGAAGATTATACTTTTCACATAGACTTAGCACTTTAAAGAATAGATAGTCCTGCAATGGTTTTACTTCCTGTAAGGAAAATTCCTTTTGGGGATCAGCAACCATTTTCAAAAAGATCTCATTGGCAGTTTCCCTGCTGACCTCTTCACATTGTAAGGTACGACTATATGCCCAGCTATTTTTTACGCCGAGAATGCCTTCAGCTATTCCTTCCCTGAAAGCCTTGTCCATCATTTGCTCATAATCCTCTAAAGTCTTAACAGCATCATTGTATCTGCTGTGAAATGACCTGGCTCTGTCAAAACTAAAGGTGTATACATTAAAAGCATCTGAGAAATAACTAAAACCATTGACATACTTCAGGCTCCTGAAATATCTTTCATCTTCACCGATAACTTCAGATTCACTACCCATGATGATGCATAGGTCAATCTTGGCCTTGTCCTTTAGTACATATTGGTAAAAACCAGGTTGATGGGAAGCTTCTATTCT
Organism: uncultured Bacteroides sp.; assembly: GCA_964431315.1. Classification (GTDB taxonomy): domain Bacteria; phylum Bacteroidota; class Bacteroidia; order Bacteroidales; family SM23-62; genus SM23-62. The sequence goes on along the minus strand of CAYSJH010000012.1, from coordinate 14,412 downwards.
TTTAGATAATTCTGCATGGGTATTTGAATTCAGATCATCGATATCATATAATCCTTTGGCTGACAACAGTACAGCTCTGCCATAACCGGTACTTTTCATGGCTTCCCAGGCAGGTTCCATTCTTCCCCATATTTGATCAGATCCATTATTGGGATACAGACCGGATGAGATCATATCAGAATTCTGATAGTTTTCAAATAAACATCTGAAATCAGGAGCACCGGCAAGTGCCTGTTTTTCTGATATCAGATGTTCATGTGTATCAATCAGCCTGATATCATAAACTGCTTTATGGATCCTTTTTTCAAATCCTCTTTTTGGCAGAGGCCTTATCTGCACCTGAGCTTGAAGAATAAAAGCCATACTCAGAAAGCATGACAACATAATTGATTTTTTTATCATAAAAAGTTTTTTTTGATTAATAATTTGTTTTCACGAATGTTATAATGATTTCTCCAACATTATTTTCCAATAAAAGGCAGGTCTCTTACCTGCTCATGATTTTATTCTCTGCGTAATTTTTTTATGCCATTTAATATCATCCCACATTCCGGTGAATTGAGGCTGGGTAAAATTAGAGGTACACAGAAACTTATATTCATCATGCTTTTTTGCTAAATCAATGCAAATTTCAGCGGACTCTTTTACCCAGTCCCAGCTTAGATCCGGGTGGTCAAACCAGAAAATAGGTCCCCAGCCTTCAGTATTTCCACAAACAGAAGCATTTTCTCTTGCTTTCTGAGCAATGGCGGAAATCCTGCCATCCATCCAGTTAGTCAGCTTGGCTTTATTTTCATTGAAATAACTCAACATTGCGTTAAAGTCCCCCCGTAAATCCCTGTCAAGATTAAAACTTCCGGCAGTCCCGACTAAATTCGCAAAATCGGGATTATGATGAAACCATATATGATAATCCAGAGCTGCATGTTTTGTAAGGTCAATATTCTCCAATTCGACACTGGAATCAAAAGAAGTATAAAATTCGAGGTTCGGGAATTTTTGTTTAAGAGAATCAATAAGGTTATTGGCAAAATCAGTGTAAAAAGCAATGAATAAGCGGTTGTCATTCTCTTCAGGTTGAAAATCATCGGGTAGCTGAGCCTGCGGATTATTTAAAATGAATTTTTTTGCATCAACACGTTGATTAAGTTCCTGAATCAGCCACTCGTAGCCATGCCAGTTCGGATATTCATTCAACAAATCCACGTAAATGACATTATCCAACAGATCATTCATTTCTAAAAATTTCAAGGTCTCTGTCCATGCTCTGAGTAAACCGGTTTCTTCATGCTGAACATACCGGTCAATACCATTCGCGTGGAACCAGGTTGCAAGACCGACACGAATACCGTATTTTTTACATTTCGGCAAAAATTCAAGCAAGGCTTCACGCGGCCGGAAATCTACCGAGAATTTGTTCCCCCAGGGATTAAAGTCCCAGGTTTTCCTGACGGACCTGAATTCATTGATGATTTTTCCATCTTTCTCGGAGACAACAAATTGCGGCATTGCATCCATTCTAATGGCATTATATCCACGTTCAGCCAGACCCTCCAGCACTTTATCCCAGTCGAAAAACTCACCGTAGCGATGATGCCGCAGGATCCATGTATAATCCCACATTGCAATGGCTAAGGGTTTCTTCGTCCTGGAGATCGGCATGTAATTAATGTCGATTTTTTCTTTGCCTGAAGGATTACACCCATCTAATGCAGCCGGCAACATGACCGCAGCTGAACTTGCCAGAGCTGCATTTTTAATAAACCTTCTTCTTTCCATATGATTGATTTTCAATAAATTGAATTTCATTACTGAGTCATTGATGACACTCTGCGTTTTTTACAATTCAAAAACAGATGCATAAAAGTGACTTTTATTACAGGAATTGAAGTGGTTAATAATAATCAGCCGCGATATTCCATCAACGTCCTTAAAAATAAAACAAATTTTAGTACTTTATGCTCGCAGCGTAATAATAAACCATATATGAGAAGCATAGTCTTTTTTGCCCTGTTAGTTGTTTTACCATGCTCAGTAATAGTAAATGCTCAATGGCCATCAGAAAAACGAACAAAAATATGTCTGAATGGATGGTGGGATTTTCTTCCGGTACTGGATGGAACCGGCAGGCAATTTAAGGAACCCGGGGAAATTCCCGAGGAAGGTTGGCTTGTAAATGCCATGATCGTTCCTGGTTCATGGGTTACATCCTCCACCGAAGGTGAAAATGCTGATACACCGTGGACAGAATGGCGGATTTCTGACAGCTATTCATTCCCATCAGAGTGGAATCAAACAAATACAGCATGGTACCGCCGATACTTAACGTTAAACAGTATAGATAAAACCAGGAAATACTTTTTACAATTTGATGGAATACTCAGGGAATCCTGGATTTTTATTAACGGTCACATTGCCGGGCACAGAAAGGAAGGGACTTTGTTTTCGGAGCATGACATTACTCCATATTTAATACCGGGTAATAATGAAATTGTTGTTTATATCACCGATTACAGGCGGGATGAAAATAACAGAACATATGTTCATGTCGGAAGCGATCAAATGGACAATCAACGGGGGATATGGGGAGATGTAAACCTTGATGAAAGACCTGCAGTTCGAATTCAGGATCTTACCATAAGGACAAGTACCCGAAATAACGAAATTACATTAATCTATAAACTGATTAATGAAACGAAAAAATCAATATCTCTCAGAACCGATTTTTCAATTTCAGAGAATGACAGGATACACAAATCGTTTGGCGGTCAAAAAATCACGCTAAGACCGGGGGAATCCGAAACGTATGAATGCATAGAGCCCTGGACAGGATATATTCCGTGGTCGCCAAATAATCCACAATTATATCAATTAAATATTCAGTTATCGGCAAATGGAAATACGCTTGATTATTATACTGAACGTTTTGGTTTCAGGGAAGTATGGATAGAAGGACATAACATTATATTAAACGGAAATATTATCCATTTACGTGGTGAATGGGGTCATAAATTTCATTTCGGTTTTTTCCGTCCGGAATACGTCAGGCAATGGTTTGGCATGCTGAAAGAATTGAATATGAATTATATCCGTACACATGCCTTTCCTCATCCAAAGTTTATGATTGATCTGGCCGACGAAAATGGAATTTTGGTTTCTCTTGAATCAGCCTGGTTTTTCAGTTATCAGGCAACCGATAATGATGAATTCTGGAATAACGCAAAAGAGTACGCCCGCGACATTGTGAACAGATATAAAAATCATCCATCCATTATTTTCTGGAGTGTTGGCAATGAAGTAAGATGGGGATGGGATATAAGCGAGGTAATAGCGCGTGGCCCTGAAGTTCAGAAAGTATATGAGGATCTTGATCCGACAAGAGTGGCCTTTTCAGATGGCAGCACCTCCTTATGGGATGAGCGAACCCAAAAGATTATCAGCAGACATTATGGCCTGGAATGCAGTGGTGAAGACGGATGGGACAGATCAAAACCCCTGAATGTGGGAGAATTGGGGAAATGGCATTATGGACAGCCTATTGACAATTTGGTTTGGGGCAATGATGAGATTTTTGCTTCCTTTGAAAAGTGTGTTACTGCAATCGCACAGGAAACTTCCGATATTATCCTTCAGGCACGGTCTAACGAAGTATCCTGTTTATTCCCATGGAATCTTTCCTGTCTGGACAATTACAGATCTTCAACGGTCGAAATCAAGCATAATTGGACTGATTTTAATACTCCCTATGCCAAGCCCTTGCGAACCGCTCCTTACGGAGCAGAGTTTACCTGGTGGGAACCAGACAGTAAAGGATATATACCAGGCCCGGGTTTTGACATTATCAGGCATGCCAATCGTCCATTTGCAGTTTACATCCGCGAAAAGCTGAACCAGGTTTTTGACGACGAGAAGATCAAACATACCGTCTCATTGATTAATGATCTCGGAAAAACCACCGATGGAACTCTTAGAATTGAGGTCACCCAGAATAATGAAACAGTCTATTCAAAGGAAACGATCATTCAGGTTACTAATGGAGGCACCTGTAAAATGGAGTATAATATTCCTGTAAAAAAGGTAAATAGCAAATCAAAAGTAATTATCAACACTTATTTTCTTGAAGGGCAAACGGTAACTGATTCAATTTCACGGGTAGTCTGGGCAACACCATCTGAAGAAAAAGTAAAACCTGTACAAATAAACGAGTGTTTTGTTTTTGGTTCGGGTGTAATGGATGCGTTCCTGAACAAACATAAGATTAAGTATCATCGGATAGGAAATCTGGAAGAAATATTAATCCACCCTAAAGCTGTATTGATCATTGAGAAAAACAGTATTACAGCTGGAAGTACTCAGAATAAAACACTTGCAGCTTTTATTAATAATGGCGGACGTGTTTTCATTATGGAACAGGATAATAGTGCTCTGCCGGATATTTCTATTCAACCAAAACCTTCTGAACGTTGTTTTATCCGGGCGTATAATCATCCGCTCATGAATCAATTCACTGCAGATGAGTTTGCTTACTGGGGTGATGACCCGTATGGCAAAAGTAATTCTGCATCATATGTTGTGAGTGAGCCTTTTTTAAAACCTGACAAAGGGAATACTTCGATTTTACTGGATTGTGGTTATGGCGATTTTGGCAATGGCGGACTTAATTGGTCACCATTGTTTGAAACAAGAGCCGGTAAAGGAATAGCTATGATCTCCCAGCTCAGACTATCAGACAAATTTGAAGTTCATCCATCCGCAAATAAATTGATACTTCAAATATTGAAATACCTGTCTGATTGGACGCCCGATGAAAACAAGGAACTGGCAGTTATTGACAGCAACGATATACAGGTAATCAATAAACTTGGATTTAAATCAGCGGATAAAGATATAGCTCATGTTCTGGTTGTTTCAGGACAAGCACTGAACGATGAAACAGCAGTTGATTACCTGAATAAAAGACTTCATGACGGATCAAATATTATAATCCATGAACTGGATAGTGCTGCAATCAGGCACCTGGGAGAAAAATGGCGACTGGACATAGCACCGGTTAACCTCGGTAAACAATATAATCTTATCCGAGGTGCCGATAATAAACTGCTAAATGGCATCAGCAATCAGGAAACATACTGGTTGGATGCCGGAACCTATTGCCAGGCAACCGAAAACCGTAAAATTACTGACTGGCTGATATCTTCCGACAGTGGAACGACGCTATTAACCAGTGAAAATGAAAGTTGCTGGAGGGAATTCTATACACAGGGAGCTTCATCTGAAAAGCTGCGTATGGCTGTTATTACTCATTATCTTTTTAACGGGCCCCGCGAAAGCGCTTCAGGAATGATTGCTTTTCCAATAAACAAAGGTATGTTGATATTAACACAGATGCCATTGCCTGAAGATGACTATTACAAAGCTGAAATATTCTGGTCTCAATTACTCACCAACCTTAATGTCACTTCATCGTTAAATTTATTTGATGGTGAAAAAGTTGCTTATGGTTCACAAAAGAGCAATGGTTTCCCTGATTCAATAAGAATAATTAATAATCCTGATTCTGAAATGCTTAACAAGATTATCGGACAGGGTGATCCCGGGGAAATCAGTGAACGTTTCCGGAATCAGGGGCTGACTGACGGTTTTTCATGGGATATTATTAAAACACCTGAGGGAGTGCTGAATATCCCTGATAATTGCAGAGATGCTGTAATTTATTTTGAATTAAATCCAGGCCGCAGCCGCAGATTAATCACTACCACAGGGAACTGGCCTGATCCCAGTCAGCAAACTCTTGTCGATTTTGCGGGGGAAGGCACTATTACTTTATATGTGAATGGTAAAAAATTTCAACCGCTCGAACTTGACGGGAAAAAGAATACAATTTCTGATATAAACCTGAACCAGTATTGGAACTCAATATTAATACATTTCATACCCCGGGGCAGGGATCTTAAAATTCTCTGGCGCAACCGGCAGGGTGAACCTGAGCTGGAATTTGAATTCAACTGAAAGCAGGAATATGAATTCAGATTGGTTGTCAATTAACCTTTCCTGTTTATTAAAAAACGCATCAAGAATCATATTGAAGATGCTGTTGTAAAAATGGCAACAGACAATCTCTCTTTCTGTTACCATTGCACAATTAGTCTGAGTTTTTTATTCTACCTCCCTGGCCATTTTGGCCAACCATTCTTGTACCTTATCTTCCGGTATTTGTAATTTTCTGTATACAGAATCATAAGCCGGATACCCTCCCACTTCCTCCTGGCTGTCAATTATTTTTCCGGTTTTTTCATAAACACTGTTGATAATCCTTTGATCGATGGGATCCCTGTAGGCCGGCCTTGCACCTGCATGCGATAATACATACTCCATTACTTTTTCCGGATCCATTATCTCCAGCTCATTATGCCAGACCGGGGGATTTTTAATTTCATTGAAAGTCCCTGAAGTCATAGGAATACCTGTTTTATTCTCCTTTATCAGGTTGTCCTTGATATATAAATCCGCATGATCCCCGATAATGAAAGCATTGGTTTGGGTATTATTACCAGGAATAAGGACATTACCAACAATGGATATTTTTGCAAAAGGCGGTTCCGGAGCACCCTCCCATTCAGCCTTTACCCAATGGGTACGGATCGCATGGACCCCCGGATTATAAATAAGATTATTGGCAATAATTCCGGTTGATGCTGTTTTAAAGTAAGGGTTTCTTTGATTGTTATCGGCATATAAATTTCGTGCGACTGTAATGTCCCTGCAGTTATCATGGATGAGGCTTCCTTTGGAATGTTCACCGGAACTGTGGGTAGAATTGCTTAAACCCTCAGCAATCAGGCAGTTGGAAATGATCACCCTGTGGGATGTGCTGTCCCATATATTCGGAACCGGTCCTGATACACTGATGTTTTCATCTACCGACCAGGTTGCAGAACAATGATCAATCAGAACATTGTAGGCATTACCTCCCACCGTAGTCATACCATCCGGTTCCCATCCGCTTTTCTTCGGCTGTCCGGCATCCCCCGGCCTGATCATTATATGCCGAATGATTACATCGTGAGAGTAGATGATAATACTTCCCCGGATAAAGGTAATGCCCGGTGAGGGTGCCGTCTGGCCGGCAATGGTAATATGGGGCTCATCGATCGTAATATGCTCTTTATCAAGATTAATAACTCCTCCTACTTCAAATACGATAATACGAGGCCCGGCCATACTTACAGCCTCACGGAAGGAACCTTCACCACTTGACTGTAAGTTGGTCACCCTGATAATTTTCCCTCCCTCCCCTCCTTTCGTATTCGTAAAAATGCCATTGTCAGTTTTATTTTCTTTATTGCTCACGCAACACTGCGTTGAAATGCTTAAAATAATTAAGCTTCCCAACAAACAGATTTTATTTCTTAAAGCCATCATTGTTAATTTTACATTTAATCTGGATTAATTTTTCAAACCATTCATAGAGATCGGTCAGTCTGAACGGTTCATGTTTTTCTACCATTTCCCTGCAAGTATTATCTTCTGATAATATGGGGGAAGATTCAGTGTTACTTCCCGCTTCCAACAGGATACTTTAATACCGGCATTGCCTGCTCAATCCAATTATTATAGATTGGATATCCCTGTTCATAGCTCTCGGTCACCCGTCTGTACGTCTCGCCAGGAACAGGATACCAGTTAATGATGCGATTCTCATCGGTATCAGCTGAGACACTTTTCTCACTTTCCCCAATCCCATTAGTTGCTGTAACGCAAAACTCATACACTTTCAGTGAATCAGGCAAATCTATGGTTGTCCTGGTTTCGGGACCTGAATATACTTTCTGATAATCTGAAGCTCCTTGTGTGCGTTGATACAAGGTATATTGATTGGTCCCCAGTATTTGTCCCCAGATTAAGCTCACCTTATGGCCCTCCGTAACAGCTCTCAATCCTTCGGGAGCGTGAGGAATAACACCAGTGGGATAGATTGGATAGGAATCAGAAGGATTGCCCTGACCTCCTTTTGCTCTGGCAATTACACGAACATGCAACTTTTTACCATCCGTTAATCCTGTAAGTTTATAATGAGTTGATTTAATACCCTGCTCAACATCTATCCAGGTAATCTCACCATCGGTGCTCATCTGAACGGAATAATCCTGCGCGCCAGTGACCGGATGCCACTCAACATCGCTCCATGATTCCCCGGTAAAAGCATTTACAATTACCGGAGCCGATGGTATAATTCCAACATCCGTCCACTGCCAGGTATACTTACCCCTTTTAAGATCGACAATAAAGCTTTTCTTTCCTGTGATTTTAATAGGCATGGGAAGTTCGTTCAGATAAAATGAAAAATCCTTATCAAGCTTACCTTCAACTGTAAATTCCAGGGAGGCGGACCCTGTAACCTGAATGAATCCGATATAGCCGATAGCATTTTTTTTAATACTGAATCCGCCAAAAGCCGGCTTTTGTTTCCATTCGGCACAAATTCCCGGGATACCAAGCTTGTTTCCAATAAATAATGCCGCTTCATATTCATTCTTAACCTTATCATGCCTGATAATTCCCGCAGTTCCCTCGAAAACATCTCCCGATTGGGAGTAGCTTATCAATTTATCACTCCTGAAAACGAGATCAATAGCTTCATTCCTTTTTACTTCACAAATATCATCTCTCAGGAAGGTTTGTACCTCTTTTTTATGGGTAACCAATGTCAGGAAATCTCCCTTACCATCATAGTAACGGCCTTTTGAAAACAAAACATCAGTATTTTGATAAGTTTTTACCAGATCGGGAGGTGATGGATTGATCAATTCCGGTTTTACATTTGGAATTAACTGATAGATGTAAGGGAAGCTATCCGTTCTTCCAACGAACCACGAGAAACGTCCTTCCACGGAATCATCCCTCAGGTCATCAAAGATCAGAATATAATCATTGCCTGACATTAAGACGCTTCTTGATTTATATTCGGGTGATGCTTCGCTGTTTGCATTGACTGAGGCAAATTGTGCAAATCCGAAATCGTAAAGGGGATCTGTCAGATCATTACGGCCAACACTGCGGTAATCGCCAATGCATCGATAGCATTGTTCATTTTTCTTAACGCCAAAATTGGTACAGCGTTCAACATCACCATAAGCAATGTCGCCCACGTCTTCATAGCCTTCATTGTGGCTGTAGCGCTTCCCGTCCGCATAGTAATAAATTATCCCGTTCCCCCCTTTTGCCGCCTGTCCCCAACGTGCATTCAATCCCTGGTCAATTTGCTGCAGATGAACGTACATCTCGCCGGGAGTACCGAATCCACTTCTCAGAATATAGCCGTATCCTGTAAATTTTTCTGATTTCAAATTTGGATTAGTGCCTCCGTTTCTCCATTGCTTTGATTTCATCAGAAGCTCAATCGGATTATCGGGTGATGCTTCAAATGGGGGATTGTCAGGGGATGCCATCCACATGATATGCTCTGACAGAATTGGATCGTAATAGCGTAACCCTTCTCCCAGGAAATATAATTGTCTTGGCGGTACATCCACACGATGATGCGCCCCCTGTGGTGGCATTGCCCTTTTTCCATTCTCGATATCCAGGGGAGCTGCCAGCGAATTCATCAACCAATTGGCTATAAGAGAAATATTGGGTTGTAGCAGACGATTCTTACCATCGTAAAAATAATGAAGAAGAAATGATGTTCGGGTAGAGTTTTTAAAAGACTCCCAGACGTAACATGCCAGATTTTCTGTCCACCTTCCTCCTTTGGAATCCCAAACAGGTATAGTTGGCCTGGTATGATATTGAAGATTCAAAGCAAACGATTTTTCGAAATTATCTGCCATCTCTCCTGCATATGGATGGTCGGGAAATAGAAATGCGGCCAGTCCCGACACTCCTTTAATATCTGTTAAAAAATCGGCATGCCCTGACAACAAAGTTTTCGTTGGCATTACAGCTTCATCCATATAAATATAAGTCATGAAAAGAAACATTGCCCTTAACTGCCTGAACTCCTCCGTAGTAAGTTTAGTCTCTGCAAACTCATAAAAAAAATATTCATATAAGTTCCGGACATCAACAGGGTGGCCGGAATATGAATCACGTTCCGTATAATAACGAACAAACATGATTTTCTTCCAAAGTAAGGTGTACAGGGAATTGTAATCAGCCTGGCGGACATATGGTTCAAAACATCTGGGTGTAATGGGTTTACAGGGTTCATAATCCAGAATCCAGTTCTTAATTTTGTTCAGCGAAATCCACCCATACCAGCGTCTTAAATCATCAATGTGAAGGAATGGCAGGTTTGTTTCATTGACTAAATCGATATCTTTTTGATGTGGATAGACAGCCAAAGCCAAAGAGCGCTTACCCGTCACCAGTGGCAGCGACCACCAAAACTTATCGTCAAGAAAGTAATAGCTGACAGATAAATTAGGCCTGCTGCTATAGACAGGATACTCTGGGTCAATCCAATTCTCAAAGTCTTTTACAAATAATCCCACTGTTGTTCCTGTTTTACTATTCCAAAATGCAGCAGTATGAAGTCTCCACCAGTTTGACGACATGTAGGGCGTAAGATTAAAGGGGAGCAAGCCATTCGGCAGGTTATTCTGATCACGTGTGAAGTCAGGGTGGTTGGTAGCCTTTGGATTTTCAGGATAACCTGAAATAGGTTCCCATCTGAAATTGTCATAGCCTGTTTTGTTAACATCTATTTTATGCTCAATACCAGGTCGATTATTGCAGTAACGGAACTCCGGATGAAAGTTATTCCATTTAATTTCCCATGCCAGGGAGTCCGCTTCAATAAAACCTGCCATGTTTTCTTCAAGAATGACAAAATCGTTGTCCGCAACTAACCGGATTTTTATCTGGAATTGTTTTCCCTTCTCAAATTGATAGCTTAAAAGATATTCTGCAAAAAGATCACCTACTGAAATCTCTTCTACCTTCATACTGATGAATCCAATTTTATCAGGCATAATGGAACTGCCCAGCCAGGAATTGTTATCCCCGATTTGAATGATCGGTGGCAATAATTCTTTATGAACTCCTGTCCCCGGAAGCTCTAATCTGACAAGACCATTTTCAATTAATATCCTCTGATTTAATGATTTAACCGAAACTACCGGTTTATTCTCTTTTTTGATCTCTGGAGAAATCTTCTGCAAACGAAAGTTGCGTCTCATACCCGATGGCAAGTCCGAAAAGAAGCACAAGGTGGCTGATTTTAACCGGCCATATTCTGTTTGTATATCAGCAAGCTGAAAAGGCACCGGTTGACCAGAATTTACATCTGTCAAAGCCAGCTCATTTTGTTCAACAGGATAAGCCGAAAAATCGACATCATATTCCAGCAGTGTTTTCGGCCATGGCATTTCTTTCACCTTAAGCTGATCTTCCAGAATTATTTCAATCCCATTATCTGTCCATTTTAAGGGAGTCTTTACAACATCCCAATCGGTAGCACTGATCGGTGTTATTACGGCAATAGTTAAAGTGAGTGCAAGTAAGTAACGATTTGGAAACATTATCATGGTGAACATAATTTGGTTTGGAAATTAATAGTATGAGTTAGTTTAGTTTATATTCTAAAACGCCAGTGGATACTAAAGATTAATATACGTTCAGTGAAATTCTCTGTCTATATCATATATAGCTGATGCGATTGTATTCATGACAGAATCTTCGTATGTCCCGCTTCGAGGTTGATCGGATAAGTTCTTTGCACGCAGGATCGGAAAGGTCGGAAAGATTCCCCACCTAAAAATATTTGATTTATTCATGAGATTCGTATTTAGGATTTTATTCGGGCAGATTATTTCCCGGGGACATCCATGAGTATCTCCTGGTAGATATCCGGCCTTCTCTGCTGCGCGTTCCGGTCGTGCTGGCGGGCATAACGCAGGTCTTTCAGGTTCAGTGTTGCGGTGATGTATTGCTCTCCGGATTCCGGGCAGGATGCCTTGATGTTCTGGGGATATTCCGCGATCATGGTCCCTTTGCCGTAGGCCTGATTGGTGCAGATCATGGATACGGTATTCTGATGCATGGCCGTGAGGACAATGTAGTCTTCCACCGCGCTGAAACGGCCGTTCACCCATACAAGTATCTCGGCACCCTTGAGGGAAAGGATGCGGAAGGGTTCAGGAAACCAGCCGTCGTAACAAGTCAGAATCCCGATCCTGGCAAAATCCAGATCGAATACCGGGAATTCCTGTCCCTTTTTCATGATCCATTCAGGATCGTTTTGCAGGAACCAGTCCCTGTCATGTCCTTTCGGGGGACTGCTGTAGGGTGGATCACCCTCGTATGTGTCGACGGCCGCATGGGTTTTATAATACTTCCCCAGGATCTCTCCGTCCCGTCCGAACAGCAGAGCAGCATTGGCAAAGCTGCTATCATCAAAGACCTCCCAACTCCCGATGATGACGTAAATATGATTCCTGGCAGCGGCCTTGGCAAGTGCCCTGGTCTCTTTGCCGGGAATGGATATCCTTCCCAGGTAGTATTCCGGGAATACTACCAGCGACGCTGTATCCCTGGCTGCCCGTTCAATGTATGAAATTGCTTTTCCAACAACATCGATCTTAAGCCCGGGTGTTACAGTCTTGTCATAACCCGAAACCTGAACCGCCGCGACTTTAACCCGATCAGGTCTTCCTTTAACGGATTGTCCGGATATGAAAGAAGAAAATCCAGTAAAGAGTAAGATGAAAATAAAGAAGAGACGTTTGAAGGCAGGGCAGCTATACATTGGTCAGGATATAAAATGAAAACTTAACAAATTGTAACCTATCAAGTTTTTAAAAATAGATAGAGATTAACAATAAAGCAAAGTTTTTCCACATAGAATTGATTTTCTAAAAAAAAAAAATATCCCTGCAAAACATTTATATTTACTCAAACAATAAATAACTTTTTATATGCGAAAATTAGTAACAGTCATTGTCTTATTAAACTTATTTTCAACCTGTACTCTTCAGGCAGAAATACAACCTCAAAAACTCCTGTGTGAATATGCCGTTAATCCGATCGGGATTGATGTGTTGAAACCGAGACTGAGCTGGATGTTATCATCAAATCCAACAGACAGAAATGTCATTCAAATTGCATATCAGGTTCAGGTTAGTATAGATAAACCAGTTTTCAACAATTCAAATATGGTCTGGGAATCCGGGAAAATAATGTCTGACCAGTCAGTTCATATTGTGTATGGGGGTTTACAGCTGGAATCCTTTAAGAGATATTATTGGAGAATAAAGTACTGGGACAATAAGGGAAGGGAAAGTAAATGGAGTCAGCCTGCATATTGGGAAATGGGCTTACTGAACAAAACAGATTGGACAGCTCAATGGATAGAAGCAAAAATTCCATTAATTCCCGGCGTGTCAAATCCATGCCCTTATTTCAGAAAGGAATTCAATATTTCAAAAAAAGTGAAGTCCGCAAGGTTATATATTACTTCCAGGGGTCTCTATGAAGCCTATCTCAATGGCGGTAAAATTGGGAATGAAATATTTACTCCGGGCTGGACAAGTTATGATAAACGAATTCAGTACCAGACTTATGATATTACCGATCAAATAAAACAGGAAAATAATGTGGTGGGAGTCATTTTAGGTGATGGATGGTATAAAGGTAACATCTCCCACAGGACGGACAGTTTCAAGAATAATACGAAGCTCGCACTGCTGGTTCAGATGAATATCGAATTTACGGATGGTGAAATGATCAGAATTGTCTCTGATAAAAGTTGGAAAACTTCTATCGGGCCAATAAAGATGTCGGATATCTATAATGGAGAGACCTATGATGCCAGGGTTGAACTGACCGGCTGGAATACATCAGGATATGATGAGAGTAATTGGATGGGTGTTGATATAAAGGATTATGGTTATGCCGTTCTGGTCGCATCTTCAGTAGTTCCTGTCAGGAAAATAAAGGAGATGAAGCCCAAGGAAATTCTGACTACCCCTAAAGGTGAGCTGGTCGTTGATATGGGTCAAAACATGGTGGGGTGGATCCGAATGAATATTTCAGTGCAAAGGGGAGATAAAATCATCATTACCCACGCGGAAGTATTGGACAAGGAAGGCAACTTCTATACAACAAATCTTAATAGTGCAAAACAAAAGATTGAGTACACAGCTAAAGGTGATCCGCTGGAGATATATGAACCTCATTTTACCTTTCAGGGATTCCGGTACATTAAAATTGAAGGATTTCCCGGGAAACCCACGCTGGATAATTTCACCGGCATTGTCATTCATTCTGACGTCCGTCAAACAGGTTTCTTTGAATGTTCGAACGCGATGATCAATCAGTTACAGAGCAATATCCAATGGAGTCAGCAGGGTAATTTTGTAGATGTACCCACAGATTGCCCGCAGCGTAACGAACGATTTGGATGGACGG
>CAYSJH010000011.1:52625-81732 GCA_964431315.1 uncultured Bacteroides sp. | reverse complement strand
AAAGTACAATTCAAATTCATATACTATGGAAAAGATGAGTAAATACGAGGAATTCATCCAGCCTTTCCTGGATGGAGAATTAAGCCGGGAGGAACTGGATTGGTTCAGCAAGGAGCTGGAAACCAATGCGGTCCTGGCAGAGGACATCCGATTGTACCGGGAGGTCGACAATGCAATCCGTGAACAGGATGTAATGGACCTTCGCGACCAGCTTGATGTGATCCACAATAGCATTGGGGATCCCAGCCACGAGCCGGCACGCCAGACCCGGTATAGAAAAGTGCTGTCTTATGCAGCCATTGCTTCACTGGCTATTTTAATTTCACTTGGAGTTCTGCTCAAGGTCCAGCATAATAAGCTGACCAACGACCAGATTTTCGAGAAGCATTATGAGCCATATGAAGTTACTATGATCTACCGTTCTGCGGATGATGGTTATAAGAGCCTTCTTAATCAGGCTGCAGCCAAGTATGAGGCTCAGGATTATAAGGCAGCCATTACCCTGTATGAACAGATCCTGGAGAAGGATCCTGCAGATATGGCATCGAGCCTGTATTCCGGGATAAGTTACATGGAAACTCAGCAGTACAACAAGGCTGAGCACCAGTTTGGTAAGATCATTGATCAGAAAGATAACCTGTACATCGAACAGGCAGAATGGTATCTTGGATTCTGTTATCTGCACACCGGCCAGAACCTTGAAGCCCGCGGGCAATTCAAGGAGATTGCCAACAGTGATGGCAGCTATAGCAAGAAAGCCAGGAAAATTATGAGGAGTATCAAATAAATTCTGTCCTAAAGGGATACATGAAAAGAACGCTCACATATGATGAGTTAATGGCGTACGTGGATAAACTGGAGAATAGGATTAAAGACCTGGAAACCCAGCTTGAGAATCACGAGACTAAAACTGATCAGTTGAAAACAAGGTTTTTGTCAAATATCTCGCATGAGCTGCGGACTCCAATGAATGCGATCCTTGGTTTTTCCAGTTTATTGAATGACCAGCGCCTCCCGAACACCAAACGGGAGGAGTATATGGATCATATCAACCAGAGCAGCGCCAGGTTACTCAATGTTGTGGAGGCCATGATCGATGTATCCCTTATACAGACAGGACAGATCAAATTGCGTGAAGAATCCTGTTCCATCAACCAATTACTGACTGATATCTACCATTTTTTCAACATTGACAGGCATCGCAACAACAGGCATCACATAGCATTACTGCTTAACCTGGGGGCGAAAAAAGAGGATTTTCGCTTTTATACGGATCAATTCAGACTGCACCAGGTGATCACGAGCTTGTTAAGCAATGCCTTCAAGTACACGGAAAAAGGAATCATTGAGTTTGGTTATGAACTGGATGAGGAGGTCAATAAGATTACATTCTATGTGCGGGACAGCGGAAAAGGAATATTGCAGGAAAAATCCAAGCAGATATTCGAAAGTTTCGAGAAGGGCGATGAATATGAGTATGGAAGGGGAATGGATAGCGGTGTTGGCCTGGGGCTGACGCTTTCAAAAGGGATCATCGGTCTGATGGGCGGAGAGATCTGGGTTGAGAAGAACGTTTTTAAAGGATCAACATTCAAATTCAGTATTCCTTACAGGGCGGTAAGGGAGATGAAACCTCAATCCAGCAGTAATCCGTTCGGGGCCAACTTATTTATAGCCTGAGGGTACCAGGAAAACAGGGCGAATAAATTTTCGGTATCGCCAGGTAGTTTTTAGGGTTAGAGAGACTCAAAAAGGCAGATCGTCGAACTCCGTTGAAGGAGGAGCGTCTTCATCCGCTGTGATAGGCGGAGGAGGAGGCTCTTCCGGAGATTCGGCGATCTTCTCTATTTTCCATGCCTCAAGGTTGGTGAAGTAACTTACATTGTTGTCCTTCACCCACCTTCTTCCGCGGATATTGAAACTTACCCTGACCTCATCCTGCAGTTTCAGGTGGTCAAGAATATTACAACGGTCCTGAGTTAGCTGGAACTTGATGTGGTCAGTAAATTCCATCCCACCCTGGTTTTCGGTTTTTTCTATCACAAACTCACGCTTGCGAAAAGAATCACTTACCTGGATGACATCGAATTTCTCTATCAGTTTTCCTGCTAACTCAAAACTCATTGTTCTTTATATATTATTCAATTCCAATTAGTTCGATTTCAAAAATAAGGGCCATGTTGGGTTTGATGGCGCCACCCGGTCTTGGATTGGGTCCGTAAGCAAGTTCGGTTGGGAGGTAAACTTTCCATTTGGATCCAACGGGCATCAGTTGAAGTACTTCCGTCCAGCCCGGTATAACCTGGTTAACACCGAAAGTTGCCGGTTCTCCCCTTTCCACCGAGGAATCAAATACGGTTCCGTCAATCAGGGTTCCATGATAATGCACTGTAACGGTATCAGTATCCTTTGGCCGGGGACCGTTCCCTTCAACCAGGATTTCATACTGCAGACCGCTTTCGGTGGTGGTTACTCCCTTCCGTGCCTTATTCTTTTCAAGAAATTCCCTTCCTTCTGCAAGATCCTTCTCACTGGAAGCAGACTCAATTTTCTGCATATACTGACCAATGTAAGCATTCGCTGCATATTGATCGATAAAAAGTTCTTTCCCGTCCATTGCATCCTGGATGCCCTTGGCGATGGCCTCAACGTTGACTTCAGTCATGGGACTTGCAGCAATGTTTGATCCGATATTATGGCCAATGATATAGGATACAGAATCGTGTTCGTTTTTAAGAGCTACATCTCCAATATGCTGCTGGCAGGATGATATGTAAAATATTACTGCCGGTAGCAATGCGATAACAAATTTGCCTTTCATTTGAATGGTATTAGAAGTTTAATAATGACTGGCGAATTTAGTTATTAATTTTCAATTTATTCTTATATGACCGGGGGACCCAAAAATCAGCATGCAGGCAGGGATTATTCTTTTCTTGCACGGATCATTTCCCGCTTTCCGGGGGGACCCGGAAGCTTTTCGACCCGGAATCCTGCATCAGCCATGTTCCGCCTGACCTGACCTTTTGAGGAATACGTGGTGAGAATGGCCCCCTGCCTCATGCTTAGATAGATTTGGGAGAATATCTCCCTGGTCCAAAGTTCAGGCTGCTTGTCCGGAGCAAAGGCATCGAAATAAACCAGGTCAAACCGGTCGCGGATATCCAGGCTGCAAACATCACCCTGGATCTTGTTGATCGTAAAATCTTCCGTTATCGCTGTTTCCCGGTTCCACGGACATTTGTGGAGCATTTCAAAGAATTTTGCCCCGGATGACGGGAAAAGGCTCCCGTAGTTGAGCGAAGCAACGATCTCATGCCCAAGAGGGTATTTCTCCAGCCCGGTATAATGAACGGTTCTTCCCGACCCCCTGATCTCTGCCAGGGTAAGAAAAGCGTTTAAGCCCGTGCCGAAACCCATTTCAAATATTTCAAGGCGGGTACCTTCAACGGATCTCAACCCGGCATCGATGAATACATGCCGCGATTCTGTAAGGGCACCATGGACCGAGTGGTAATGTTCATCGATTTCCCTGATATAAAGGGTATGGGAACCATCTTCCGTGATTATGAGTTCGGGTTTCACGCGCATACAGGATGACATTCAAATTTATTAATTTACCACGGAAAAGAACTGATGGTGCGCAAGATCATTCACATCGACATGGATGCCTTTTATGCCTCGATCGAGCAAAGGGATTTCCCGGAATATCGAGGCAAACCCCTTGTAGTCGGGGGATCCACCAGGAGAGGAGTGGTGGCCGCGGCAAGCTATGAGGCAAGAAAATACGGCATCCATTCTGCCATGCCCACCCTGACGGCCCTGCACAGGTACCCTGACCTGATAATTGCAAGCCCGCGTTTCGATGTCTACGTCCAGGTGTCGAGGCAGATCATGCAGATCTTCCGGACCTATACGGACCTCGTCGAACCGCTTTCCCTTGATGAAGCCTACCTGGACGTTACCACCAACATGTTCAATATGCCGTCTGCAACCCTGATAGCCAGGGAGATAAAGGAAAAGATCAAAGCGGCCACAGGCCTTACGGCTTCTGCCGGGATTTCTTTCAATAAATTCCTGGCCAAGGTGGCCTCCGACATGGATAAGCCGGACGGACTCATTGTGATCGAACCCGCCCAGGCGGAATCGTTCATCGAGGACTTGACTGTGGATAAATTTTATGGCGTGGGAAGAGTCACGGCCGCCAGGATGAAAAAACTTGGCATTCATAAAGGCAGGGACCTGAAAGGGAAATCCCGTGCGGAACTGATCAGGCTCTTTGGTAAAAATGGCTCCTTTTTCCATGATATTGCCAGGGGAATTGACCACCGGACGGTAAACCCGGAAAGGATCCGGAAGTCATTCGGGAAAGAAAGGACATTTGAGGAAGACCTTACCAGCCTGGATGAGATCAACGGGGTCATCCGGAACATATCGGATATGGTCTGCCGGGATCTGAAAAAGTACGGGATCAGGGGGAAAACCGTGACGGTCAAGGTGAAATACAATGATTTCAGGCAGATCACCCGAAGCAAGTCTTTTTCAGAATATTTAAACGATGAAGATCTGATACTGAAAACTTCGCTGAAAATCATGGCCGAGGTATTCTCACCGGTCGACAGGATAAGGCTTCTGGGGATCACCCTGTCGAACCTCGAACAGGCACACAGGGTGGTCGAGGATGGCGACAGGGAGCAGCTATCGTTCGAGTTCTGAAATTTTTTCCAGCCTGCTGTTGCAAAGGACCTGCTGCGTTGATATCTTTCTATGCAATTGTAGTTAGAAATGCAAATATTTGCATGGGAGACTGATTGAATTTTGGCATCCGTCCGGTACTATATTGAAAAGAGAAGGGATCCACAGGGCAGGCTTATCACCCGGAATGTTCCCATCCTGCTGTATTTCAGTTTTGACGGGAAACGACTTCAGCTAAGCACTGGGGAGAGGGTTGATGCGGGGGACTGGGACGCTGAGAACCAGGAAGTCAGGCAGGAGGCACCGGGAAGCCGGCAATTGAACCGTTACCTGCGCTCACTGGGAGAAGAGCTGATGGACATTTACAGGGAGGCCCGGTCAACCGGGATACAACCGGGGACCACTTACCTGAGGGAACAGTTAAAGTACAGGCGCAGGAAGGATAATATCGATTTTTTCGACGTGCTGATGCACTTTATCGACGAGAACCATTCCCGCTGGAGTATATACACTTTCCGTAAGATCAGGACTTTGTATAACCACCTCCGCAGGTTCTCCGAAACGGAACAGGTAAAGATACAGTTCAACAGGATCGACAGGGATTTCCTTGACCATTATGTGCGATTTTTCAAAATAAAATATGATCATACGAATAATACCATCGCCAAGAACATCTCGGTGCTGAAATGGTTCCTGAACTGGGCATGTGAAAGGGGGTACAATAAGAGCACGCTTTACCGGGATTATAAACTGGCATGGGTGGCGAAACCACGGGTCCGGGCGGGGGACCAGGTGCTGGACTGGGAGGAACTCATGCGGCTGAGCCGGTATGAACCATCATCCGGGAACCTGAGGGAGGTGAGGGATATTTTTTGTTTTATGTGTTTCACGGGACTGAAACTCAGCCGGGTTTACCACCTGATGCGGTCTGATGTTTTCAGTGACCATATCCGGGTACCCGGCAGGACTGAAAGCGGATATTATAATCTTCCCCTGAATGAACGGGCCCTGGGAATTCTTGAAAAATACCTGGAAGGCGATCATCCCGGCGGCACCTGCTTTCCATCCTATCCCAATCCCTATTTCAACCGGCTCCTGAAGCAACTGGGCAAAGATGCCGGGATCAACCGGTTTGTCCCCCTTGAGATCCATTCCGGGACCGACAAGGGAATCCGGCAGGTGCCCAAGTATGAGATACTTACCTCCAAAGTGGCGGTGAATACATTTATATTAAACGGACTCAGGCTCGGGGTATCGGGGGAGGTCCTGTCTTACGTTACCGGGCAGAAAACACCGGCAGGAGTGGAGCGGATCCGTCCGCTCGTGGAACAGGCCGCTTTCGATGACATCAGGAAATTCGATGTAATGCCTTGCTGATACGGATTGCCCGAACCCTTTTTTTGCTAAATTTGAGAACAGGTACACCTTTATAAAGTTCCTATAAATCTATACATCTAATGAGAATAATAAAAGTTATGTTATTGATGGCTGCTGCCTCATTTATAGTATCCTGCGAAAAAGACAAGGATAATAATAATGGTAATAATGGTGACAGCAATGTTGTAATTATCACGGAGAATATAACCGAACCAACAACATGGTCGGGTGATTCGTTATACCTGATCAAGGCCTGGGATTTCTACGTTGAGAATACCCTGACCATTCAGCCGGGTACGATTGTTAAATTCCATCCTACAGAGGGTCCTTCCATGGCCCTTTCAGGCAGTGGAACGGTGATTGCCAGTGGGACTGCAGTCAATCCAATCATTTTTACATCTTTTAAGGATGACAGCAGGGGAGGAGATACCAATAAAGATGGAGATGCGACAAGTCCCGCATCAAAAGACTGGGATAATATCAGCACCAATGGAATGAATGGCTCTGTTTTCAAGTACTGTGAATTCTATTACGGAGGAGGCAGCAGCTATACAACCACCCTTTCCATTGATGCCGGTTCCATATGTACTGTTGAAAACTGCACATTCGCCCATAATGCCGGAGATGATGCCTCCGGGTGGTACGGTGCCCTTGATTTTTCATCCGCAGATAAAGGCAGTACACTGAAAGGCAATGTTTTTTATGATAATATCAGACCCTTGTCCATCATGGCCGACATGAATGTACCGGACGACCAGGTCTTCCATAATCCCGACAATGCATCAGAAACCAACCAGTACAACGGGATCTTTGTGGAGACTATAAATGATATCACCAAGGCATCCGTTCACTGGCAGGAAACCGAGGTTCCCTTTATTATCGATGATAACGACTGGTGGATCAACTCGGGAGCTTCACTGCGCCTTGGAAATGGAGTAGTCTTAAAATTCAGGCCGGGTAGTGCGCTGGTGCTGGAGGATGGTACAAGTGCATTGATCAATTACAATGGCACGGGCGTTTACTTTACATCCTATAAGGATGATTCCTTGCTCGGCGATACTAACGGCGACGGATCTGCTACCACACCGCTAAAAGGGGACTGGTACGGAATTTATGATAATAGCGCGGATGTAATGCTCTCCTGGTCAAATATTCATTACGCCCAGTACCCGGAATAAAATTTGGATCGTTTCCCGAACATTACGGGACGAAATCCGGATCTGAGATTTAAGGGAACAGGATCCGGGGAGGATCAGATCAGCACCCCTTCCTGGTCTCCGAGTTTTACCAGGTCGATCTTTGAAAGGTCTGCCGTACCCTGGCCATGCCGGGTATCGGCCAGGAAGATGTGTTTGGGCGGGGGATTGATCGGGCTGTCCTCCCCGAAGTATTCCCTGCGTTTGTTCTGAATTATGGTTACCCCGACTGCATCGCAGGCAACCATGTCGGTCCCGACGATCAGTCCCCCATAAGGCCAGGTGTACTGGGGATTGAAATGATGGGGACCCGAACCGTTGAACAGGGGGGTCATCATAACCAGGATGTTCAGCCTGGTCTTTCCTTTAACCATGGGGAGTTCCAGGAGCTTCCCAAGGTCCGCACAGGTGTCGGGGTGCCATGCGGAGGGATTGTCGACGAACATGATGTAATTCTTGATCAGGCTGCCGACGCCCGCCCAGTAATGGGTTCTCATGGGACGGGTATTGATGAGTGCCGTGGATTTTGTGAATACATCATCACTGAGCAGTCCCCTGTCCCGTATGGATATCCTGTCCTCCGGCACACCGCATTCCATGACCCGTTTTTTTATTCCCTGCTCCAGTTCCGGGGGTGTCGGAAGGTAGTTCCAGACGTTGGTTTTAATGCCCACCACGTCATCCGGCCTGATAATGCTCTTCCAGGCTTTCCCTGCATCATCAATATTCAGCGCCGTAGTCACGGCCCTGTCGAGCATGTCCTGTATTACGCCTGCATTGATTTTATTGTTGCTGTCCAGGACATCCCTGTTGCGGATCAGGACCACCCGGGTCTTCTTCTGTTCGCCCGAGGCGAGCAGCGAAGAGGCCGATCCCATGTACAGTGCCCCGGCAACGGCAGCCGAGGTCGTCCCCTTCAGGAATTCCCTTCGTGTGTAGAATTTTGATTTCATGGCCATCGGTTTATTGTTGTTCTGCTCTTATTTTAGCCTTTACACTGCCAGTCAGTTCCCCGATCTCCTTATCGCCCGGTGCATTGAACACCAGGATGAGGATGTTTTCCAGTTTTTCAATGCCCGTCCAGGTCCCGTCCTCCACCTGCATGCTCCGCTTTCCCTCGAGCTCGGGCAGGTAGTTGCGGATAAAGCTCTCGGAAGCTTCCGTGGCCTTTTCCCCCGAGGGATATTCAATGACGAGCAATACGCCGGGGTGTTCCTTTCCACCGTACCTTGCCAGTACGGCCCCGGTATCGTCACCGATCAGCAGGATATTCTCGCCGGCAATGTAATAGTGCGTGTTCATCCATGCATAATGATGGAAATAACGGATGCTCAGCGGGTCAAGTCCTTCCTCCGGAAGGTAATCAAGGACACGGGGCAGATCGCCCGTTTTCCCGATACCCTTCTCGATGATGCGGGCTATTTTCATGATGGCGTCCTTTGATTCGGGTGTTTCCGGCCAGGCCATGATGGATATGAAATAATGGTCCATCCAGAAAAGCATGAAGCCCTGGTTGTACTGGGTGCCCTGGCCGACAAGGTCACTGACCCCTTCGGCGGAATTCATGAATACCCCGTAGGCATCCCCCGGGGTGTTCATGTCAAAGATGTCGACCGTTATATTAGGCTGATTATCAGCTATATAAGTCTTGCTCAGGACTTTCCTGAAGCCGTAGGACAGGTACAGTTCGGCGCCCCCGTCTATGTAATCGTAAAGGTTTTCCGGGGTGTAGATGGTATCCGAGGAGAGGGTCCAGGCGCCCAGCTTCGGAGGGAGTATGTCATGGTTCATGGAAGAGCAGGTTAAGGTCAGTAAAGCGACGAAGGCCAGCGAAGCGGTTAAGGCGGGTGAAGCGGTTAAGGTCATTAAATTGGATGAATTCAGCGAAGGGAATATAATCCATGATGCAGATAATCTGAAGGGGAGTGAAACCCGGCGGATGCGGCTGGAGCTTATTCCTTTCATGATGAACGG
The DNA here is from genome assembly GCA_964431315.1 of uncultured Bacteroides sp. Taxonomy (GTDB): domain Bacteria; phylum Bacteroidota; class Bacteroidia; order Bacteroidales; family SM23-62; genus SM23-62. The sequence continues at coordinate 72,490 of CAYSJH010000011.1, read as the reverse complement.
TGTGCCTTCCCAAGATAATAAATTATTTTTTGGGCAGGTATTCCCGGTAAATGTTATCCATGGAATTGAAAATATTCCTCCGGGCATCTCCGCTCATATTATCGATCTGCCGGATCAGGTCCCGGATCGCTTCACGTTTGGTGGTGCCGTCGTACGGGCAGGTTTTTTCCTGTTTTCTGAACGTACGCAGGGCGGCATATTCGCTCAGTTCCTTTTCGGGGATGTGGAGCAGGGGACGGATGAGGCGGATGCGGCCGTCGAACATCGTGAGCGACTGGGGCAGGGAACTGATGGAGCCATGATAGATCATGTTCAACAAAACGGTCTCTATGGCATCGTCCCTGTGATGCCCGAGCGCAACCTTGTTGCAGTCCAGTTCCCTGGTCATCTCGAAGATCCGCTTGCGCCGGTTCCATGAGCAGACAAAGCAGGGGGCTTTCTTCGGATCCACAGCAAGATCGACTTCGATCTCTTCAAGGTAGAGGGGGACCTGCAGGCCGGAGCAGAACCGCTGCAGGTAGGCCGTGTCCATTTCGTAGCCAATGTTGCCCGCGCTCACGTGGACGGCAAATAACCCGAAATCAAAGGGAAGATGCCTTTTCCGGTCCGCCAGCGCTTCCAGCAGTATCATGGAATCCTTTCCCCCTGAAAGGCCGACCAGGACCCTGTCACCCGCCTCGATCATCCGGTATTCCTGGAGTGCCTTACCCACTTTCCGGGAGATCTTCTCGAATTGCTTGCGTCTTTTCCCTTCCTGCTCGCTCATTTCGTAAAAATATCTAATTTTACTAGCTGTTCAAAACGCCTGCCCGATGAAGCAATCCACCCTCGCACTTTGCCTGCTGGTATTTACCTGGCTCTCCGTCCCGGCTCAGAAAGATGCAAGCGGCGCCATAGCCACCATTACCGAAAAAACCAAAAATTGCATCCAGTCCCCCGGATTTTTCAACTGTTACCGCGACGAAGCCGGGGGAAGGATCTACCTTGAAACAGCGGACCTTCAGCGCGGGGGACCGGATGAGGAATTCCTGATGGTATCCTACCTGTCGCAGGGGATGGGGTCGAATGACGTGGGACTCGACCGGGGAAGGATCGGCGATCAGAAAGTGGTTGCTTTTCACAGGAGCGGGGACAAAGTACTCCTGGTTGAACCCAATTATAATTTTCGTGCAGATTCCGGGGATGAACCCGAGCGAAGGGCCGTTGAGGAATCCTTTGCACGCTCGGTCATCTGGGGATTCAGCGTGGCGGCACAGGAGGGAGACAGGGTCCTTATCGATCTGACGGACTTCCTGCTCAGCGACCAGAACCGGGTGGACGATGCCATGAAATGGTCGGGACAGGGTACCTATACGGCCGATGCCTCCCGATCGGCCCTGAATTTTGAAAGAACCAGGAATTTTCCGGACAATTCGGAATTCGATGCCATCCTGACCTTTACGGGCCAGCCTTCGGGTGACTTTGTAAGGCAGGTGGTCCCGGATCCCGGGTACATGACCCTCGGCCAGCATATTTCCCTTGTCAGGCTCCCTGACGCGGGCAGTTACAAACCCAGGATATTCATGCCCCGGAGCGGTTTTATGAGCCTGGATTATATGGACCTTTCAGTCCCGCTGGGACAACCCATAATGAAGCAGTTCATTTTCCGGCACAGGCTTGAGAAGAAAGATCCCTCGGCAGAGGTTAGCGAGGCCGTGGAACCCATCGTCTACTATCTTGACCCCGGAACCCCGGAACCCATGCGCAACGCCCTGCTGGAAGGGGCTTCCTGGTGGAACGAGGCATTCGAGGCCATCGGGTACAGGGATGCCTTCCAGGTGAAACTCCTTCCGCCCGATGCCGATCCTCTCGATATACGCTACAATGTCATCCAGTGGGTGCACCGCTCCACGAGGGGCTGGTCCTACGGGAGCCCGGTCACGGACCCCCGTACCGGGGAGATACTGAAAGGAATCGTCAGCCTGGGCTCCCAGAGGGTCCGGCAGGATTACATGATCGCGGAGGCCATTCTTTCCCCTTACGGGGATACCGCTGAAGTGCCGGGTGACATGGAGGAAATGGCTCTTGCCCGCCTCAGGCAGCTTGCTGCGCATGAAGTGGGACACACCCTGGGATTACAGCATAATTACATTGCATCTGCCGACGGCCGCACTTCGGTCATGGATTATCCTCATCCGCTGATCGGGCTCAAAGATGGTAAACCGGACCTTTCCGGGGCTTACGAAACCGGGATAGGGGAATGGGACAAGGTTTTTATTGCTTACGGCTACCAGGATTTCCCGGAGGGAACGGATGAGAAAAAGGCCCTGCAGGATATTCTTGCAGCCGCCCGGCAGAAGGGATTGCGCTTCCTGTCCGACCAGGATGCCAGGCCGGAAGGTTCGGCGCATCCGGCCGTTCATTTATGGGACAACGGGAAAGATGCCTGTGAAGAACTGGAAAGGATGATCGGGATACGGATGAAGATCCTCGATGACTTTTCTGAAAAAAACATCCGCCTGGGCACCCCGTATTCGGAACTGGAAGATGTGCTGGTACCGGCCTATATGCTTCATCGCTACCAGCTCGAAGCGGCGGTGAAATCCATCGGCGGCGTGGAATACAATTACGCGCTCAGGGGAGAGGACCTGCTGCTGCGGATGGTCTCCCCGGAAACCCAGGGGGCATGCCTGGAGACCATCATGGAAACCCTGGCCCCCGAGTTCCTGGCCATACCGAAAGCGGTCCTTGCAAAGATCCCTCCGAAGCCCCTGGGCTACAGCCGTGACAGGGAGAATTTTACATCCCGCACGGGACTGACCTTCGATCCGCTGTCGGCGGCCGAGGCTTCGGCGGACCGAACCATCGCCCTGCTGCTGCATCCCCAGCGCGCCTCCCGAATGGTGACCAACCATGCGCTTGATGCAAGGCAGCCCGAATTGCAGGTGCTCATCGACAAGCTGATCTTCAATACCTGGCAAACGGTGTATGATGAACCTTATCTGGGCGAGATCCAGCGTATCAGCGATAATCTTGTCCTCCATCACCTCATGCAACTTGCGACTGACCTCTCCGCTTCACCCCAGGCCAGGGCCATTGCCTCGCTCAAGATCAGCGAGCTGAAGCAATGGATATCCGGCCAGCTTGAATACGTGCAGGATCCGCAGATGGAAGCCCATTACGATTTTGCCCTGAAGCAGATCTCGCATTTCTTTGAGCACCCGGAACAGTACCGGCACGAAACTCCCCTCGAAGCCCCGCCGGGTCAGCCGATAGGGGACTGCGGACTAAACTACTGAGCAGGCCATGGATTACCGCTCGACCCAGCTTTACCACCTGTATGTCCGCCTTCTACGGAGCCTGGGCATCAAACCCGAAAAAATGAAGGAATTCATGAAATTTGCCGTGGTGGGAGGGTCGGGGGTACTGGTCAACATGGGCTGCTTTTATGTATTCACGCGCTACGCCGGGATCAGGATCGAATTCGCATCCCCCATGGCCATCGAGATCTCCATCCTGACTAATTTTTTCCTCAATAATGCCTGGACCTTCCGGAAGCGGGATACCAAAATCGGTTTTGCCGGGAGGATCCTGAGGTATCATCTTGTCACGGCGGTAGCGGGACTGGTAAATTACCTGACCCTGCTGCTGCTGACACATGTTGCCGGTCTTCATGACCTGGTCTCCAACCTGATCGGGATCATTCTGGGAACATTCATTAATTTTTTCCTGAATTCGCTGTGGACCTGGCGGATCATTGAACCGGGGGAGAAATGACTGTTAGTTCAGCCGGGCGGCCGTTGATCCCCGGGAGAAGGAGCTTCGAGCCGAAAGCGATGATGAGGCGGTAGGTGCCCGGTTCATCCGGTGCGACGAGCGGCAGCTCCAGCGTGACCTCCTCACCAGGTTGCAGGCTCCCGAACACAGGCTGGGGATCCACTTTCCCGTACCTGATCTCCCGGTCCCTGCTTAAGAAGCCGTACATCAGGAGGGGGGACTGATCGCATTCACGATCAAGCGAAACCGGCAGCGAGGTAGGATTTGAGATTCTGACCGGAAGGGTAAAAGGCATTCCTGCCCCGGCTTCAGGCTTTTTCTCAAGTATTTTGATATTCAGCCGGTTAAACGAGCACCACCGCTCAATCTCAAGGTATGGGAAGTCCCCCAGCACCGTAGGCACATGCCGGATGCTGTCGTTATGTCCCCAGAAAGAAAAGAGAACCCTTTGTCCCTCCAGCTCCGACTCCAGCGGCCATATATCGAACTGGTTCCGCCTGTAAAGCATGTCATTCCTGGTATAGGCTTTTTTCCCGGTATAATACCAGTATACGGAAGGGAACTGGTATTTATTCGAAAAAACCACGGGGCGATCCCCCGCAACCTCCGCAATCTGTGCTGCCCAGGTTGCCTTCCCGTGAAACATCCTGGAAACATTATCGGGGATGGGCAGGAAATCCCAGACCAGATATGCCCGGATCACCAGTATGACCGGCACGCTGGCAATTCCCAGGATACTGATCCATTTCCTGAACCCCGGATGCGCTTTAAGGTTGATCATGGCCAGGACCACCATCGGGGGAAAGGCGGCGGCCGTCCAGTGCGGTTCCACATGGCCCCTGATGCTCGATACGAGGAAAAACCCGAAAAATCCCACCAGGTTGTATTTCAGCATCCGTTCGTACGGTCCGGAAACCCTGCGTATGAAGGCCAGGTACAGCAGGATGGCCCCGATAAAGGGACCGGTGACCAGGAGCTGGTTGCCCAGGTATTCAAGGATCTGCCTGGGCTGGAAGGGATCGTTCCGGCTGATCAGGTGGTATTGAAAGCTGACGAAATCATTCCTGTACTGCCAGACCAGGTGAGGCAGGTAGAGAATGGTGGCGAGGAGAACGATCACCCAGAAACTCCTTCTCAGGAAAAGTTTCCAGTTTGAAAGCAGTGTGAAAAAAAGGATCAGCAGGGCGTGGTACTTGCTGTACATCATTCCGGCTACCAAGAATCCCAGCAGGAGCGCCTGTTTCATACGGTCCTCCTCCAGGTATTTCCTCAGCACCAGGAAGAAAAGTGATGTAAAGAATACCAGCGGCACATCGGGCAAGGCGATAAAACCGGCGACATTCAGATGCATCAGGCTGATGGCGAAAACACTCCACATGAACATCCGGCTGTCCCGCGAGCGCTCCGGGATAAGCAGCCACAGGATGTAGATCGACCCGGCCCCCATGAGGGAGGTCAGTATCCGCACACCCAGGGTATTCGGGATGATGCTGTATCCCAGCCTGATCAGCATGGCGACCATGGGGGGATGGTCGAAATAGCCCCAGGCCGGGAACTGCGAGTACAGCCAGTAATAGGCTTCATCCTCGATTATTTCCGTGAAGTATGCCTGCAGGAGACTGAGAACGAACCATGCCAGTGTGAACAATAGGATGGCCTTATTTGCACGGAAATTGCCCATAGTGCTGGTAAATCCAAATATCCGAGTAATTTTGTTTAACGCCACGTTTTCACAAAAATGAGAAAATCTTTTTACATAGTCCTGATATTTACCCTGCTTTCAGTAGCTTCCGGGGCCCAGGACTTTGAGTGGAATGCCGGATTAGACGGATTCCTGGATAACCGGGAATATTTCATCACCGGCAATCCGCAGACCATTTTCGGGTCACGGCTAAGGGGAGAGATCGGTACCACATTAAAGGATATCCACAGGTTCAGGGCGGGACTGAATTTCCTCTTTGAGTTTGGATCGGACCCATGGGTCCGGCGTCCCGATTACACGGCTTACTACCAGCTCGATTACGGACCTTTTGATTTTTATATCGGTTCCTTTCCCCGGCGGGAACTGCTCGATTACCCGCTTTCACTGCTTTCCGACACCCTGCATTACTACCGCCCGAACATACAGGGGGTATACCTCGGTTTCACCCGGAGCTGGGGCTACCAGAATGTCTTCATTGACTGGACCAGCCGCCAGACCGATACCCTGCCGGAACGCTTCATGTTCGCCTTCTCGGGCGAAGCACGCTTCGGGCTGTTCTATTACAATCACCATTTTATGATGGGACACTTTGCCGGGGCAGCCCTGGAAACGGATAACAGCCTGAGGGATAACGGGGGATTTGATATCAACGTGGGAACCGACCTCAGCAGGCTTGTCCCCCTCGACACCCTCCTGTTCAGTGTCGGTGCTCTTGTTTCGGTGGACAGGGACCGGCAGTATTACCTGGACTGGAAGACACCTGCAGGTTTCGTTGCCAGGGGAATGGTGATGTGGAAGGGACTCGGACTGGAGGGACTGTATTACAGGGGAGAGGGACATACGTTCCTTTACGGCGATCCGTTCTACCGCCTGAAACAGTACGGGCGGCTGGACATCTTCTGGGCTCCGTTCCGTTCCGGTACGGTCAGGGGAAAGATTGACTTTGCCCTGCATTTTGCCGAAGGCCAGATCGATTATTCCCAGCAGATCCTGTTAAGCATCGACTTTGACGGGATCAGGCCAGGACGATGAAAGTGCATTTGAACTTAAAAGGAATTATTATTTATTTTATACAAGGAAACGCATCCGATCAAGGTTTTTAAATGAAATCCGTTTTTACATTCTATCTGAGGTATGTAATTCTGTTGCTGGGCATCCAGCTCCTGTTCAGCATTCTTTTCCTTCTTATTTATCACAATCTTGGAGCTGATGCCGGGTTGTGGAGCGGGTTCCTGGCACTCGCCTACGGTCTTAAACTGGATGCGTCCCTGACCGCTTACATACTTGTCATCCCGACTTTTTTGCTGGTCATTTTTTCCATTTTCAGGAAAGGTTTTCTTAAAACGGCAATCGGCATTTACACCTTCCTGGTCGTGCTTTGCCTTGTTATGGCTTATATTACCAACCTGATCATCTATAAGTACTGGAATTTTCCGCTGGACAGGTCCATTTTCGATTACATATCAACTCCCGGGGAAATGATAGCCTCACTTCCGGTCTGGAGCATTGTCCTTTTTTTTGGGATCATCGCCCTGGTGATCTACTTTTTATATTTCTGGATCTACCGGAAATGGGTTTCAGCACCCCTGACCACAGGAGGCAAGAGAAGCTTTCCGGCAGCCGCTATTTTCCTGGTCGTCCTGCCGGCGTTGTCTATACCGGGGCGGGGGGGACTGGCCACTTCGCCCATCCAGACCGGGTCTGTATATTTTCATCAGAATGCCTTCATCAATCATGCAGCGGTTAATCCGGTATGGAACCTGTTCTATACTCTGATCGAGAGCGATAAACTGACTCAATCGGTAAGTTTCTACCCGCAGAGTGAGGCACGCAGGATAGTGGATGGGCTGTATCAAGACGGGCGAACCGGATCACGTGTGCTGAATACCGTTACCCCGAATATCATACTGGTCTTCCTTGAAAGTTTTGCTCAGCCGGTTATAGACGAACTGGGCGGGAACGGAAGGGCAGCCCCGAATATCAATGCACTGGTCCACGAAGGAATCTTCTTTAATAAGTTCTTTGCCTCCGGGACTATGACGGACCGTTCGCTGGGGGCGGTACTGGCAGGGTATCCCAGCCTCCCGGGCACCTGCATCATCTATTATGAGGGCAAGGCCCAGAAACTGAGCAATCTAAACCGGGAGCTGAAATCTGCCGGGTACAGCTCTGCATTCCTTTACGGTGGGGATATCGATTTCGCCCACATGAGGTCCTTCCTGGTCATAGGCGGATTTGATCATATTATTTCAGATTACTATTTCCCGGGTTCGGTACCCCGTACAAACTGGGGAGTGCCCGACGAGTACCTGTTCCAGGAACTGATCAGGATCTCGGACAGGTCATCTGAACCTTTTTTCCATGTCATGCTGACCCTTTCAAGCCACCATCCTTTTGATGTGCCTATGGAGCCTGTATTCGAGGGATCAGATGATTACACACGGTATGAGAATTCAGTATACTATACCGACCGGGAACTGGGTAAGTTTATAAAGACGGCAAAGACGAGGGACTGGTGGGACCGGACCCTGATTGTTTTCACGGCAGATCACGGCTGCCGGATTAAAAATATCACGGCCCATGAACAAAAGCGCTTCATCATCCCCATGCTCTGGCTCGGGGGCGCCCTGGAAGTCAGCGATACCATGATCGTTAAATACGGGTCCCAGACCGACTTTCCGCTTACCCTGTTAAACCAGCTGGGACTTCCGGTCGATGATTTCAAATTCAGCAAGGACCTCTTTTCGGAAAGCTCTAAATCATTTGCCTACTATACCTTCAACGACGGGATCGGGTTTCTTGATGACAGTACATACACGGTGTACAGCCTGACTACGGGAGATTACCTGATCAGGGAAGGTTCCCTGGAACGAAGGACAATTGATCCGGGACTGGCATACCTGCAGTGCCTGTTAAATGATTTTAATGGCAAATAGGTTCCATGCACTCCGGTAAGATCAAAGCGCTTTTCATCGTAAATGAAATTCTGGAAAAGAAAAGCGGGCAGAACATTGCCCGTCTGGTATCTGAACATCTTGACCTTGAGCGATTTGACCCTACAGTGCTTTATTCCGAGTACCCGGGCCATGCCGGTGAACTGGCAAACCGGTATGTGGGACAATACCGGCTCATGGTGGCCGGGGGCGGTGACGGCACGGTCAACCAGGTCGCGTGCAACCTGGTGCATACGGAAACTGTCCTGGGTATCCTTCCCCTGGGATCGGGAAAGGGACTGGCCAGGTCACTTAAAATACCACTTAATGTACGCAGGGCCCTGGGTATAATCAACTCATTCCAGATTTCCCGGATCGATACGGGGATGGCTGACGCACACAGGTTTGTAAACATCACCGGTATCGGATTTGCCGCAGAGGTTGCCCATGATTACGCGACATCGATAAAACGGGGATTTTTTCCTTATGCATCGCACACGATAAAAAAACTCCCCGGGTATTCTCCCGTTCCTGCCGGCATACAGATCGGGGACCGGATCATTTCCGGGAGATATTTCGATGTCAGCATCGCCAATTCTTCCCAGTGGGGATACGGCGCCCGCATCAGTCCCACTTCAAAACCCGGCGACGGAATTCTTGAACTCTGTCTTTTCGATCACTTTCCGCTGCTCCGGGCTCCCGGTCTCCTGGCAAGGCTGTTCACGGGAACGATCCACCGGTCGAAGTACATGGAGGTCATCCCGGTAAGCTCCGTCCGGATCACCGGGGAAGGACCATTTACAGGTCACATTGACGGCGAACCGGTGGAGTTCCCCTCGCCGCTGGAAATCTCGATAGAACCCGGCAGCCTGCAGGTTGTCCGCCCGGAGAGGGTTTAGGTTTTTTCCTTACAGGGGGACTGGTTTGTGGCACCGGCCGGTGCATGGTCACTTCCCGATTTTCCCTGTGCATTTATCCCCAGGTTTATAACTTGAATTCCGCGTAATGAAAAAGTTTGGTATTTTACCGGATTGAAATTTTCTGTGAATGGGCGACAGGGACAGGATATTGAAAGGGAGGAAGAGCGCGGGACTGATCATATGCCTTCTTGCTTACATGACGGCAGGAACCGTAGCATGGCTGGTTTACGATGCCGTTTCTATTTTCCATCCCATTGCGGTTGTGATCATCCTGGACGTTCTGGCCACCCTGGTCATTTTCAGTTTTTCCCTGTTGTTCAACAACTCGAGCCTTTACGATCCTTACTGGAGCGTGGTACCTCCAGTAATCATGTTTTACTGGGTTTTCCACGAACAGACGCTGGAAGCACTGACCCTGATGCAGGGACTCATACTATTCATGGTTTCCTTCTGGTCCCTCCGGCTTACCCTGAACTGGATCCTGCGTTGGAGGGGGATAAAGGACGAGGATTGGCGTTACCTGTCGTTCCGCTTCAAATACCAGGAGAAATACTGGCTCATCAGCCTGGTGGGAATACATCTTTTTCCTACCCTCATGGTTTTCCTTGGCTGCATTGCCGTATACCCGGCCCTGGCCCTGCACGAAGGGACCATGGGACTGATGGAATGGATCGGGGCAGGGGTGACCTTTGCGGGGATCATGATCGAAACGATCGCGGACCTGCAGTTGAGGCGTTACGACCGGGATAAATCCAAATGTGATTTCCAGAACGCCGGCCTGTGGAAATACAGCAGGCATCCCAATTATTTCGGGGAGGTGCTTTTCTGGGTGGGACTCTTCCTTTCCTCCACCGGGATGGAAAAGGTTTACTGGTGGATCCTTCCGGGACCTGTATTTATGATCCTGATGTTCTATTTCATAAGCATTCCCATGATCGACAAGCGCATGCTGCGAAGGAGAACGGGATACCGGGATTACCTGAAGCGCACCTCGGCACTGATCCCCCTTCCCCCGGGAAAACAACCCCGGTCTTCAATCACCCAGCTCAGGTAAGGAATCTCATGGACGCGACAGGAGTCAGAGAACATTACCCGCCCGGGGTGTCGTAGTATTTCCTTAAATACTCGTTTTCCTCCGGAGTCAGGGTCCGGATCCGGAATGGTGTCTCCCCGGCAAGCCATGCGTCAAGGATATGCTCGTCTCCGAATACCTCATCCATAAGAGCTTCCAGCAACCATTCGCCGGGGATGAGCCCTGCTTCCATGAGTGCAGAGCGAATCCCTTCGTTCATCCCTCGGCCCGCCTGCAGGGGGAACTCGTAGAGAGCTGCAATGCTGGTCCGGTCCCTCGGATTATCGTGCTGTTCTCTGCAGCTTTTCAGGCTTGATGAAAGGTAACAGCGGCAGGCAACGGGCCTTACCGGGTAGATGAGGCAGTACCCCTCTGCGAGGAAAGGGCAGGGATGGATGTAGTGCAGGAACTCCATGGCTGTCATTCCCTGTGTCATGGAATGTTTTTCCGCGGTCCGCAAACGGATACCTTCCAGTGCAGAGGGGTCAAATTGATCACCCAGGTATTCCCGGATTGCCAGGATCTCATGACCGGAAGCAAGCACAGCATGGGTACAGCACAGGGAGCATCCCTTCCGGCAATCCACACGAAGTCCTTCCCGTTCACAGCGATTCCGGAAGGAATCGATCAGGCCGTCCAGGGATTCGAAGACAGATGCCATTAAGCCTGACAATGAGGTCCGGCTGATCCCTCCCGAGATAAATTGCCTGGCCAGCCTGTAACCGTCCTGGAAAAAGATGGTTGCGGCATCTGAATAGTCCGGTGGCCGGTGGTCGGGCATTGCCTCTTTCCTATCTCAGGGATGCCTTGGTAAACAGGTAATCCGGTATTTCGGTATCGAACTGGATGGAGTCGATGATGAATTCGGTCCCGTCCCCGCTTTTCAGCATGTCCTTGAATACGATCTTCCCCGGGAACCACCGGTTTCCCATACGCTTGATGTCGTAAAGGTCGGTCCTTTTCAGCAGTTTCCCGCTTTTTGCGAATAGGTCCTCCCGGAGGGGGACATAGGTTTCACTGTCCACCCAGACTTTCCTGATCTGGTAGCTGACATCCGGGGTTTTTGCATTCAGTTCCACGACCCAGCATTGCTTATCTCTCAGGATTTCCTCCCCGATCACCACGGCATCGTAATTTTCCTTGTATGCGGCATCATCCATCATGTCTTCATAGGACAGGTCCGATCCCATCACGGACTGCCTGAGCATGTGCCCGGAGATCTGTATGGTCCGGTCCGTCGAAGGAGAGTAGATCCAAAGTGCATCTTCGAGTTTCAGCATTTTTGTGCCCGCCTCCCGCGGAGGGGAAAGGTATTCCGAGTAGGATTTCTTATCGCCCACCGCCCATGTTTTGGATTCTATGGTACGGCTTGACCGGGGACCATGGATGATCATCGTGGAGGTCAGTATACGGTTCCTGGATGACATGTTCCGGTCCATCCGGTCCATTACCTCGGCGCCGGACGGGTACTGGGCGTGGAGCAGGCTGGCTCCGGACAGGATCAATATAAGAAGTTTTTTCATTGTGAAGTATTTTAGATTTCAGGTTATCATTACGTTCTGCATTCCGGGCTTGATTCCGGGCTTCGGTCCATGTTTTTATTCCCGGTCAGCTATGTTTCAAGTTCCTTGAACAACGAGGCGGTCTGCCTTTTGTATATCCCGATGCCAGAAAGCATGGTCCCCAGCGTCGAGGAGAACAGTCCCGGTATAAAACCGATGTAAAAGGCCTGGGGTATTATCTTCGCATGGAACTCCCCCGGCATCATTATGGTGGCTCCCTTCATCATGTTACTTATATCCAGGCCTACTTCCTGCAGCCAGTATGAAAACGCAAGTCCAATAACGGTGCCAAACGCCGATCCGATGATCCCGATCAGGATGGATTCATAGATCATGCTTTTATAGATATGGCCTTTCTCCTCACCGATGGCAAGCCGTATCCCGACCTCGCCATAACGGCGTAATCCCCCTATCAGGCCTGTATTCCATAGCACAATTGACATAGCTAGCACGAAAATAAATACGATCAGGAAAGATACGCCTTCCATAATTTCCAGGTACCACTTCAACATTTCACTCTGGTCCGTTAGCTTCAGCATCACTGGTGAGAACTCATTCCCGGGATCCGAATATTTACTGTTGAAAACTGTCCTGACCACTTCAGCCTGCTCTTCGTTGTAACCACCCGGGAGATAACCCAGTATCTCGCTGGATGCATCGTCCATATCGAGGGCTGCCTGTACATCTCTGATGTCTGCGATCATGGCTCCTCTGTCCAAAACGGAAGTTCCGAAACGAATGGTCCCGGCGACCCTGAAATTATAGAAGGTCATGCTGCCATACATGGAAGATCCCATCAGGGTTACCATTTCGCCCGGGACTACCCCGAGTTTTTGGGCAAATTCGTCAGATATGAGTATTTCACCCGGGCTCCCGGGCAGGCTTCCCCTGGCCAGGCTTTTTTCCAGGCCGAGTCTGCTGGGTTCCTTACTGCCCGGGGTGAACAGATCCAGGGCGATGCCCATTACGGGTCCCTGCGAACGGGTTTCCCCGTTTTCGTCAGGTACATCAAGCAATCCCGCGAACCGGGTGCGGATCACCCATTCCATATCGGGGAAGTCTTTCCGGACCTCATCCAGCAGTTCATTCACGCCTGTGAGTGAAAGGTCGATAGGCATCTGGTTCATATTATCAGCATAGGCACGGGTCATGATCTTGACATGGCCGGTTGAAAATTTCGCACTGAAATCGGCAAAATCACCCAGAACACCTGTGAGATAGCAAACCATCAGGACCGTAAGTGAAACCCCTGCTGCCACCACAATGGCCGGTAAAAGGCTCCTTTGCCGGTCTCGTATTAATCCTTTTAAAAGAAATCGTATCATTGTAATTTTCCTTTAATTGCTTCGGTTGGATTCATCTTGGATATTTTCCTGGAAGGAAGGAAGCTGACCAGGGTTGTGGTAATAACAACGATGAGCATGACTGAAATAACCAATCCGATACTATAAACCGGATATATTGTTTCAGAAATAGCCATTCCCAAAGAATCCGAGCCTGCAGGCATGGTAAATCCAACTTTGCTCATCCAAATCAGGAAGGGAATTCCGGGTATGGCGCCGAGGACTGAAGCGAGTATGGCATGCATAGCCCCTTCTACGGTGAACAGCCTGACCACCTGTCCCCGTGTCATGCCCATTGCCATGTAGGTTCCGATCTCCTTCTGGCGCCGGAAAATCGACAGGACCTGTGTATCAAAAACGGCGAGCATGGCAAGCAGCATCAGTATAATATAGAATACAGAACCACCAACTTTTTTCACCCTGATCATCTCCCTCATTTCCTGCAGCAGGTAATCATGATCCCTTAGCACCCATCCGCTTTCCTCTCCTGTCCACGTATAATCCCGGGCTGTAATCAGCAGGGTGGCTTCCCCGGGCATCTGCGTCATTTTCTGCAACCTGTCAATCGGGATCCACATCTGCCCGTTGTCTACGGCAGGTACATCACAATGGAACACCCCGACAATGATTGCCTCCGAGGCATCGAATGTGCCATCCACGTCACGCCAGCGGACCGTGATATAATCACCGATGTTTAGTTTGGAATCCCGGGCCATGCTTGCCCCTATGATGGCCGGGATCTCCTGGTAATCTCCGATCAGCTTGTTTGTGGGCAGTTCACAGACCTTCTGTGAAGGTTCAATTCCCTTGAGCAGGATACTCATTATTCTTCCGCCAGGGTAAATGGAAGCCTGGGTTATGAGTACGGGTGCCATATTGCCCTTATTAATTTCCTCGATGAAAGACTGAGGCAATACCCGATGACTGTCCTCCAGCGTAAAGGGATCATAGGGATCGTAGCCTTCTGTCCAGATCTGTCCACCTCCAATCTCCCAGGCGATCATATCCCGGATGGCCATCCTGTTCCAGCCATCAATTATCCCGTAATGCCAGATGATCATGATCAGTATAAAGGCCAGGACACCTACATTCAGCCAGGTCCGGAGTCCGGCCCCGATGAGATTACGAAATGCTAACTTAAAAGCTATCATGGCGGTTTATTTTTGTTCGTCCCTTACCACGCGGCCGTCTTCCAGAGAGATCTGGCGATGGAGGTACTGGATGACCTTGTCGTCGTGGGTGGCAAAGATGAATGTGGTTTTCAATTCCCTGTTCAGTTTTTCCATGGTCTGCAGGATGTTATGGGAGTTGGCTGCATCCAGGTTAGCTGTGGGTTCGTCTGCAAGGACAAGCACTGGTTTTTTAACCATGGCGCGTGCGATCGCCACACGCTGGCATTCACCACCTGAGAGCTGGGCAGGACGCGATTTGATCTTATCGGAAAGTCCCACCCATTCAAGGGCATCGAGGACCGCCTGCTTTCTTTCACCCGCTGACATTTCAAGCAGGAGCAGGGGGAATTCCACGTTCTCGAATACCGTGTAGACCGGCAGTAGATTATAGGTCTGGAATATGAATCCCAGGCTTTCCTTCCTGAGCCTGGCGGCTTTTTTTTGCGAAAGTTCCCGGACCGATTGGCCGAGGACCACGGCGCTGCCCTCGGTAGGACCGTCGAGTGACCCGATAATATTCAGCAGGGTGGTTTTACCGGACCCGGAGGGACCTACCAGTCCCGCGAATTCCCCGGTCCTGAAACTGAGATCAATTCCGTTCAGGGCCGTAAAAAATCCTCCCCCGATGGGAAAGCGTTTTACGAGTCCGCTGATTTTTACAATTTCGTCGTTTTTCATCTGGTTATTAAGTTAAAATTCATATTGTTTATCAGTGATTGAAAACTGCCATGAACTGCAATCCCCTTCCGGCGTATAAATTTGTCCCCTCCAGTCCCTGATAAAGATCAAAGAGCGAGGGATTCCAGAACCCCATAATGTAAAAGCTCCATTTATCAAACTGCCAGGACCAGTTGATGAAATTATAGATATTCCCGTTCGTCCAGTCATAGAAAATGATCCCGTTAAGGCTGTTAATAATATTGAATGCATAATTGGCCGAGAGAGCCGTGAAATAGACTTCCTTACCGCTGCCTAGGGGATGTTCCGAGCTGCCATAGGTAAAGAATTCGGTCATCATATTCAGCCCGTTGCCCAGGCCGAATGTATAATCCAGTCCCAGGTTCAGCGCCCTGCGGTACCTCAGCTCCGGTATATGGATCTCCTGGTGAATCAGCACAGCCTCGAACCACAATCCCACCCCATAGTCGAACTTGCCGTCAAGGGCAAGGCGCTTTTCCCTGGCATACGGCTTTTCGCCATGGGGGATGGGGTATACTTTTTCGATATCTGCAACGCGATAGTGGTAAGTGGTTGCAAGTTCTCCGCCGGGGACCGGGATCTGGGCCCTCAGGCCGAATTCCGGAATGTCCCTTACCGTGGGTACGATCTCCCATCCCCTGGTCCTGTCGTTCCCGTACAGTCCCCACACCCAGATGTTGGCATTGTTAAGGAAATAGTACCTGCCCAGCAGGCCCCATACCCCGTCGGTCAGTTGCAGGGGATCGCGGGGATCGATCCGGTCGAACCACATAAGGGGCCGGAGAAGGCTGGCCGACCCGAAATTGATCTTCTGGAGTCCCCCTCGTATTTCGAAACGGTTCCCCGCAAACTTCATCCACGCCCGGTAGGGCTTGATCCTGCCGTCCCATACGATACTGTCCGATGACCAGTAGAGTCCCGAACCAAAAACATTGGCCGAGAGCTCTGCATCGAAGGAGTATTTTTCCTGGACCGGCACCTGGAGCTGCAGTTCAGGTATGTATCTCAGGCCTGCCTGTCCCCTCCAGACCTTTTTCACATCTCCGGGATTCGGTGCGTCCTGTTCCTCCATCTGGCTTGCAACCGCCCAGCCGATCGCCTGGCCCTTGAAAGTCAGCTGCTGTGAAAAGGCCCGATCCGGCAGGCCCGCCAGCATGATAAGGACGCAGCTGAACGATCCCGGTGCGGTTCTCAGGAACCGGAAGCTGAACTTCATATGATCCTTATGTTTCAGCCCGGATCTCATTTCAGGATTTGCGGGGCATGATCCCGTAAAAGAAAAAATTAACCAGTTCCATGATCATTTCCTGGGGACTCCCGTACATCTTCTCCAATTCCTTGTCCCCCATCAATTCGATCATCTTATTCAGAAAATACAGAATGAACTCAATTTTAATATTCTGCCGGATATCCCCCCTTTGCTGGGCTTTCCGGTAATCCTCCATTATCAATCCCATGGCCTGCTGCATACGCTGGTAGACGAATTCCAGCATCTCCGGTTCAGCATCCGGGATGTAATCGTTCAGGAACTCCTGGCTCATCTGGTCGGTCCCCTCGTATTTCATCCGGATGGTCTCCCTGACCTTTTCCTCGAATGGGATGTCCTTTTCCATGAGCAACCGGTATTTCTCCAGCGCTTCCTCGGTGATCTGGTAAATAATCGTTTTTACCAGCTCATTCTTGTTCTTAAAATGCTTGTAGAAGGTCATTTTGCTGACATCGGCCTCCCTGCATATCTCCTCGACAGTTACCCTCCTGATCCCGTATTTCCAGAAAAGGTCTTTTCCGGTGTCGATCAGTTGTTTACGCTTCATACGATATAAATAATTACTTACGAATACAGTACAAATATACGATAAACGTAAACTTTTGTCAAGTTTTTATCTGGGATTTTTACAATCTGGAAATGTTAAAATTTTCTATCCAAGGCGGGGTAAGGGTTTCCGGGGACCGTATCTCTGACTGTCCGGGATCAGGCTACGATGTGATCCATCTCAATAAGGGGACCGGATTCCAGGTCCATCATGCAGTTGATCATTTTTGCCCCGGTGAATCCCGGGAGATCTTCCGGCTTTATGGCTGTTTCGGCAATCCGGCCGGTTTCCAGGAGGTACATCCTCATGGTTCCGTTCAGGAGGGGAGTGTCGGGGGTTACCCAGGAGCCGTCTGCCTGCCGGAAAACAATATTGCTGACAGATGTGTCGGTAAGGTAACCGTTTTTCACGATCAGTATTTCGTCGCAGACGTCCCGTTTTGCGAAAAGCGATTCAAGCACCTTCCGGTCGGCATACTTGAAGGAATAATCAATGTCATCTGCCACGACCAGCTTCAGGCTCCGGACACTGCGAGGCAGGAAGGGCAGGAATTCCACTTTTTCGATCTCATGCCGGTACAGCACCCGGCAGCGATAGGTTCCGGGTCCCAGGTCACCCGGGATCCGGATGAACCGGGAAAGGTCTTCAGGAGGTGCCGGCTCAGGCCCCTCCTCATCGACGTTGTATCCTGGGCCGGTTCCCGGGCCGGTTCCCCCGAAAAGAGCATTCCGGCTGGCGTTAAACCTCCGGTTATGGTAATCCAGGTTAAGGATCCGTCCATTCTCAACTCTGATTGTTTCAAGCAACAAACACATGATCAATCCTCTGGTATATTAAAAGGCAATTGTCATACAGTCAGGCGATTGGCATATAAACCTTGTCGATCAGTTCGCGGTATTCCTTTTCCGGATCGCTAAGAAACGTAATGCCGCCCCCGCTCCGGTAAAACAGCTGCCCGCTGCGGTTCTCGATGTAACGGATCATGACGGCACTGTCAAAATCCTTTCCATTGAAAAATCCCATGATCCCCGTGTAATATCCCCGATCCGATCCCTCGGCTTCGCGGATGATCCGAAGGGTTTCCGCTTTGGGAGCCCCGCTGACCGAGCCTGCAGGAAGCATGGAGAAAATGATCTCGCCCAGGCTGGACAGGTAATTGTCCGGCAGTTGACCCGCTATTACCGAGCTTACCTGCAGCAGTTTCTTATGGCTGGTGACCAGGGTGTCGATGTACCGGAATTTTTCCACCCTTACCCGGCTCGCATGTATGCTCAGGTCGTTGCGTATCAGGTCCACGATGGTAACATGTTCGGCCATTTCCTTCCGGTCGTCCAGGACCAGTTCCCTTGCGCCCGGGATATCCGCATCAATGGTGCCTTTCATCGGGAATGATCGGATCTGTCCATCCCGGATCTGCACAAAGATCTCCGGCGAGAACACCACGAAACGGTCCCCGTAAAGCAACTTATATTTTGCACGGCTCATGGTATAGATTTCCCCCAGGCTCAGCCGGGTCCTTATCCGGGTGGGGAAGGTAAGGTTGGTGAGATAGGTTCTTCCCATAAGGGCATATTCCCTGACCAGGTTAAAGGCGGAAAGATAGCGGGTATAGGGGATAGGTTCGGCCGCAAATTCGAATCGCATGGGGGAGGCAACTGCTTCATCGGAGGTGGCAAAACTGGACTTTTCGCGGGATCCGGGTATCCCATCCGGGAAATCAATTGATGGGGTGCTGAACCGGATATCCGGGGGAAGTTCATCCAGGGGGAACAGGACCGGCATCCTCATCTCGAAATCCACGATCAGCAGGAAAGGGATGCGGTTTTCCGCGAGCTTGTTAATCCGTCGGATCATGAGGCGAAATTAAGGATTTAGCCTGAGTAACATATGTTTTTGCTTTACAAACAGGTCCGGATTTATTAATTTTAGTAGCAGCGCAGACACACTTATTGTGAACTCTCACTAAACATCAGATAAAATGTCCGACCAGGTAACCGTCCTTTGTAACACGACCAGCTATAATTACAGCGACTTCCCCGGAGCGATCCGGCTGATCAAAAATTCCCGGCGCAACAGGCTGAGCGAAACGGAAGTGATGGAGCTCATCCGGAAGCATGACCCTGTTGGCATCATCGCCGGGATCGAGCCACTGACCGAACGGGTCCTGTCATCTGCCGGAAAACTGAAGGTGATATCCAGGTGTGGCATCGACATCGAGACCATCGATCAGAAGGCCGCCAGGAAGCTGGGGATCACCGTCACACCCACTCATCATGCCCCGGACGTACCGGTGGCTGAACTGACGGTTGCCATGATCCTGTCCCTCCTCCGGAAACTGCCCACACTTGACAGCATGGTCAGGACCAACCGCTGGGAAAGGAAGGTCACCGGTTTGCTGAGGGGGAAAATGGCCGGCATCATCGGGTGCGAGATCCTGGGTACAAGGGTCAGCAGCATTCTGTCAGCATTTGAATGCGGATTGATGGGATATGACCCGGGCGTGCAGGCCCATGGATACTGTGAGATGGTAAGCCTGGATTTCCTGATCAGGAATTCCGATATCATCACCCTGAATATGCCGCTCCGGCAGGAAAACTACCACCTCATCGGGAAGGAGCAGATCGCCATGATGAAGGACGGAGTGATCATCGTGAATACCTCGAGGCCCGGACTTGTCGATGAAGAGGCACTTGCAGCGGGACTAGAAAGCGGGAAGATCGGGGGGGCCGCCCTCGATGTTTTTGAAGAAGAACCCTATGCGGGTCCCCTGATCCGGTTCACGGAAAACACCATCCTGACCCCGCACATCGGATCGTTTGCCGGCACCTACCGCTACGACATTGAGAAGGAGGCCATGGACAACCTGCTGGAAGCGCTTCGCAAACAGGGAGT
>CAYSJH010000011.1:0-52525 GCA_964431315.1 uncultured Bacteroides sp. | reverse complement strand
ACATTGAGAAGGAGGCCATGGACAACCTGCTGGAAGCGCTTCGCAAACAGGGAGTCAGGGTTTGAAAGGGTCCTACCAGCACTGCACCAGCGCCGAACGCCACCAGTAGTAATACTTATCCTCCAGGTCTTCGATGCTGGGGAAGGGATAATACAGGTAATTCTCCTTTTCCCCGATAAAAAACCCGTCTTCAACCGTGCGGTAGGATAGCTCGCCTTTGTACTGCCGTATCACGGTCTTAGTGAGCCTCTCCTTGGAGGACTTCAGCCTGGCCAGACAGTCCCTCAACTGGTCCGGGTTGGGATAGGGCAGATCATGGATGGGTGCGTAGGAGTCCTTCGAGAGCCTTCCCAGTTTCAGTTCCACTATGAAAAGCTTCGGTGTTGATACCAGTTTGGTGGTGTCTGTCAGGAACTGGATGAATTCAGGGGGATTCAGTGTGCTGGCAACCCGGGTTGTGATCGGGTTGAACTGCTGGTAAAGATGGATCTCATCTCCGGCGGAGGCTTTGTATTTACCGGCTTTGAGCTCGAGAACCCTCCCGTCATCTGTAACCAGGAAAAGGCTCTTGAGGGCTTCCATGGGAACGCGTTCCATAACCCGGTATATCGATAGGTAAACACTGCGCTTGGGTTCGCCGTCTTCATAGGGGACCAGCCTTTCGTCCATGTAGTCCCTCGGAAGATCCCCCATCTTATCCATATCGAGTTCGAAGAATATTGCCTGTCCCCTGGTCCTCTTCCTTGTACCTATGGCCAGGTAATTCCCGAATTCGACAGGGGGGAGCTGCGAGGCGACAAGGGATTCGGGCGTGGCTACGAGATAAACGTACTGGTTCATGGTATTCGGTTTGTGGAATACCTAAAGTTACGGCATAGTCTTGCAAAAGTCAAGGGTGGGCCCGAATTAGCAGTGTGATCCGAACACCCGTTTTGCACTGTGTAAGATCTGTCCTCCCATAATTATTGGATTCTGTGCCCGGTTGATAATCAGGTATACGCAGACACTTTTAAAGCCGACCAGTACTGAATTGAGAAATTCGGCGATGCCTATAAGCGATACATGGAAAGAGTGCCCAGGGTGAATTTTGTGTTGGGGATCATCAGGCTGTTGAGATAAACTCTAAGCATTTCCTTTAGTTCGCGTGGTTAATACACTTGTGCCCTGGACCCTGGGAACATCATTTTTCCACCCTGATTATTTTTCTTGTGGCAATTCCGTACGGGGTTTTCATGACCAGGTAATAATTCCCCGGGGACAGGTTTGCCGGATGCCATTCCAGTGTGGTTTGTCCCGCGGAACAGCTTTCATCCAGGAGCCTTTCAACGAGCCTTCCGGATTCGTCCAGTACAAACAGTGATACATGGGTGCGTTCCCCCAGGTGGAATTTTATGCCGGTTGACCGGCTGAAAGGATTGGGATAATTCTGATCCAGGCTCATGCCGTCGAAGGTGGTCTTAGACGGAACGCGCTCATCCTGCAGGTCCGGGTACCCGCTTGCATCCATGGATGGCTTCCCGGCCTCTGTCCATGCCGTATAGATCAATTCGGTCAGGGCGAGTGATGCATTGCGCATCAGGGATATAGTGAAGGAGCCGGTTTTTTCCCACAGTAAGGCTGTGTATTGCGTCGACCAGGTGTTCCCTGCAAGTCCAAAGGCGTAGTCGTCCGCCCCCAGTATGGAATCCACATAAATGTAGTTCCTGTAGATGTAACTGAAAATATATGCGTTCACGTTCTCAACGAGGGAAACGGGGCCGCCTTCAAAACTTATTTCCCCTGAATAATCATCGATCATGGTGGATTCATACCTGGAGTGGATGCCGTTGTTCCCGGAGAACTGCCCGTCGTAATTCCTTGTCAGGTGAAGGGGCATGTGGCCATCACCGACGTAGTGACCCAGGTCCGCCGCTACCAGCACGGCACGGTCCCAGTCCCCCCGCAGAAAGCATCCCACCAGCGAATCGTACGCAGATTCCGTAGCCCACGGCAGGTAACCGTTGCCCTCGATGAAATCAGGGTGATGGAACATGTAGAGGGAATCCAGGGTGCCCGGGATCCTTCCGCCGGAAACAAATTCCGGGTAATTGTCGATGTCTATGTAATGCCTGGGTCCCTCTTCCGGATCACTGTCCCTGCGGTAATCGGCATCCGAACCATGGGCTGCCAGCAGGTCCGGCCAGTGGCTGAACTGGCTCATTTCTTCAGGAAGGAAGAGGGCCGTGCCGGAGCCGATCTTCCGGTGGCCGGTCCTTCCCCAGCTCAGCAGGAAGATAGAAAGCACAAGCAGAAGCAAGCCAGGATGAAAGCCGGATCTGATCCCAATAAAGCAACCGCGCTCTATCATGGATTTGCGAAATCTACTCCTCAAGGATGACGATATTTTCAATCCTATCTCCCTGTTGTATCTCATCGATCACTTCAAGTCCCTCTGTCACTTTTCCGAAACAGGTATGCTTCCGGTCAAGGTGGCTGGTATTCCTGCGGGAATGGCAGATGAAAAACTGCGATCCGCCGGTATCCCTTCCCGCATGTGCCATGGACAGCACGCCACGGTCGTGGTACTGGTTGCCTCCGTCCAGTTCGCATTTGATGTTGTAACCGGGACCGCCCATGCCTGTTCCCTGGGGACATCCGCCCTGGATCACGAAGTCCGGGATCACCCGGTGAAAGGTGAGTCCATTGTAAAAACCGGACCTGGAAAGTTTGACAAAATTTTCAACGGTATTCGGGGCGTCCTTCTCGTAAAAATCCACCTTCATGACCCCTTTATCTGTGTGTATTTCGGCTTTTTTCATTGTGAATATTGCTTTTGTTGATATAATTCAGGTCGGACTTTTTCTCAGGCCCCGGGGATTTCTTCTTTGCCGTCCGTATAAAGGGCAAACCTGCCCCTGCCGGGATCGTGAGCCTGGTCGGGCCTCGGCCAGGGCCAGCCCCCGAATTCGGTCCGCCTGTAATCCTCAAAGGTCTGCTGGATCTCCGCTTCAGAGTTCATGACAAAGGGCCCGTACTGCACCACCCGCTCATCGATGGGTCGGCCCTGCAGGAAAAGTATATGGCTTTCGTCCGGCCCGTTCTCGATGGGTACCATGCGGCCGGGATGCAGGTCGATCGCTTTATACGGGGGCACCTCGGTGCCGGAAATGCGGATCCCTGAACCTTTGTGGAAGTAAAGCGAACGCAGCACTTCCTCCGAGGCCGGGGGGAGTTTCCACCTGGCCCCGGCCTCCATGCGGATCAGCCATATGGCCACTTCATTCTCCGGTTTTGCGGCCCAGGAGTCCGGGGTAGGCGGCGGCGCTTTTACGTCGCCGAGGGAGCCGGCCACCAGGGTTACCCGGGTAAATTTATTGGAATTGTCCTTAAACTTCAGTTGCGGGATATCCTCGTTCCAGAGCATCTTGTAATAGGGCTCCACGAACTTGTCCTTTTTCGGAAGGTTCAGCCAGATCTGGAATAGTTCCAGGGGATTGTCCCGGTCCACGTTCAGCAGCGGGAACATCTCGCAATGCTGGATTCCCGCGCCAGCAGTCATCCACTGCACATCGCCGTGGCCGTACCGTCCGGCTGCGCCAAGGGAGTCGGCATGGTCGACCATGCCTTCCAGGACAATGGTTACGGTTTCAAATCCCCTGTGGGGATGCTGGGGGAACCCGGGAATTTCCCTTCCGTGGTACATGCGCCACCCTTCCTTCACGGTGAAATCATTGCCAAGCCTTCTTCCTTCCAGCGAGACGCCGGGACCCAGTTTCCCGTTGCCGCGCGGGTATGCATCCTTGTGATGGATACAGAACAGGAAGGGATTATTCGTGTTCCATTGAAATCCGAGCTCCTTAATCCTGATAATACTGCCATCTGCCATATTCCCGATCCTGTTAAAATACCTTCAGATCCTAAATATACTCATTTAATGTTTATGGCAGATTAAAAGCGAAACACTCAGTACTCGGGGTAGCTCAGCCTGCCCATGAAGAGGATGCTCCCGGTTGAATTCTCCCTGATCGCGAAAAGGAAAGGCCTGTCGGCGATAAAACGGACCGGCCCGGGATTGGGCCCGACGGAGGTAAAGCCTACTTCGACGGCTGTGACGGCAGCTGCCTCGGTCCCTTCTTCGTTGACATCAATGTACGTTTTGTGTAGGACCCTGCTTATATAAAGGTTCCCTGCCGGATTGATGCCCGTGAAATCAGCCGCATCTGTAAAGGCAATCTCCATGCCCATGCTGGAAAGGTATTCATTCAGGAGCTTGAATGTCTCGAATTTGAATTTCGGCAGCTGCACCAGCACATCGGTTTCAGCGAGCTGGCCCGTCCAGCTGTTCCAGCTGTCATTGTCCATTCCGGCCAGGATATCGGAGCAGCTTTTCCCGGCGGATGGCAGGAATACAAGCATGCTAAAATTCCGGTCCCCGTAAGGAAGTTCAACCAGCTGGAACAGGTCGTTATGGTAATAATTCAGTTCCGTCTCCTGGCGCATCGCAAGGGCGTTGAATGAGGGCCCTTCTGCGGGATAAAAAGGTTTCAGGCCGGTATCTTCCGGGTCAAATTCGAAGGTCCACATACCCTTGAAATAGATCGCATTGATCAGGTACATCACCGTTTGAGCGGGGATTTCATCAATAATCTCCCGTATCTTTTCATGGGTCTTTTCGGAAACCCACCCGTTGATGATGTCCTTTGCACCGGGAGCGCTGAAGTCAAGCGACCGTATCTCCGCATAGAAGTATTCCTGGTTGGTATGGATAAAATCCTCCAGCACGCTGAAATCATCACGGTACCAGATGGAGTTGGCGATTTCCATGATCACCTTCGGGTCCAGGTCCAGGAGCTGATCGATGATGCTCTTGTATCCCTGGTTGATCTCTTCCTGGGTGAAACCCTGCAGCCTGAGGGCCTGCTCCATGGCTTCACGGGTGGTGGTTGCCGCCCCGTTCAGGGTCATTCCCAGTGCAAGCGCAACACTCAGGGGAGAGATCATGACGTTCTCCCCCGTTTCCGTTTCCGACATGACCTCTGAGAACAGGTCCAGTCCGAATGCGTTATCGGCTTCAAGCAGTTCGAGTGATTTCTTCGTCAGATTGAGTTCCCCGGCTTCCGGGGGGGCGGGATTATTTTCACAGGCGGCAAGCAGGGTAAATGCCAGGCTGATGATCAGGATTCTTTTCATCTTCATTTTTCCAGATTATTAACAAATATAAGATGGGATTTGCACTTGCATGGTTGCGTAATGCAATAATAATGGAAAGAATTATATTTGCCCGTATGGATTGGCTGAAGGAAACTTTTGAACCGGAACTGCTCTCGGAACTGAAAAAGAACCGGGTGGCGGATGTTGGCACCGACACCATCCTGCTCTCGGAAGGTGAATACATCAAGGAGATTCCCCTGTTGCTCGAGGGCTCCGTCAGGGTGAGGAAGATGGATGAGACCGGCCGGGAGATCATACTGTACCACATACAGCCCGGAGAAAGCTGCATCCTGTCGATCACAGGCTGCCTGAACGAGAAACAGAGCAGGGCGGAGGCCATTGTCGAGGGACCTTCAAGCATGATAATTGTTTCTGCGGCGCAGGTGAGGGAATGGATGGAAAGGTACCGGACCTGGAGAAGATTTGTGCAGAAGTTATACTACGATAGGCTGGATGTGCTGCTAAGCCTCGTTGATGCCATTGCCTTCAGGCAGGTTGACGAGCGCCTGCTCACGAAATTACGTGAAATGCAGTCCCTCTACGGAGATTCCATCCCCATCACGCACCAGAAGCTGGCGGGCGAGATCGGGACGGCCCGCGAGGTCATATCAAGGTTGCTGAAACAACTGGAAATCCAGGGGGTCATAAGGCTTGACCGGGGAGTGATCCGGATACTGAAGCCTTTTTAAGGTCCTTTTGTAACCTAAGTCACATACTTTCGGCCGCAGGCCATCCTAACTTTGTCCCTGAAATCATAAATATTTTAAGCCATGAAATCAAATATGGGAAAAACAGACAGGATCATACGGATCATAGCCGGCCTTGCCATAGGGGCTGCCGGAATCTATTTTAAAAGCTGGTGGGGACTGGTTGGAGCCGTTCTGCTGGTCACTGCCCTGATCGGCTGGTGCCCGCTTTATTTACCCTTCCACATTTCGACCCGTAAATCCGCTTAGGCGGAATAGGATCATTTCATTGCTTTGCATGCCGGGGGCAGGGGTCCATATCTTGAGCTGAAACGGCAGAATATTAATAATAGGTTGAATGCCAGGTTTGATAGAGGCTGTCAAATTCTGAAAGGAGTACTGGATTTTCAGGTGCTAGATTAACCGTCTCTGACTGGTCTTGCGCCAGGTTGTAAAGCTCCCAATCCTGTTCGGGAACCAGTTTTACGATCTTCCAGTTTTCCTTTCGCATGGCCTGGCCTTCTGACCAGGCCCAGAAGAGCGGTCCGGTACGCTTTGTCTTGAGGCCTTCGAAAACCGGGAGGAGGCTTTGTCCCTGCATGGGTGTAACCGGTTCTCCCATATGGCTTTCCGGGTAACTGGCACCGGCAATTTCAACAAGCGTCGGCATGAAATCGATGAAGTGGCCCGGGAACCGGCTGATGCACCCGGACTTGATTCTTCCCGGCCAGTATGCGATCATGGGAGTGTTTATGCCGCCTTCAAAGCTGTTATTCTTATAAAAACGGAACGGCGTGTTGCTGACATTGGCCCAGTCCCTGCCCAGGGAAACCCAGCGTGCCATCGATCCCATTTCCGCATCGTCATCGTCCGTATCCAGCCGGACCACTTCAGCCGATGCCCCATTGTCCGATACAAACATGATCAGTGTATTCCGGCTTTTGCCGGTCGCTTCAAGTGTCTTGAGTAATTGGCCGATATTGCGGTCCAGCCGGTCGATCATGGCTGCGTAGACCTCCATTTTTCCGGCTTCTTCCCGGCGTAAATCATCGGACAGCTCCGCCCATGGCCTGTATGTTGGCTCGGAAAGCCTGAATGAGGAATCGATCAGTCCCATTTCAAGCTGCTTTTCATACCGCTGCTTCCGGATCTCTCCATAACCGGAATCGTATTTTCCCCGGTACCGTTGAATATCTTCCGGCCATGCCATCAGGGGATCGTGGGGGGCCGTGTAGGCAAGGTAGAGGAAGAATGGCCGGGATTCATCCCTGTATTCTTCCAACCAGCCGATGGCATATTTTGTAAAATAGTCCGTCGTATAAAAGTCCTTCTCCTCCGGGGTGTAGGGAGTGAGCATCAGGCTGTCGAAACACCAGGGTCTGGGCCTTCCCTTGTTGGCAGGAACCGGTTCGCCTTCCCGCTGCAAACCCGGGTTGAAGTGGTTGCAGGCCCCCTCCTTAAGGCCGTAATACCGGTCAAATCCCCTGTAATACGGATTTTCGAGCCCATGATGTTTACCAGAGAACAGGGTCCGGTAGCCTGCGTCCCTTAATACTTCCCCCAGGGTCACGGCATTCCGGATGGGATTCTTGTAGCTCAGGTGGTATCCGCACTGCTGTGCATAGACACCTGTAAGCAGGCAGGCCCTTGAAGGAAAGCATTTGGAGGTGTTATAAAAACTTGTAAACCGCATCCCCTCTCCTGCAAGCCGGTCCAGGTTCGGGGTCTGGATCTCACTTCCATAGCATCCGAGGTCCGACCATCCCATATCATCGGCACAGATCAATATGATATTGGGTCTATTGTCTTTTACCTTATGCCGGCTGCTACAGGAAAGCAGAGCAAATATCCCCAGGCATGCAACAAGGATGATTACAGACTGATTTTTCATGATGTTGAATATTGGGCAGTGGTTTTGCCGGGACCCTATGAAATTACAAAACAAATCGATGTCCTTTAAATATATAAGTATATTCGTGAAGGAATACCGATTAATCCTTTAATATCTATGATCATGAAATCCAGCGTTTTTATTTTCCTTGCTATCTTCTTTGCTTTCTCGCTTTCCGCTCAGCAGGGAAAGGTATTTGATAATCTTTCAATGAAAAGCAGCATCCTTGGCATGGAACGAAAGTATGCCGTATACCTCCCGCCGGATTATGAAAGCTCTGAACGAAGCTATCCTGTCCTGTACCTCCTGCATGGAAGCGGGGACGACCAGTCCGGATGGATACAGTTCGGCGAGGTGCTCCGGATAGCAGACAAAGCCATACTGGAAGGGAGCGCGACGGCCATGGTCATCGTAATGCCCGACGGGAGTGCCGGAAAGAAAGGGTATTTCAACGATCCCCAGGGTAACTGGAGGTACGAGGATTTCTTTTTCGAGGAATTCATGCCTTTCGTGGAGAAAGAATACCGGATCCGGGCCGAGAAACGGTACCGGGCTGTCTCGGGATTGTCGATGGGCGGAGGGGGGACTTTCATTTACGCCCTGCACCATCCGGAGCTGTTCTCTTCCGCCTGTCCCCTGAGTGCCAGTTGCGGTCCCCTGAGCATGGATGACATGGACCGTTACCTGGAACGGGGGGATATGCATGCCGACTCTGCTGAACAGAAGGAGGCATATTTCAGGCGGCACAGCGCCCTGGCCCTGGTCAATGAACTGCCTGCGGAGCAGATGAGATCGGTAAACTGGTACATCGATTGCGGGGACGATGACTTCCTTTACGAGGGCAATTCACTCATCCACATCGCCATGCGGAAGAAGCAGGTCCCCCATGAATACAGGGTACGGGACGGGGCCCATAACTGGACCTACTGGCGGGAATCGCTCCCGGAGGTCCTTTCCTTCATATCGGATCACTTCCACCAGCATTGATGCGGATAATAACTTCCAGTACACGTATAATATTAAAATTTTTTGCACGTGTTAATTTTAAGCAATAAATTTGCTGATGAATCATTATTACAGGAAAATAAATAATGAACTCTAAATTGACGCTGACAATTGAGGATTCCGTCATTAAGAAGGCAAAGAGATATGCAAAGTCCAGAGGCCGGAGCTTGTCGGACATCATCGAAAATTATTTGAAGATGATAACAAAGGATTACCGGGTCATGGAAACCGGGCTCACTCCAACGGTTAAATCCCTGAAAGGCGCATTCAAGGCTCCTGAGGATCTTGATTATAAAAAGGAGCTGGCGAAGGCATTGTCTGACAAGCATGTGAAGAATGGATAAGTTCCTGCTGGATACCGATGTTATTCTGGATTTCTTTTTTGACAGGAGGCCGCACTCGGACTATGCTGCTGAGCTTTTATCCCTCTGTGAGTTAAAAAAGGCAACGGGATTCATTACTCCTGTGATCTGCTCCAATGTATACTACATTCTGAGGCTGACAGCGCAGCATGCAAAAGTCATTGAAAAACTGAAACAATTGCTCGGGATGGTGCACGTTCTGCAAATGGATAAGGACGTTGTTATGAACGCATTGAATTCGGATTTCAGCGACTTTGAGGATGCTCTGCAAAACTTTGCCGCTATCCGGGCGGGACAAATTGACGTAATCATTACACGCAACATTAAAGATTATAAAAAGAGTAAACTGGGTGTCCTTACACCCGAGAATTACCTGAAACAGTCAGATTTGTGAACGAGGTAGAGGAATACATATATGGTGTCGAAGGCGATACCTTCGAGGTGATGAAATATCTTCATGACCTGATGATGGACCAGCCCGGGATCCGCAGTAAAATCGCTTTCAAGATCCCGTTATACTACAGGAACAGCTGGATCTGCTATATGTATCCGCTGAAAAAGGGGGGCATCGAGTTTGCATTTACGAGGGGGAAGGAATTGTCTAATTCCCAGGGTATCCTGGAGGCCCGGGGGAGGAAGGAGGTTCGCGGGATACGCCTCAATACAATGGAAGACGTACCGCTGGAAAGCTTGCACGAGGTGATCCAGGAAGCCATCCTGCTCGACGAGACTGTGCCTTATTCAAGCCCATGGTTCCCGAACCGAAGGAAGAAAGAATAAGGTTTGAATAAGCATCCGATTAGCCTTTTACGTTAAATGAGCGGATTCGAGCGATATATCGCAATGCTGAGAGGGCTGCCGGTGGATTTCCTGCCAAGGATACCCATTCTGATGCAATATGCTGCCGAATACATCGGATCGGATTACGCGGCATTCGCTTCCGATTATCAGGTACTGATCAGGGCCAATGAGCGATGTGCGGTGGATTTCGGCATGGACCAGCTCAGCTGCATCTCTGATCCTTACAGGGAAACGCAGGGCTTCGGGGGCAGGGTTGAATACCGGACTGATGGTCCCCCGCGATGCACACATCCCCTTGGTGACAGCAAAGATCTCTCCCTGCTCCGGAGCCCGGATCCAACAGGTTCGGAGCGAATGGCAGACCGGATCAGGGCTGTCAAGGCTTACTGGGCAAGACATAAGCATCAGTATTCCATTCTTGGCTGGATCGAGGGACCCGCGGCAGAGGCTGCCGACCTGAGGGGCGTTTCCAATTTCCTGACGGATCTTGTCGATGACGGTCCCTTTGCCTCCGACCTGATGGATCTTTGCGTGGATACCGCCATTGTCTTTGCCCTTGCCCAGGTTAGGGAGGGAGCAGACACGATCGGCATCGGTGATGCCATCGCAAGCCAGGTGGATCCGGATACATACGAAAAACTGATCCTGCCTCGTGAAAAGAAATTGGTCCGGGCAATCCAGGCAGAGGGAGCCTATGTCAAGCTGCATATCTGTGGTGACATCAGGCACCTGCTTCCGGGAATTGCCGCACTGGGAGTCGATATTCTGGATGTGGATCATATGGTGCCATTATGCCTTGTCAGGGAGGTAGTGGGTGAGCGTGTCACCCTTTCCGGGAACCTGGATCCGGTAAACATGATCAGGAACGGGAATCCGCACCGGATCAGGGATGCCGTAATGCAGGCATACAGGGAGGCAGGCAATCCGTATATGGTCAATGCAGGATGTGAGATCCCTTCAGGAACGCCTGTATCGAACCTGAAGGCCCTCTGCGAACCGATAACCGGTACAGCCAGAGCTTAGCAGGCTTCACAGGGTTATTATTCGTACCTCAGCGTATTAACCGGGTTCTGCCTGGCGGCCCGGTAGATCTGCAGGCTTATGGTCAGCATGGAAATCAGTATGGCTGCAAGTCCCGCGAGTACAAAGATCCACCAGGAGATGCCGGTGCGGAAGGCAAAATCCCGCAGCCAGCGGTTCATGATGAACCAGGCAGCGGGACAGGCGAGGACGAAGGCGATCATCACCCATTTCAGGATGTCCGTGTTAAGCAGCACCAGTATCTGTCCCACGCTGGCGCCGTTGACCTTCCGTATCCCGACCTCCTTGAAGCGCCTTGCCACGAGCAGGCCGCTGATGCCCATGAGTCCCAGGCAGGAAAGGAAGATCGCGATCCCGGCCGCGTAAGCAATGATGCGGCTCCAGCGGTCCTCCCTGTCGTATTGCGATACCAGGTTGTCGGCCATGAACTTGTAATCAAAGGGATATTCGGGCACGATCTCGTTCCAGGCCTTTTCCACCTGGGCCAGCGCCGCCGGGATATCTTCGTCGATCCTGACAAATACCGACCATATGCTGTTAAAGGGGAAAACGATCAGCATCACCGGCTGGATCTCGTCGTGCATGGAGTCGTAATGAAAATCCTTTACCAGGCCGATGATGGTGACCGTGACCTCGTAACTTTTAATTTCAATCCTGGATCCGACCGGCTCATCGATCCCGAACTGTTTTACCAGGGTTTCGTTGACAATCACGTTGAAGTTCTTTTCAATGGGTTCATCCGGGAAAAAATTCCGGCCCTGGAGCAATTCCAGTCCCAGTGCAGGAATGTAATCCGGGTCGATCCTCAGGAAACGGATCACCACGATTTCCCCCTTTTCATTTTTCTCAGAGGTGGAACTGGATCCCGATACAAAATTCCGGTCGCTCATCGATACACCTTGGACATGCGCTGACTTCAGCAGCCTGTCCTTCAGGGTCAGCACCTTCTGGAAGGGGAAATCCACCGGTATTACCAGCAGGTTCTCCTTGTTGAATCCGACATCCCGGTTGATCATGTATTTCAGCTGCTTGAGGATCACCCCGCTGGAAATGAGAAGCATGATGGTGATGAAGTATTGCAGGATCACGAAAAACCTGGCAACGCTGTTCCTTTTCAGGGAAAGCAGTTCCTTCCTGAGTAATCGGACGGGCTGGTTATTTCTTAGCAGGTACATGCCGATGTACTGGCTGGTAAACAGGACGATAATGAGCAAGACCAGGAAGAGGAAACAAATATTCCTCCAATCCCTCAACAAAGTGAACTGAAGATCTTCCTGCGCCAGCTGGTTGAACAACGGGAGAATCTGCTCAGCAAGGAGAACTCCCAGGATCAGGGAGACGAGCGTCAGCAGGAATGATTCACTGATAAAATGGTACAGGATCTGGCTACGTCGGGCGCCCGCCACATTCATCAGCCCGAAATCCCTGAGCCGGTTGAGGGAGGAACCGATGGCCAGCATGACGTAATTAAAGCATGCAATGAGCAGGATCAGTACGGCAATACCGGAGAGGATGTAGATGGAACGCTTGCTCCCTGTGATCTCATAGCAGCCGTTGATCCCCCCGGAGTTGAGGTAAAGGTCGTTGAGCGGTTGAAGGTGGTAGCTGAAATTATTTTCCTTATCAGCGATGTAACCGAAATGCACGAGCTGCCCGATCCGTTCGCCGTGGAATTCTTCGATGAGGGACTGAGCCGTCTGTTCGGCAAGTTCCCGGTCGTTGTTTTTGTCGAGCATGACGTAGATCGAAGTATTGCCGAAAGGATCATTGCACTGAGGATAGTAACGAGCGTTTTCATAGGGGATAAGGACCGTCCACCGGAAGGAATTATTGTCCGGCGGATCGGCGACCACGGCCGTGATGGTGAACAGATTTGGGGCTTCCTGGGGGAATTCAATGCTCTCGCCTATGATCTCCCCGAAGTTTTTGACGCTGTCACCGAAAAATTTGCCGGCGACGGTTTCGGTCAGCACCACGCTCTGCGGATTGGCAAGCGGGTTGACCGGGTCACCGGCAATGACCGGGAAGGTGAACATTTCCAGGTAGGTTGTGTCGGTGAATCCCAGGTGCTCCTGGAACAGCACATTCCCGATGCCTATCCAGGCAGGGGTCGATCTCAGGCGGCAGGTCTTTTCAACACATGGAACCTTCTCTGCAATGGCCCCGGCCATTCCCTGGGGCAGGAAGGGAGTACGTTCCCTTTCCCCTTCCCTGGTATCGAAACTGGCATACATGCGGTAGATCCGGTCGCGGTTCTCATGGAACCTGTTGAAGCTGATCTCCCGGGTGGCATAGAGGTATATGATGATCACGCAGGCGATGCCGAATGAGAGTCCCAGGATATCGATCAGGGTCCTTCCCCTTTGCTTGACAAGGCTGCGGAAAGCATATCTGAAATAATTCCGGAACATATGCAGGAATACTCTTAAGGTATACAAATATAAACCAAATGGACTATTTTTATTGTCGTAACCAAAACGAACATCATGAAAAAAGCAATCCTTTTCAGCCTGGCAATTTTGCTGGTTCTCTCCGGGTGCACGAAGAAGCAAAAGGAGGCGGCCGACGAGTTTACCTTTGCATTCCTGACGGATATCCACCTGCAGCCGGAGCTCAATGCTGTTGAGGGATTCCGGAAAGCCATAGACACCATCAACCAGCTCGCGCCCGATTTTGTCCTTACGGGAGGCGACCTGGTCATGGATGCGCTGGACCAGACTTACGGAAGAGTGGATTCCCTGTATAAACTTTACATACAGGTATCGAAAGAATTCAACATGCCGGTATACAATGCGATGGGTAACCATGAGATTTACGGCTGGCACCGGCACGAGGAAGGGATCGCCGACAATCCCGAATACGGGAAGAAGATGTTCGAGAACCGGATCGGGAAGCGCTATTATTCATTCGACCACAAGGGCTGGCATTTCATCGTGATGGACGGGATCGAGCTCGGGGAAGACGGGTACTATTACGGCCATGTTGACAACGATCAGATCGGCTGGCTTAAAGGCGACCTTGAAAAAGTGGATAAAAAAACCCCCATTGCCGTGATCACGCATATCCCCTTCATTACGGTCCAGACCCAGCTAACTAAAGGGACGCTCGAACCCAACCCTAAAGGATTGGTTATTACCAATGGCAGGGATGTGCTGTTGAATTTCCTGGACTACAACCTGAAACTCGTCCTGCAGGGCCACCTTCATTTCCTGGAGGACATCAACGTGCAGAACGAGGTCCATTTCATCACCGGCGGGGCTATCTGCGGGCGCTGGTGGAACAATAAAATCAACAGCTGGCCACAGGAGGGTTTCCTGCTGGTCAGGGTAAAGGGTGAAGAGTTCGAATGGGAATACGTTGATTACGGCTGGGTTACCGAGACGGAGCGGAAGATGGAAGCCGCATCCTCAGCAGCCGGGGTGGAAGGGGACTGAAATCTGTTCCGGGGGACTCTTCCAGCCTCCTGCCCGGTCCGCCCCAGGATCTGAGTTGCATCAATTGTCCTGCCCGACCCGTTCGTTACCCCAGGGATTTGAAGCGGGACCGTAATTTTTCCTCCACTCGTGTCTCCAGCGGTGGATGTCCAGGTAATTGATCACCGGCATCAGTTTCCGATGTTCTTTATCCGGTATGGGATCGAGCTTTGTGGGACGATCCAGGTAAAAGTAAGCCACGCTTGCCATTTCCAGGGTCAGGCAGTTGTTATGCCCGTGCTCGATGGTGAAACGGATGGATTTGTCGAAATAAATCGGATCGTCGATGTGAAAGCGGTAGGCATGCGTCCTCCCGAGCCACTGCAGGTCCGACGGGGTGCGCCCGTAACCAAAATAGGGGTGGGAGGTTTTTTCATTCGGGCACCAGGAATGGTTGAAATAATCCTCAGTGCCCGTCCCGTGCAGGGTGGGCATCTCGTCCCCGTCGATGAAGATCATGTCGTCCCCCTCGCCGTACCAGACCGGGGTGGGGGAGTTGACAAAGTAGTTCACCCCGACAAATTGGCCCTTGCCCCGGACGTTAAGGATCAGGTAATTGTCTTCGCCCTTCAGGTTCTTCCCGGTTTCGTCCGACAGCAGTCCCCATTCGTTCTCACCCTCAGGCGGCGCCTTGGTCACAACGTGGTTGAACCAGGCATGGAAGTAGGCAAGGTTCTCCGGCGGATTTTCCATTTCCAGGTAATCGATGTAATAATAGAATGCATTGATCTTTACATCTGCCTGGTTTTCCACCTCTATCCTTGCGCCCTTTCTGAATGGCATGCGGAAATACGAAGTAAGTGCGTTCCCCTCAACCGGTGAAGCTGCCAGGGGAAGGGAAACAAAATGGTAGGATTCGTCCCATCCCTGTCCGAAAAAGGGACCGATGGGCGCTTCCACCGAAGGATATTCCATCCCGTCCCAGTACATCCTGAGGATGACATCGGAGCGGTTAAGCTCCGGGGAACCGGGACTGATGGTGATCCAGATGTGGTTGATCATGCCTGCACCTTTTATGTCACAGAGGGTCTGCTTCTGGCCGGGTTCAATATTTGACAGGCAGTCACCATTGCCGCCGGTTCGGTCGTAACTGCTTATTCTTTTGCTTTTTACACCATGCTTGATGGTAGCGAGATCTTCCAGGGTAGTCTGGGACGAGAGTCCGGAGAAAAGGAACGAGACCAGCAGGAGCCCCAGGATCCTTTGATAATTTCTTGTTGTCATAGGGATGATTAAGATTTTGAAGAATTTAGTGTTGTATAAAAATACGGCATCGGGTGGATTCATCCAAGCGGAATCGTTTCTGAATGGGAAAGTCGACGATTTAGGCACAGGTTGCGGGCATCACGACCGGTATGGGGATAATCACATTTATGAGCGATGATGTCCGCTACAATTTACGGTGATGACCCCGGGCCATTGAGCAGGGGTTCTGGATATTTCCTCGACTGATGAAGCGTTAGGGTTCGCTGAACAGGGGTGGCCGCTTTTTATTGAAGCCCGTTGCCTCCTGGTATGCCTCGGCAACTGCAAGGATGGTCCCCTCGTCAAACAGGTTGCCCAGGAAACAGATGCTTACAGGGTCGCCGTTCTCCTTGAAGCCGTTTGGAACCACCACCACGGGATGGCCGGTGAGGTTGGTGGCCAGCAGGTGAGAACCTCCCCGGAAGGAAGGCGTGACCACCACATCAAAATCCTTCAGCCTTTCATTAAGATGCTGTACGAGGTCATGCCGGATCCGGTTGGCCTGGATGTATTCAACTGCCGTGATGAACCTTGCCGTGCGGAAAACATTCGGCCATGCGTCGCGTTTTTGCAGTACCAGCAGGGTATCCCGGTTCGAGCGGGTCAGTTCATCGAATGCGGCTGCGGCTTCTGCCTCGAGGATGATGGCCAGGGCATAATCGGGGATCTTCTCGTCAGACAGTTTCACCGGGATGGGGTTGGCCCCCATTTTCCTGAGTACCCGGAGGGTCTGCCTGTCATACTTTGCTTCGTCATCTTTGCGGTCAAATCCGCCGTCCAGGTAGCCGACCCTCATTTTCGAGAGGTCCACTTTCTCCGGGTAAGTGAATCCGGCTTCGATCAGTGTTTTGTCCTCAGGGTCCGGTCCCCTTATGGCATCGAATACAATGGCACAATCCTTCGCATTCCTGCAAATGGTTCCCACCTTATCCATGCTCCAGCTGAGGGCCATGGCCCCGGACCGGGTCACCCGCCCGTAGGTGGGCCGCAAACCGGTCGTGCCGCAGCGGGTGGAAGGCGATACGATGGATCCCCAGGTCTCCGAGCCGAGGGCAAAGGGAAGGAGTCCCGCCGCAACGGCCGAGGCCGACCCGGCCGATGAACCGCTTGAACCCTCCTCAGGGTTCCATGGATTGCGCGTGGTTTCGGCAAACCATACATCCCCCATGGCAAGGGCGCCGAGGCTGGTCTTGGCCACCAGGACCGCTCCGGCATCCTCAAGTTTCTGGATGACCCCTGCTTTCTGTTCTATGACCTGGTTCCTGAATGCTTCCGCCCCCCATGTGGTTGGATAACCCGGGAAGGCAAACAGGTCCTTGGCCCCGTAAGGAATGCCGTGCAGGATCCCGCGGTCTTTCCCTGCTGCCAGTTCGGCATCCAGTCTCCCGGCCTGTTCCCTGGCGTATTCTTCAGTCAGGGTGACCACACAGTGCAGCTGGGGATCGTATTTTTTCAGGCGCTCCAGGAAGAAATCCGTCAGCTCCAGGCAGGTCATCTCCCCTGAGCGCAGGAGGGAAGCCAGTTCGGGGATGGACATAAATGCAAGGTCCGCTTCACGGGCAGGTTTGGAGATTCCTGAAGGAATATTCCAGCGGATCTTTTCCGTTGGTTCGGGTATCCTGAATCCATAGGGAAGGGGATTGAACTGGACAGCCGGCGGGGTACTGTTCTGGAGATTGTATGCCCTGATCTGACGGTAGGATTCGATCAGGTCGGCCATCCCGGAATCGATCATGACCATTTCCAGGCTGTCAAACTTCAGGTCCATGGGATTCATGGCATAATAGGTGGAATCGATGACCACATTCACATGCGGCTTATCGCCCGCCTCCTTCCTGTCCTTGCATGCGACAAGCAAGGCGGCCAGGATCAGTGCAGCGGAGGCAAGGGAATTTTTCATAAATGAATGCCTGGGGTGTCGCATGTATATCGGCATTTTATTTAATAAGTATTATCCTGGATGTATTTACCATCCGGCCGGCACTGAAAATCCTGATGATGTAAAGTCCCCCGTCAAGCCCGCTGAGATTGAGGTGGTTCTGTGCCTGGTTAAGCCAGATCCTCGGGTAAACGGGTTTCCCGGTCATATCGACCAGGTCCACCTGGTAGTCCCCGTCATAGATATCGATGCCTTCAGCGGCAATGAACAGCTGCCCGGCTGTGGGGTTCGGGTATACGCTGAACCGGATCCCGGCTTCGACCAGGTCCGGGCCGCCGGACAGTTCGAGGGGATTGTTGGGCATGCCCGGGGTGAGTATGACCATATGGCGCCAGGCGCCGTTGCCGTCCCCGTACCTGCCGTAGGAATGGTTCTCCACCAGGAAATCAAAGCGGATGGAATCCCTGACCTGTATATCCTCACCGACCTTCTGGGAAAGGTACACGGTTTCCCCGTTGGTGCTCAGCCGGAAGACCGTATGCAGTTCACCCTGCCGGGCATCCCCGTCCGCATAAAGGACCCGGAATCCCCCCGCGGGGATCATCAGCGAATCCGGTATGGCATAGCGGGTCAGGTTGTCGTGCCGGTCCGACAGGAACCATGAATTAAGTACGGCTGGTGCTGCAGCGTTATTGAATAATTCAATGAACCCGGAGTTCTCACCGTCCTCATCCTGGAAAAGGATGCCGGAGGGAGCGATTTCATTCAGGCTTATCCCGCCGGTTGCTTCGATCGTTTCAAAGACGGGTTCAAGACCCATTGTCGTGCCCGTCGGGCTGGCAAGAAGGATATCGTAACTGTACGTGGTGGAATTGGATTTATCGATCCAGTGGTTGAAGCGGTATCCCTTTGCGGGGACCGCCTCGATGGTCATCGGAAGCTCCTGGTAGGTATGCAGGGTGAGGGGATACATCTGCACAAGGGCCTGGTTTACCCTCACCTTTCCTTTTCGCGTATCCGGGTTGCTTATGTTCAGAGTCACGGGTGCCGAGTTCAGGTTGAAAAAACTTTTCGTATAACCCGGCATGAATCCCTGGCGGTTCACTGCGTATTCCCTGAGCGTATTCAGGTATGCCGTCCACTGGTTCTTTGTTCTCCCGAATTTGACCTGGTTGTAATAGATCTCAAAGTCTATGACGTGGGACAGGCTGTCAAGCACGTAATTGCACCATTTCGGATCGAAGGAGCTGTAGACATGGGTAAGGTAGGTGCTCAGGAACTGCTTTTTAAAGCCCTGGTTCTCCAGGAGCTTGCGGAACAGAAGGGTGGACCATGGGGGGTTCGGGTGCTCGGATCCGTCGGTGGCCGTGGCTTCGTCGAAGCTCATGTGGGTATAATTGGGATCGTCCAGCCGGAAACCGAACCCGTAATCCAGGTCGAAGAGCAGCCAGCGCCATTTCCCGTTTTCAATGGTTTTCCAGAACTTGTGGTTGTTCCCCGGCCAGTCCCGGTTCCCGATGTAAAGGTGGACCGTCAGCCAGTTGATGAATTCCTGGATGTCGATCTGCGAGGCCACCTGCTGGTAATTTGCATCACTGGCCAGGCTGTTGGCATTGAGGAAATTAACAAGCGCGGTATAATCGTCGGCCGACCCGTTGATGATCTCACGGTCCCGCTCCAGCATGTCAAACACTCCCTCATCAAGGTAGTAATTGGTCCTGACATAATCCTCGTTGGTCTTTTCCCTCAGGTTCATGATGCCCCGGTATTCCCCGTTGAAATAAACGATGGCCGGCTGGTAGGCCTGGTAGTCAATGTCCATCGACGGCTTAACGAGTGCCTGCAGGAAAGCATCACGCAGCAGGGTCTGGTCCTGGTCGTTCCCGGAATTGCGGAGCAGGACGGACGGGAACCTGTTTATGTCAGGCTTTTCATGGAAGAACGTGTAATCGAAATCGTTGTCGCCGTACTTTCCCCGGGCGTAGATGGACAGGGCCTTCTGGTCCCTTCCCCGGGTGCATCCGCCTGCGATCTTGACGCCGGCGGACTGCGACAGCCGTTTCACCCCCGCCTCGTCAAAATATTCGAAATAGACAGGGCGTTCCCAGTCCTGGTTCCAGTTTGCCACATCGCCGCAGTAGCCGGCCGTTCCGTTAATCCCCCTCACGTGTATCCCGATCTTGTCGTCGTAGAAATAATCGTCCTTGAACGAAAGGGAGACGACCGGCAGGGTGAAGGCATGCTCATTCAGAAAGTAAGTATTCGTATAGGTTTCCCCGGGCAGGAATCCGTCCTGGAAGGTCCGTGTCTTTACGGTCATGGTCTTGCTGACCGGAATGGGATTGCTGTATGTGGCATTATTCACGGTGGGCTCGGAGCCTTCTGTTGTATAGTGTACATTGTCCCCGCTGAGGCTGAGGGCAGCGGTGGCGGTAAGCCTGCCGGCGGGGATCGAGTAACCGGCCCGGGGACCGGGGGATGTTGCCGCAATGACCGAATTGGCTGAACCCGGTGTGGGAGTGGCACAGTACCGCAGCTGGCCGGGATCGGCAGGGTCCCTTCCATAGGAAACATCGGGGTACTGCTGTCCGTATTCCAGGTAACTGAGGATGTTGCCTGCGCCATCACTCAGGAATACGATCTCCCCTTCAGTCCTGAGTCCGAAATTCGCATGACTTCCGCTGTTCTGCTTGTCGCAGAAGATTACATAATAGCCGTTTGAAGGGAGGGTGGAGACAGGCAGTTCCCATTTTTTCAGATCACCGATGTCGTCCGAAAGGTAATAGGCACCCAGGCTGACGGAGGAAGAACCACTGTTGTGGATCTCCACCCAGTCGGAGAAGTTATAATATACCGGGTCGTACATGAAACTTGAATTGGATGCCATGATCTCGTTGATCACTGGCTGGCCTTTTGCCCGGGCTGCCATCAGGAATATCAGGACGGGAAGCAGGAAAAAGAAAGAATGTGAGCGGAAGCCGTGTGAGCTGCACCACCCTGACCGGACATGCCTTGAACATTTCGTTCTGAAATTCCGGGGAGCCATTGGGACTAAATTAGGCTTAAAGATAAGTTAAGTTTCCGTATGCATCCATCCGATCCTGTAATAAAGTCCACACCGGCTGCATAAAAATCGCCCGGGCTGTTTTAATAAATTACCTTTATATTTATGTTTATAAAGAAATTAATAATGAAGAATTTACCGGTTATCATAAAGGTTCTTTTAATATACTGCCTGCCTGTCCTGAACGGCATTGCAGCACTGTACGCCCAGGCCGGCGATGAGGATTCGGTCCTGATGGATGCGGTCTGGATCCCGGATAACGGGGACGGGACCTATACGAACCCGGTCATTTATGCCGATTACTCCGACCCGGACATGGTCAGGGTCGGCGATGATTTCTACATGGTTGCCTCCAGCTTTAACTGCGTGCCGGGGATCCGGACCACGGCATATACCTCGGGAAGGCCACGGACCCGGCCGGTCCCTGGGAACACCGGCTGGTCCGGGCAGCCTATGGCTGGATCGATCCATGTCCCTTCTGGGACGATAACGACAGTGCCTACCTGGTCCACGCTTACGCCAAGAGCCGGGCGGGATTCAACAGCATCCTGACCCTGAGAAGGATGAGCCGCGACGGTGAAAGCATTTCCCTGACGGATACGATCGTGCTGTTCGACGGAAACGACCCGGCACATCCGAGAAAGACCATTGAGGGTCCAAAGATGTACAAGCGGAACGGCTACTATTATGTATTCGCCCCCTTCAACGGAGTCGCAGACGGCAGCCAGGCTGTCCTCCGTGCCGATACCATCACGGGTCCCTATAAAGATACAACGGTGCTGGAAAGGGGCTCGACCGGGGTGAACGGTCCCCACCAGGGGGGATGGGTGGAACTGGAGTCGGGGGAATCCTGGTTCCTGCATTTCCAGGAGAAGCTGCCCTACGGCAGGATCCTGCACCTGCAGCCCGTGGAATGGATCAACGACTGGCCCTTCATGGGAAAGGATTACGACGGGAACGGCATCGGGGAGCCCGTGCCATCCCATGCCAAACCGGACGTGGGACAAACCTGGCCCGTTCAGAATCCGCAGACCTCGGATAAATTTGATTCCCCGGAACTGGCCCTTCAGTGGCAGTGGCATTCGAATGTGGACAGTTCCTGGTGGAGCCTTTCGGACAATCCCGGCAGCCTCAGGCTGAATGCCGCACTCCTGCCGGCGGACTATAAAAACCTCTGGGATGTAGGGAGCATGGTCATGCAGAAGCTTCCTGCCGAAAGGTTCTCGGTGACTACCCTGGTCGATCAGCATCTGAAAACCGGGGAAAAAACGGGACTGCTGATCATGGGACTGAGGTATTCCTACATCGGTATTCACAGGACTGACACGGGACTGATTGTCAGCCAGAGGCAATGCACAAACGTGGAGGGGGGAGGAGCCGAAACAATTATCCCGGGATCCGCCGTAAAGGTCCCCGATGCACCGGTCTACCTGCGTGTCGCCGTTTCACCCGGGGGCAAATGCAATTTCAGTTACAGCCTGGATGGCAAGAAGTACCATCCGGTCGGGATTACCTTTACCTCAGACGAAGGGAAATGGATCGGGGCGAAAGTGGGACTGTTCTGCCACCGGCCGTATGAAAATTCCGGCGAGCAGGGGTATGCTGACTTTGAATGGTTCAACGTGGACCATTACTTTAACAGGATTCCCCTGGCGGCGGAAAACCCGGTGCCGGCGGACGGGGATACAGGGATTGTGGCGCTGCCGGAATTTAAGCTGGAATGGGAGGGGGACAGGGTCTTTGCGGACAGTTTTTACATTTATTTCGGTACCGTGGAAGTCCCCCAAACCCTCCTGTCCGTGCAGAAATCCTTCTCAATAAAGCCCGGTGCCCTGGAAGACGGCCGGACCTATTACTGGAGGGTGGACGCAAAGAATGACAGGGGAATTACAGGGGGACCGGTCTGGAGCTTCAGGGCAGAGGCAGCGGAAAATGCATCCGATTTGAAGGAAAAGGCGGGGTATGAACTGGAGCAGAACCGTCCCAATTCGTTCTCAGAATCCACCATGATATCTTTTTTCCTCCCGAAGGCTTCTGCCATCAGGCTGAATGTATATACCCTGGGCGGCGCGCTGGTTAAAGTGATCGCCGAGGGGGAATTTACAGCAGGGACCCATGCCCTGCCGTTCATGAGGCGGGACCTGCCGTCCGGGGTGTATTTACTCCGGATGGAAGCGGAGGATATAGTACTGACAAGGAAGATGATCATTCAGTAGGGGCAACAGCCGGGAACATTCGTAAACTGTTCAGATGAAATGAGCTGCCGGAACCTTATCCTGTACCTTAGTCTCCTGTATCCCGGGGGAATGGCTGCGCAGCAGCCGGCTTTCCCGGGGGCGGAAGGTTTCGGCAGGTTCTCCCGGGGCGGAAGAGGGGGGATCGTTGTCGAAGTCACCAACCTGCAGGATGCCGGTCCCGGGAGCCTGCGCCAGGCCC
Source organism: uncultured Bacteroides sp. (assembly GCA_964431315.1). GTDB lineage: Bacteria > Bacteroidota > Bacteroidia > Bacteroidales > SM23-62 > SM23-62. Next base: position 29,452 of record CAYSJH010000011.1, on the reverse strand, counting down.
TAACAGGGTATGCGGGCCAGAAACGGACAATTATTTTCAGGGTATCGGGCACCATTGAGCTGCAGAGCGATATCCGGGTAAGCGGGGATGCGTACATTACGATCGCGGGACAAACAGCACCTGGAGCCGGTATCTGCCTGAAGGATTACCCGCTCACCATCGACAACAGCCACGACATTATCATCCGCTATCTCCGGTTCCGCCCGGGCGATGAACAGGATTGCATCAGTCCCGGTTGCGACGACATCGATGCCATGTCGATCCGTTCGAGCTACAACGTCATGGTGGACCACTGCTCCTTCAGCTGGGCCATCGATGCCGACCTGGACCTGACACATGAAACCGGCAAGAGCACCGTGCAGTATTGCATCCTGAGCGAAGCCCTGCTGAACTCCAAGCATTCCAAAGGGGCTCATTCCATGGCGGCCGGCTGGGACGGCCAGGGAGGGGGCACTTACCATCACAACCTGATAGCAAGCTGCAACAGCCGTACACCCAGGCTGGACGCTTACCTGGGACAGATTTCCGGGGAAAGGGACCGGATCGATGTCGTAAACAACGTCATCTACAACTGGGCCGGGAACGGGGCTTACGGGGGAGAGTTCGCCGATGCCAACTGGAGGCATAACTATTACCGTTACGGTCCCTCTACCGGGGGCAGTACCGGGGGGAAGAGGGACCAGATCTTCCAGGTCGACGGCTCCTGCAAGCTTTACCTTGAGGGTAACCTGACGGAAGGATACCCCGCCGTTTCGGCGGATAATTCGAAAGGGATTTATATACTCGGCAGGAAGGCAACCTCATCGGAACTGGACACCATTTTAGTGACAAACCCCTTCGAGGTGGAAAACACACTGGTGGAAAGTGCCGAAGAGTGCTTCAATACCGTGCTGGCCCATGCCGGGGCAAGCCTCCCGGTGCGGGACCCGGTGGATATTCGGATCGTGAACGATGTGAACCTGCGCAACGGGGCCATCATCGATTCACCAGCGGACGTTGGAGGATGGCCGGTACTCGCAAGCACGGAAGCCCCGCCTGATACGGACCACGACGGCATGCCGGATGACTGGGAACTGGTTGCGGGACTGGACATGAATGATCCCGCTGACCGGAACGGGGACCGTAACGGCGACGGGTATACCAACCTGGAGGAATACCTGGACGGGCTGGCCGTAATTCCAACCTTCATTTACCGTCCTGCAGGGCTGCAGGGAAACAGGACCGGCGACCTTACCCTTGAACTGAGCTGGCAGGATGCATCCGACAACGAGACAGGCTTTATCCTCGAACGCTTTGCCACGGATGCATGGGAACCTGTCGCATCACCGGGGGCAAACGATACCGTTTGTGCAGACACCCTGCCTCAATACGGCCTGTATCAATACCGTGTAAAGGCGGTGAATGATCAAGACACTTCACTTTACACCTATTCTGACCGAATAAATATGTCCGATCCTACAGGTATGGATCTGCAGGATGCCCAATTGTCCGGGGAAACCGAACTCAGGTGCTATCCGAATCCATTCACGGACCACATCCGGATTGAATATTCCCTGCCTGTTCCCGGAACTCTCAGGCTGACCATTTATGACATCATGGGAAGGCTCGTGAGGGAATTAAGCCCGGGGGACCGGCAGCAGGGCCTGAATAAGGTGGGAGGAGAGAACCGACAGGAAAGCCTGAACTGGCAGGAAGGCCGGAACTGCCTGGAGTGGGATGGAGGGGATGAAAAGGGAACCCCGTTGCCCGCAGGTGCCTACTTCATCCGCCTGGAAACCTGGAATGCGACAATAACCCGGCTGGTCCTGAAGCGTTAAACATGGACTGCCCGGCCTTTCACCCGGCTGGTCCTGAAGCGTTAAACATGGACTGCCCGGCCTTTCACCCGGCTGGTCCTGACGTACAGGGAACTTTGCGTTTCACCGGTCCTGTCCGGAAGCGGGAATAAGTGATTCAGCGCCCTTTTACCAGGAGCAGGGTTGAATGGAAAAGGTTCCCTACCGCCACCGAAACGATGTAACTGCCCGGTTCGAGCGATGTGCCGATCTGTATTACACCGAACCCGTAAACCTGCTGCCTTTGCAAAAGCCTGCCCCCCAGGTCCCGGATGCTTATCTCGGCTCCGAATCCGTCAAATCCTGCCGGAAGTTCAATATTCAGGGAGTTCCCCTCCATGGGATTCGGGTAGATCCTGGTAGGCCCGCCGATTCCCGCTTTCGTTGTTTCAATGCCCACCGGCAGCTCGGGTACCCCTGAGCTGGTCTGGATGATCTTCTGCATGGTCCCGTCCTCATTGTAGTAAAGCTGGTCGACGCAGACAGACCTTCTCCAGTTCCCGCCGGTCGGAAGGGCGCCGTTGTGATAGAAGAAATACCAGTTCCATTTGTACTTGACGATCGAAGGGTGGTTCGTCTCGCTGTTTTCCACGTAGTCGTTCAGGATGCCCCTGTAGGTCCAGGGACCGTAAATGCTGTTGCTTGTGGCATAGGCAATGACCGATGGGTAACGGGAAGCGTATGTCAGGTAATAGATCCCGTTGCGCTTGTGCACCCAGGGAGCTTCAAAGTAATTGCTTGTGCTGACGGTCTGTACCTGCCCGTCCAGTTCGATCATGTTATCCTTGAGTTTCACCATGCGGCAGGCGCCCCAGGAACCCCAGAACATGTAAACCTGTCCGTCATCGTCTATAAACACTGCCGGATCAATGTTCAGGGGAACGGAATTCGGCGTGTAGTCGGTGATCAGGGCCTGGCCAATGGCATCTGTATAGGGACCTGTGGGCCGGTCCGAAACGGCCACCCCGATGGCAAATCCCTCGTTGACTTTGGCGGTCTTGTGGGTCATGGGTACGTACCACCAGAATTTCCCATGGCTGTAAATGCAGTGCCCTGCAAATGCGTTGCCCGAGGCCCAGCTGAAATCCGAGTAGGAGAGTTTTGCCCCGTGATCGGTATAGTTGATCATATCCGTTGTCGAGAACACATGCCAGTCCCGCATGTAGAACCATTCGTTTACCGTATTCTGTTCGTCATGCCCGGTGAAAAGGTAAAGCGTGTCATCGTGGACCATCGCGCAGGGATCTGCCGTAAAGATGTGCCGGATGATCGGGTTGCCGCTGTACCCCGGAGTGATGCTGTCCCCCGGGCCGGGCTGGTTGGGATCGGGGATCTCCCTGAGGCGAACGTTGTCGATCCAGAATTCGGAGGAACCTTCCGGGAAGTTGGCAAAAAACACCTGATGCATTCCCTGGCTCAGGGTTAGTTCTGAAGTGGTGATCGTATAGGTCTTTTTCTCCGCTGTCATGGTGAAATCCAGAAAAAACCGGTCCGGCATATAGGCATAATAAGGCGGTCCCACGTTCCCCGTCTCACCTTCGAGGTTGCTGAACGGCTGCCGGTTCATAGCCACGGACAGGGGCACGTTCCCGGTGGCCACCGCTTCAAAGCTGAGTTCGTATGCCTTTCCCTGGCTGGCCTGAAAAAACACCGTATAGGCGCCGTTGAAAAAATCGGTCCCCGTTTTCTGGTTGATGATTATGTGGGCGGAATTTTCCCCGGATAGCTTACCGGTGGTATCGATGTCAAATACCATGTTCGTCGGAGCTGCGAAACAAAAACCCCCTTCCCATCCCCCTTCGTTGTTCGGGTTAGTTCCCCAGTAAAGCCTCTTTTTCCTGTAAGCAGGAAAATCCGGGTCCGGGTCCCGGTACTCGTCAAATTCGGGATTGGGAATGATGTTTCCGTCCCATGCGGTATCCTTCTGCCGGATCTCCACGTTGTCCAGCCAGATCGTATCACCTGCATCCAGGTTTCCCAGCAGGAAACCGAACCTGAAATTGGCATCCGATTCAGGGGGTGTAATCTCGTATTCAAAGACGGATTTCTCCTTCCCGACAGGGATCCCGGACTGCTGGTCCATGCTCCTGTACAGGGCCGTATAGGGTGGGTAATTCCTGCAAACCTCGAAATTGAAAAAGCTGCTGTCGTTTGCACGGACCTCGAAACTAAGCACGATGGCACGGTCCTTATGTACCGTGAAATAGCTGTTGAACTGTGAATCGAAGGAATTGATGCCTGTGCCGGTGATAACCAGGCGGGCGGATCGTTCCCCCGAGAGTGGAGACGTGCATTCCAGTCCCCAGACAACCTCAGACCCGTTGTTCCCGGTCACCAGTCTCCAGTTCAGACTGTCCGCCTCGAAATCCCCGTTGACAATGTAATTCAGGCTGTCGCTTGAATAGAGACGGCCCGGCCAGAGGGTTGCCAGGATCAGCATCAGTAAACTCAGTGATTTCAAAGGTTTGTTCATTGTCCAGGATAAAGATATCATATTCCTTTTAGCATATAAAAATATATACAAATCTTTATATCTTTAAATTACAAACGGCAAATTAAATCAATATATGCATTCCGGCAGGTCAATAAAAGGCGGCTTTTGTTTATTTTTAGTCCCGGATCATAAATTTTCCACCTCCATGAGCCAGCCCGTATCAGCCATGCCTCATCCGAAAATATCAGGTCTCTTCCTGCGGTCACTCCTGCTCCCGGTCATTCTCTTATTGTTTTCCATCGCATCCGGCCAGGAATCCCTGGAGCTGAACGACCGGGGGTATTTCCACATGAACGGCCTGGATGTCACCGTTTTTAGTGATTTTTACCCGGACGGGCACCAGTCCGGCGTAACCATCATCCAGCATGGCAGCAGGGTCGCTGCCAACGGGGACCTCCGGCTGGAACTCTCGCCCGGACAGTGGTCCCCCATTCCTGCAGGCGCGCCCGTCCGCATCGATGAATCCACCCGGACCATCAGCAAGACATTGTGGTATCCTGACACTGCCAGGAACCGCAGGGGATTCAACCCCATCATTTATCCCGATCTGCAGTTTCGTTACCGGGTCCAGGTAAGTCCAGCCGGCGGCAGTTCCTTCCGTGTAAGGGTGGACCTGGAAGAACCGCTTCCCGGGAAATGGATCGGCAGGGTTGGATTTAACCTGGAACTTTTCCCGGGGGATCTCTTCGGGAAAACTTACCTCATGGACGGTCGTCCCGGCATTTTCCCCACCCAGCCCATTGGTCCCATGGAAGACAAGGAGGACCTGGAGGACAGGAAAGACGGCAAATCTACAGCATCTTATTCCGGCCATTACACCGGGCCCTTTAGAGATCCGTACTCCGAACCTCTGACGGGGGCTATGGACAGGGGAAATGAACTGGTCATTGCCCCGGAAGACCCCGCAAGGAAGATGGTTATTACATCCGCGGGATCCGCACTTGAGTTGCGCGATGGCAGGGCAAACCATAACAACGGCTGGTTCATCGTACGAAGCGCCGTCCCCGCAAATGCTACTCAGGGGGCTGTCGAGTGGCTCATAACGCCCGGTGTGATGGGGGACTGGAAGTATGTCCCGGTCATCCAGGTATCGCAGCTCGGGTACCATCCGGCACAGAAAAAACTGGCGGTCATTGAACTGGACATGCAGGAAAAGGTTTTACAGGAATTCATCCTTTACCGGGTGGAAAAAAACGGCAAAGTGCCGGTCATGCAGGGGAAACCTGTCCCCTGGGGGGAATTCCTTCGTTATCGTTACGCCACGGTGGATTTCTCCGGGGTTGAGACTCCCGGCGTATACGAATTGACATACGGGGAAACGGTCTCCCATCCATTCCTTATTTCAGATGATGTTTACCGGCGCAATACCTGGCAGGCCACCCTGGAATATTTTCTGCCGGTGCAGATGTGCCATATGCGGGTGAACGAAAAGTACAGGGTATGGCACGGGCTCTGCCACATGGACGATGCCCGGATGGCTCTCCTCGATACGATCCTTTTTGACGGCTACGTTCAGGGTCCCTCGACGCTCACGGGTTTCAGCCCGGGGGAGCCGGTAGGGGGACTGAATTCGGGCGGTTGGCATGATGCCGGAGATTATGACCTGAGGGTCGAGTCGCAGGCCGGCACCGTCCGGATGCTGGCCATGATGATCGAGGAATTCGGGCTGTACCATGACGCCACCCTCATCGATCCCGTCAATCATATCGTCGAGATCCACGTGCCGGATGGCAAATCGGATGTGCTTCAGCAGATTGAGCATGGACTCGAAACCATCCTTGGCGGCTACCGGTCGATGGGAAGGCTGTACCGCGGGATCATTTGTCCCACGCTACGCCAGTACGTCATGCTCGGGGATGCCGCCTCCATGACGGACAACCGGGTTTACAAGCCTGCCCTTACGGAAGGCGGAACCAATGCCAGCGTTTCGGATCAGCCCGACGGAGGCGGAACCAATGCCAGCGTTTCGGATCAGCCCGACGGAGGCGGAACCACTGCCGGAGGTTCAGGGCTAACTGGCGGGGACCGGTCCATTGCTAATGGTTCAGGGCTCCCTGACGATCGCTGGGTGTTCACCGAGGAAAATCCGCGCAGGGAGCTGATCGTGGCAGCTGCCCTGGCCAACTCGGCAAGGGTCCTGTGGGAATACAATCCCCCGCTGGCGGATGAATCCCTATCGGTTGCACTGGCGCTCTGGCAGAATGCAAAGGATAAAACCTCCGCCGTTTCACCCAGGGTAGAGGCATTGACAGAGCTGATCCTTACAACAGGCGATGGGGAACTGTTGAAGGAACTTGTCTCCATGAAGAACCGGATCATTCCCGAAATTGACAATTGCGGATGGGTGCTCGGAAGGCTGATCCCCCTGATCAAAGAACCATCATCCAGGAACGCGAAACCTGTTCTCAGGCTGTATGACCGCATGCTCGAAATTGATGACCCGTCCTTCCTGGAAGACATTTCTGCTGCCGTGGCAGCTTACCAGGAGAAGCTGGAAGCCCAGCAGGCTAAGGATTCGCCCTACGGCGTACCCTACAGGCCGAGGATATGGGGGGCGGGCTGGACAATCCAGCAGTTCGGGGTGGAACAGTATTTTTTCCACAGGGGATGGCCCGAACATACCCCGACGGATCATTATGAAAATGCGCTTAATTTTATCCTCGGCGTTCATCCCGGTGTAAACAATTCTTCATTCGTTTCCGGCGTGGGATCGGAGTCCGTCACCACGGCTTACGGGGTGAACCGCGCAGACTGGTCATTCATTCCCGGCGGGGTGGCATCAGGCACGGCCCTGATCCGGCCCGACCTGCCGGAACTGAAGGTCTGGCCATTCTTCTGGCAGCAGACCGAATACGTCATGGGCGGAGGAGCGACTAACTTCATGTTCCTTGTACTGGCCGTGGATGCCCTTTATAATTCATCACGGCAGTGAGAATCCATAAAAATGCGACAATGAATAAAACCGACTGCAGATGAAACTTTTCCCGATAATACAATTTCCGATAATACAATTTCCGATACTACCATTCTCTATAATGCAATTTCCGATAAAACTCCTCCGGATAACGCTATGGGTCCTTATTCTTGCATCGGCCGGCTGTTCCTCACAGGGCAGGAACGGAAATGGCGGTGGGGATGGGAACGGGGATGGAGCGGGACCCTATGTCTGGAAAAACGTCCGTATCTCAGGGGGTGGTTTTGTCACGGGAATTGTTTTCCATCCCACGGAACCCGGGCTCAGGTATTGCCGGACCGACATGGGCGGAGCCTACCGCTGGAATGCTTCCCTGGAAATATGGAAGCCTTTGCTGGACTGGCTCTCCTATGCGGACCTGAACCTGATGGGAATTGAAAGCATCGCGCTGGATCCGTCTGATCCCGACATGCTTTACCTGGCCTGCGGCACCTATACCAATCCCCGGGCCCCCGAAGGTGCCATCCTGCGCTCCGGCGACCGTGGAAAAACCTTTCAGAGGACAGACCTTCCCTTCAAGCTGGGCGCCAATGAGAACGGGCGTGGCAACGGGGAGCGCATGGCGGTCGATCCACACAACGGCAATATCCTTTACCTGGGGACCCGCCACGACGGGCTCTGGCGCAGTACGGATAGTGCCGCCACCTGGACCAGGGTGGAAAGTTTTCCCGATATCACCGAAGCAGTACCGGAGGAAACCGGGGAAAGGAACCGCCGGAGGCGGATGCAGGATATAGGCTGCGGGATCGTATTCGTGGCATTTGATCCTGAAAGTCCCGCGATCTATGCAGGTGCATCGCTCATGGGAAGGGAAAACCTGTTCCGCAGCCGGGACGGAGGGGAATCCTGGACCGCAGTGCCGGGCCAGCCCCTTGCTTACCGTCCCACCCATGCCGTCCTGGCCGCCAACGGGGTTATGTACATCAGCTACGGCACGAACCCGGGTCCCATGCCGATGCTTGACGGGGCGGTGTGGAAACTGGATACAAGGACGGATACATGGACGGACATTACCCCGGACAGGCCCGATCCCGCCAAAGGGCGCGCCTTCGGTTATGCAGCTGTCTCTGCCGATGCTTCCGATCCGGATATCCTTATTGCCAGTTCCTATAACCGCTACAGTTCGGGCGGGGAGGAACTGTTCCGTAGCACCGACGCCGGAGCGACATGGAAACCCGTTTTTGCCGGCGGTGCCGAATTCGATTATTCGAAGGCTCCCTATATCCGCCATACCGCGGTACACTGGATGTTCGATGTGGAGATCGACCCGGCTGATCCGGAACATGCCATGATCACAACAGGGTACGGGGGACATGAAACCTTTAACCTGTCTGCAGTGGACAGGGGCGAACCGGTCCTCTGGCAGGTTATGAGCAGCGGAATTGAAGAAACGGTGCCGCTCGACCTGCTCAGTCCCCCTTCAGGCGGACAGGTCATCACCGCTGTCGGAGACTATTGCGGATTTGTGCATTACGACCTGGACCATCCCGTACCGGAAGGATGCTTCGTCAATCCTCATTTCGGGAACACGAACAGCCTGGCCTGCGCCGAACTGAAACCGGAAGTGATCGTACGCGCTGGCATCGAATCGGCAAGGAACCCGGTCCACAACATCGCGTATTCCCTTGATGGGGGCAGATCCTGGCAGCCCACGCCCACCATGCCCTTCCCCGAGGCCAGGCACGGACACCTGGCCGTATCGGCCGACGGGGAGACCTGGATCTGGACCCCCCAGCGAAGCGGGACATGGGTAACACCTGACAGGGGTGTTACCTGGTCGGCCGTAAAAAGCCTTCCGGAGAACACAAGGGTGATCGCAGACCGGGTGGATCCGGAGATCTTTTATGCAATGCAACTTTTTGAAGGGAAATTCTACAGGAGTAGCGATGGGGGCCGCACCTTCAACTCAATTCCCCTGGAACTTCCCGGCGGGATCCCGGCGGACCGGTCGGGGAGGGGGGACAGCCGCGGGGGACAGGACTGCATCTATGCCACTCCCGGGAAATCGGGTGATATCTGGCTGGCCGCTTTCCACGGCCTTTTCCACTCGGAAAATTCAGGCGGCACCTTCCTCCGTATGCCCGCCGTGGAAGAGATCCATGCCTTCGGTTTCGGCGCCCCGGCACCCGTGGCCGGGAAGTCGGGGACCGGCAGATCCGGGAACGGCAGATCCGGGAACGGTGCATCCGGGACCGGCGCATCCGCGATCGGGGTGCCTGCGCTTTACCTTGTGGGCACGGTGGATGGCGTGAGGGGCATCTTCCGCTCGGACGATTTTGCCGTGACCTGGCTGCGCATCAATGACGACCGGCACCAGTGGGGACTGCTTATGCACATCACCGGCGATCCGAAAAAATACGGCCGGGTGTACGTAGGCACCCACGGCAGGGGGACCATATACGGCGATCCCCGGTGATGGAGTTCCCCGGTGCAGTTGAGCAACAGACTTTGTGGTTCCCGGTCAGGGTGAACCGGGAAAACATTGATCAGATCCATTGAATTTGGCTTTCAATGGTTACTTTTGCATGGATGAAATCACTGCTTCCTGAAATTAAAGAACTGCTCGGAAAACCCTATGCCGACCTTGAGTTCCTGCTGAAATGCCTCCAGGAAGTGCTTGCAGAGAATGGAGAGATAGAACTGACCGGGCAGGTCCCCTGGATTTCCTCCAGGGAACCGAAATTCAGTGAAGAGAACAAGGAAAAACTGCTTCATCTGTATTCCATCAGTTTCCAGCTGCTGAACCTGTCGGAGGTGAACGGGGCCGTGCAGAACCGGAGGATGAAGGTGGAGGGCAGCGGCCAGGAAAGCGTGAACGGGCTCTGGGGCAATGTTTTGCATGACCTCAGGAAACAGGGAGTGACCGAAGAGCTCATACTGGAGGAGTTCCGGAACGTATATGTGGAGCCCGTATTGACCGCCCATCCGACCGAAGCGAAGAGGCCCGTTGTACTGACACTGTACCGGCAGCTTTACCTCCTGCTGCTCAAGCTGGAGAATTCCATGTATACATCTTATGAACGCGAAGAGATCCGGTTCGATATCAAGCAGGTCCTGCACAAGCTCTGGTTCATCGGGGAAATATTCGTTGAAAAACCGGCGGTTGAATCCGAACTTGAGAATGTCCTGCACTATTTCCTCAATGTTTTTCCTTCCATATTGCATTACCAGGACTTCAAACTCAAACAGGCATGGAAGGATGCCGGCTTTCGACCTGATGTCATAGGGGACACGGATGTATTCCCTATGGTCACTTTTGGCAACTGGGTGGGAGGGGACCGGGACGGGCATCCGCTGGTGACCGCCGAAGTAACCGAACATACCCTGAGGGCCTTCCGGTTGCATGCCATTAAGTTGCTTAATGCCCTGCTTGATGAGCTGGCGGACCAGCTCAGCATCTACACTGAAATGGATGCCCTGGAACCGGATTTCAGGACCCGCCTCAGATTGCTCGAAAATGAAGTGAGGCCTTCCTTTCAGAACGACCGTTTCGAACCCTACAAACATTACATTGAGCTGCTGAAGCTCAAGCTGCCCATTGCGGAGCACACGGGTGGAGGGATTGAATTGCAGGAAACGGAATATACCTACAGGAACTCTGAAGAACTGGCACTCGACCTGAGGCTCCTGAAAGATACCCTTTCCCGGACCGGGGCAGGTTCACTGGCCAGGCAGGATGTACAGAAAGTGCTTCGGCACCTGAAGGTTTTCGGGTTCCACCTGGCACGCCTGGATATCAGGCAGAACAGCCGGTATTATGAAGATGCCCTGATGGACATCATTAAAACCAGCCTCCCGCCGGAATACGAATCCCTCTCCGGCAACAGGGCCAGGCTGGAAGAATTCATTCTTGATGAGCTCGGACATAACCGTCCCTTCATAACGCGGATCGAATACCTCGAATCAGATAAGGCCATGGAGGCCGTGAATACCTTTCATGCCCTGGCCAGGCACATCCGCCGGTATTCTGAAAATGCACTGGGATCGCTGATCGTCAGTATGACCCGGAATGTTTACGACCTGTTTACCGTGTACCTGTTCGTGCGGGAAGCCGGGTTGTCCCGCTATTCATCGGGGGGGATCGTATGTCCCCTGCCGGTCGTCCCCCTTTTCGAAACCATCGAGGACCTGGCCGAGAGTCCCCTGATCCTCGACAAATTCCTGTCCCACCCGGTCACCCGCAACAGCCTTGTTTACCAGCAGGAAGGCCGGAAATGGGCGATGCCTGTCCAGGATGTCATGATCGGTTACAGCGACAGCAACAAGGACGGGGGGATCATTGCCAGTGCCTGGCACCTTTACGATGCCCAGGTCAGGCTTTCAGAAGTCGGGCAAAAGCACGGGGTGAAAATCCGGTTTTTCCATGGCAAGGGAGGCACCATCAGCCGGGGGGCGGGACCCACCCACTGGTTCCTGCGCTCACTTCCCCTGTCTACCCAGAACGGATTGATACGGGTCACCGAACAGGGTGAGACCATTGAACGCAAATATGCGAACATGGCAAACGCGGCCTATAACCTGGAGCTCCTGCTTGCCGGAACTGCTCACATGACCGTATTGAACCGGCTCGGGAAGGCCGGAAGCGATGCGGTGCGCCGTGAACTGTTCACCTATATGTCACGCGAAAGCCTAGTGGCATTCAAGAAGCTCACCGGGCATCCATCTTTTGTCCGTTTCTATGAGCAGGCAACGCCCATCGATGCCATCGAATCAAGCAAGATAGGGTCCCGCCCGGCCCGCCGCACGGGCAAAAGGTCCCTCGAAGACCTGCGTGCCATTCCCTGGGTTTTCAGCTGGACACAGTCCCGCATGAATATTTCCAGCTGGTACGGCGTCGGTTCCACCCTGAGGAAAATGAAAGAGGAGGAGCAGGCCGGTTACGCCGGGTTGAAAGAACTGGTACGGACGGATGCCTTCGTCCGGTATGTACTGACGAACATCGATACCAGCCTGGCGGCAACCGATGAAGCGATCATACGCCTGTACAGCGGATTGGTGGAGGAGGACCGGGTCAGGGAAGGCATCCTTACCATGCTTTTAGGGGAGCTTTCGCTGACGCGGGAAATGATGCTGGACCTGCTTGAAAGTCCCATTTCGGAAAGGAGGACAAACCATCACCATTCCACCCGCCTGCGGGCCGAGGCCCTGTTGCCCCTCCACCATGAGCAGGTAGCCCTTTTGAGGGAATGGCGGCAGGCAAGAAAGTCGGGTGACAGGAAGCGCTCGGCACAACTGCTCCAGAGCCTCCTGCAAAGCATTAACGCCATTGCCAACGCCATGGGCACAACGGGGTGAAAACCCATAACGTCAATACAGAAGGATCCTTCTTACCACAATGTTTTCTGCAGTGCGGATGTGTATGAAGTACAGGCCGGGGGACTCATCCCCGAGCGACAACCGGATTGTTTCCGAAGAGCGGTGCAGGGTCCTGGATATCACACTGCCCGTCACCGAGCTGACTTCTATGTCAACCGGGATGTCCCTTCCGGCAATGTCGCCGGTGAACCGGATGAACAGGTCGCCGTCAGTGGGTACCGGGTATACTGCCAGGTCGCAGGCGCTTCCCTGACCGGAGGAGTAAGTGTTATCAACCGTATTGGTGATCCCGGTTGTATCGGCAGGTTCGGTGGTACCCGTTGTGTCGGTCACCTCTGTGGTATCGGCAAATTCCAGGTAATTGCTTGCCAGAGGGGTGAACACGGGCATAAACTCGAACGATGCGCTCCCGTCCGGGTAGCGGCCGTAAGAAATATTGCTGTACTGGGTTCCGAAAGGAACGCGATCGATGATCAGGAGATCTTCCCCGGATTTCTGTAACAGGACCACTTCCTCCCCGTCGCCGCTGAGACGGAAATCGGCATGCAGCGTTCCCTGTTCCCGGTCATTATCCGCAAAGACCAGGATGAAACTGTCCGGAAGGATGGTGGTTGTTTCCGGATGACCTTGGGGGAATTCCCATGGACTGCCTGAAAGAAGCGAATCCGCCAGGTAAAGTCCCCCCAGGTCCACCGGCTCCTTCCCGGCATTGTACAGCTCGATCCAGTCCTCGTACTCGCCCGCCTCGTCCGCATAGGCTGCATCGTTCCTCGCCATCAGTTCGTTGATAAAAACCCCCTGCACCAGGTTGGTATCGGGGACCAGGAATGCGGTTACTCCTGTATTTTCAAAAATTTCAGTGACAAGTGAATTCCCGTTGACCAGTTCCTGCGGACCACCCGATAAGCGCGTGGCGACCAGGTCCATGTCAAAGCTGATGTCCGAACTGGTGGCCGATGCCTGGTGGATCTCAACTGCGACAATGTTCTCCCCCGTATGGAAGAGCGCGGGATTGAGGTAATAGGTGGTATAAACCGATTCATCGGAACCCTGCACCGTTGCTTCTGCGAAGGAGGAGGCTCCCACCCAGTAGCGGTTCAGCTGATCCCTTATGACTTCCGTTCCGTTCAGGAATACCCTTGCCCCATCATCCCTGAGCAGGTGAAGGGTGTAACGGTCAAAGGGGACGGGATCCGTGATTGAAAATTTTTTCCGGAACCAGGTGGTAGGGAATTTATCCTGGCTGTCACCTCCGTACCCTACAACCGTTGCTTCGTCGCCGTCCCCGTATCCAAGCTGTGCCATTCCTGTTTCCCAGTTGCTGTCGTCATAGGCAGGGGATATCCAGTCCCCTGCGGGCAAATCGCGCGATACCGTATATTTCCACTCATCCCCCTTATCGATCAGGACAATGTCGGCGGAAGTCCTGTGTTCCACCTGCCAGTGCGAATGCAGGTATCCCTTGTCCGGGACGGTTGCCAGCGAAAGCACTTCGCCACGGCTGAAATCCGCTGAAAAATCCGGTTCCCCGAGCAAGGTGTTGCCTATCCGTATGGCACCTGTGCCGGGTGGATCAAGGGAGGTCTTCAGGTTTGCGAGGCCGGAAATCCCGAAATAATCCATCACATGCTTCAGTGCCATTTCATGGCGGGTGTCGGTGAATTCCCTCATCACCTGTACATTGCTTTCCCACTGCTCCACCGTACTGAATACCGGGGTTACCCAGGTGTTATCCGGGAGGTCCGTTTTCTGTCCCCCCCAGCGCTCGATATGCCTCGGGATCTCGGGTGCGAGGACCGCCTGCATTGTATCGATGAAGGCGTGAATCCGTTCCCTCGAAAATAAGGTGCTGGTATAGATGGAAAAGCGCTGGATGAACTCATTCCTGAATTCCCCGTTTTCCAGGAGGCGGCGGAACAGGTAGGTGGACCAGGGCGGATTGGGCCAGGTGCATCCGCAGTCCACTTCGGTCGCTTCCTCCATAATGTCCGAGAAATACTCCTTGAACATGTGGTCAAGGTCGTACAGCACCCATCTCCATCGGTCATAGGGCGGCTCATGGCTGCGCCAGAACTTGATGTTGTTGCCCGGCCAGTCCCTTCCCCCGAAAAAGATCTCCACGATCTGATAGTTGATGTACTCGTCCACATCCATCTGCGTCTTGATATAGTTGTAATGTTCCGGGAGAGTGATGTCGTTCTGCCGGAGGTAATCCATCATGGCGTTGTAACGGTCCGCGCTGCCGTATACCACGTTCCAGGAGTCCTCCGGGTTCCTTTTCAGCATGTCGACCGAGTCCGGGTTCACCCCGAAGTTGTCCTCCGCATAGTGCTCATTGATCTTTTCACGGAGGTTATGGATGCCCCAGTACTCCCCGTTGATGTAGACCACGACCGGGCGGTATGCCTGCACGTCCACATCGATCACATCCTTCACCAGCATCTGGGTCAGGGGGTCCCTGAAAAGCGTGAACGGCTGGTCGTCTGCGGATGCCCGGAGGATGAATGTTTCGTATTCCTCGCTGGACTTGTCGGGGAACAGGCGGTACTTGAAGGAAGCGGTCTCATATTCTTTCCGGGCATAGAACGCGAGGGATTTCTGGGGGTAGCGGACCCTCGAACAGCCCCCGAAGATCTTGACGCCCGCCACCTGGTTCAGTCCCACGCTCCCGTCCATCTCGAACATCTCGATGTTCACCGGCCGTTCCCAGTCCCGGTTCACGTTATGCGGAACGCTTGTGCAATAGCCTTCAACTCCCGCTGTGCCGATCACGTAGATCCCGGTTTCGTCACTGAAAAAATGGTCCGGGTCGGTCACCAGGGAAATGACCGGAAGGTTCTGGGGCTCATCGATGAAATAGGACTGAGTGCGGGCCAGGCCTGGCAGCATACCTTCCTCGAAGGTTTTTACCCGAAGTACGGTAGTTTGCCCGAATATCAGGGGAGTGGTATAGGCCGGGGAATTTTCCGTAGGTTCCGTTCCGTTCAGGGTATAATGGACCTGCGCTGCCGGGTGGGCCGTGGAGATCCCAACAGTGACGGGTTCCGCGTGGAACCCGCCCTGGATTGAGAAAACCGGGTCCGGCGAGATCCCCGGGACCGACTGAGCAGGATTGGCCGAACCGGGGGTGGGGGATTCAAAATAGCCCCGGGCCTGCGCGTCATCGGCTTCCCTTCCGTAGGAGATGTCGGTCAGCTGGTAGGGATATGCGATCGAATCGATGATCCCGTAGGTTGCATTGACCAGGTAAAGGGTTTCCCCTTCCTTGGCCAGCTTGAAGTTCGTATGCAGGGCAACGCCTGTTTGGCCGGACGGTCCCGTTCCGTCTGCACTGCCTGAACCATCCGCAAATACAAGCAAATACCCGTGAGCAGGGATCACCGTTCCCGGCCGGAACTTCCACATGCTGAGGTTATCGGCATTGTCCGAAAGGTAATACCCGCCGAGATCGACGCCCTGGCCCGAGGCGTTATGCAGCTCGGTCCAGTCGCAGTAGTTCCCGTAGTCCGGGTCGGCATTGACGGTAGCATTCGATGCCAGGATCTCGTTGATGTAAACCTGGGAGGAAAGGCTTTGGGGGAGCAGGGCAGAGGCCAGAAGGAGTAGCAGCAAGTAGTGCGTCCTCTTCCGGGATGACTTCATCGGAATAATAACGGTACCGGTTCGAATCTTGCAGCCATGCATCATTAAGCCCTTGAAATTCAAATTTAACAAAAGATGTTGAATCTACCCGGGTGATCCTGATCAGCTTACCGCACAGGAGGAAAGGGACCGTTCAGCCTCGGCGGGAACTGAGACAAGGGCAGCGGCAACTGCTTCGGAAATATCCAGCACAGGCAGCAGGCCGGCGGCATGGAAGGTTTTCTTGCAGAGGGGACAGCCGGTGACCAGTTGCTGCGTATCGGGGGAGGTTAGGTCTTTTATGGTCTTTCTGGCAATAAGCTGGATTTCCGGGAAACCGAGCTCCAGTTCGGCCAGGCTTCCGCCGCAGCACATTCCGTCCCCGTCCCTAAAATCCGGGTTTTGAAGGTGGGTTATTTGTTCGAGGACCCTGCGGGGTTCCGAATAGATCCCGAGTCCCCTTCCTAGTTCACAGGAATCGTGGTAGACCGTTCGGATGCCGGTCCGGACGGGCCTGATCACTTGCCGGTCCATGAGTTCCAGCAAATATTGCGAATGATGCTTCACGGGGATCCTGAAGGGGTAATCCTGGCTGAAGGTATGCAGGCAGATCGGGCAGGAGACAACGATGAGTTCCGGACCGCACTCAAGGATCCGGTCACGGGTATGGCGGATCAGTTCATGGAAGGCATCCAGCTGTCCCGAGAGGTACAGCGGCCTGCCGCAGCAGATACTCTCCTTTTCATCCACCCATGCAAAGTCCTCGCCGGAGGCCATGAAAATCTTTTTCATCGCCTGCGGGATCGATGGGGTCAGCCGGGTCATGCAACCTCCGAAATAAGCCACCCTGGCCGGTCTTACCCGTACCCGTTTATCCTCCAGGTAGGAATACTCGTGCAGCATACCGCTGTGATGCCTGAACCTCTCGTTCATCCGAAGGCCGGCCGTATCGACCTGCACCGGGCAACGAATACGGCAGCGCCCGCACATCAGGCAGTTCATCGTCTGCTCTTCCTTTACGGGCCATGGCTTGCGGTAATTTCTGACAAAGTTAAGGGACTGGCCCATGGCCTTACCCGCATCATTCAACTGGCAGGTATTCAGGCAGATACCACAGGATGAGCAGGCATGTGCATGGAACATGGCGATCCCTTCGTCGGCGATCACCCGGGTACCCGCATTTTTCAGGAATATATGCGGGACCTCGGTCAGGATATGCATGTACCTGGAAAAGGGCAGGACCACGAAAAATGCCCCGAGTGAAAGGGAGTACACCCACCAGGCAGCATCGGAAAGGAAGCGGTATCCTGGATCCGGGTGGATTAGTCCCCCCAGGGCTGAGGAAAGGAAGCCTCCTCCTCCGTAAAAGGCGTGGTTCAGTGATTCGGCAAGCAGTCGTGCTGGGAAGATCAACCAGAGGAAAATCAGGGCCAGCCGGTCAAGCGTCTGGTGTCTGGGTTTCTTCTTCATTCCCAGGCGCCGTGCCCGGAAGCGTTTGATCACCGCCAGCATCAATCCGGACAGGACAAACAGGAGCAGCAGGTCCATCAGGTGGTTGAAGGCTTCCGCTATCCAGCCGTCCGGCGTTTCTCCCCTGCTGTAATAATCCAGGAAAGTGGCGTGTGACATGGGTGTGAAGATAGTGCCCGAATGGTAAGCTGATTCCGCGTGTCCCGCTACGATCAGAAGGAACCAGCCGGTGGCCAGGCTCATGTGCATGTACCACAGGCGGAGGTTCACTTTACGGATCCTCAGGTGCAGCAGGCTTTCGCTGAAAACCTCCTTTAAGGAACGGATGAACCATCGCCAGCTTACAGCATTTTTCATGCGGACCTGGTTTTTCCAGCCGATCTTCCTGAACCAGCTGATATAAAGAACAGCCAGGGCGCTGAACAGGAACACCACGCCCGTCGTGAACGGTATGACGAAAAGGGCCTTCATCCTGTCCGGGTTTGAGTTACCACATGAATGGCTTTCCCTTGAGTAATGGATTTTATACCAGGATCGGCTTTTATTTTATCGGCGGACTTATTTTCATACATGGCTTTCATCTCGATGATAGCCTTCCGGGTGTTCACACCACGGGGACAGACAAGCCAGCATTTTCCGCACAGCTGGCAGTATCTGAGTGCCTGTTCCAGTTCCCTGTGGGAACCATTCCTCAGGAGCACCAGGAACTTCCTGAATCCGAAGCCTGTTTTGAGGGCTGCCACGCATGTCCCCGTGCACGAACCACAGGACATGCACATAGCCAGGGAGGGGACACGTGTGAGCAGTTCCTCATAGGTTTTCAGCGAATGGTCATGATCGACCAGCAGGTCCTCGTGGAGCTTAAATCCGAATTCCATGGTCCTGGTATAGGCGTTCGTACTGGGGGATGTTCCTGAGGTAACTGTTAACCTCCAGGGCAACGGCACTTGCTTCCTGCAGGGATTGCACCAGGTTTTTAGGCCCGGTGCAGGCACCTGCACAGAAAAGGGAGGAACGGGCCGTGGACCCTGAGGGTCCCGCAGACCCGTTCCTGAAATCACCATCCCCGTTATGAATTTTACCGGTTGATTTATGCCCGTAATTTGCATCCGGGGAAATTCCCTTCCCCGGAGTTCCTTTCTCCGGAATTTCCTTCCCCGGCGTTTCGTTCCCCGGAAATCCGTTCCCCGGAGTCCCGTTCCAAGCGAATCCCCCTGAAATGGATCCGTCGCCATAAAACCCGTCAGCACCCGTGTGGAGAATTTCGTTGAAGCATTTTACCGGTTCGGGCACCATCCCGACAAGGAGTACCAGCAGGTCAACTGTCATCCTGGCCGGTTTCCCGGCAAGGGTGTCTTCATACCTTATTTCCAGGGTTTCACCGGGACCCGGATTGGTTTCCGAGAGGCGTCCCCTGATAAACCGGATCCGGTACTTAACCTGTGCCTCTTTGTAACAGGATTCATGGAACCGGCCTCCCAGACGCAGGTCCATGTAAAGGTGGTGCACTCTGACCGAGGGGTACAGGCTGCACAGCTTCATGGCCTGTTTTATCCCGGTAATGCAGCAGACGGATGAACAGTATTCATGCCCTGCTTTCAGGTCCCTCGATCCCACGCAGTGGACCATGGCCACCCTGCCCGGGATTTGTCCCCCTTTCGTGCTTACCCTGCCGGTGGAGAACATTTTTTCAAGGTCGACGGAGGTAATGACGTTCTCATAGATCCCATAGCCGTATTCCTCCTTTAGCCGGGCATCAAAAGGCTGGAAACCGGTAGCCAGGACCAGGGCATTTGCGGAACAGGAATACCCGCCCCTGGTTTCCAGGTGGTGCATGCCTCCGGAATAGCTGTGGGAAACAACTTCAGCGGATGTCCGGAGGCAGGGGACCAGTCCATCTATCAGGGTTGAAAGCACCTGCGCGGGATCCTCCCCGAACGGAAAAAGACTGTCCCATTTCAGCAGCTTTCCACCGGGACGGCTTTCCTTTTCCAGGATGAGCACCCGAGTGCCGAGGGAAATCAATGCCTTTCCGGCCTGCAGGCCGGCCGGTCCGGAACCGATGATGATCACATCCGCTTCTTCGTGGTGCATGGGATATATAACTTAGAAGACTCTCATGATTTCAGGGATCTCCGGTTCAGGCAGCAGTAGCCCTCCTCGGCCGGCATATTTTCTTTTCCTGTCCCGGCTTATCCCCATTTTATCGAGCAGGGGTTCCACATCGACCTGGTGCATCTGCAGGCCGATGTCCCAGGGATCATAGCCAAGGCAGAGTGCAGACAGTTCCTCGTGTGACAGCACCGGGATGCCGGCTCCGTCCTGCCCGAAGGTTTCGCCCGTTTGTTCACCGATCACGTACTGCCAGCGGTCAAAGAACAGGTTGCAGCCGGGACAGTTGGTCAGGATCAGGTCGGGATGGTAGGGCTCCAGTGCCTTCATTTTGCGGTACATGCAGGACAGGGAATAACCCCGGCTGGACCGGATGAAATACTGCCTGAATCCAAAACCGCAGCACATTCTTCTTTCCGGGTAATCCACCACCCTGCCGCCCAGGGATTCCGCCAGTCCCGCCAGAACCTGGGGGTATTCCGCACCGCCCACTCCCTTGGCGGGGAACATCTTCGCGTAATGGCACCCGATGTGATCGATGACGGTCAGCGGTTGTCCGGTCACACAGTTTACCAGGCGGTGGGGGGACATGGCTGTCAGCTCGTTCCTGAACTTGTAAAGGATATCGCTGCCGTGCACCATATTGCAGGGGATGCGGAATTCCCTGCCGGTGGCCCTGAAGAGGTAGTCCCGTATCCTGGCCTCCAGTTCAGGGTGATGCTCCCAGATTTCCAGGATCTCGTTGTACAGGCCGAAGGAGGTAACGCAGGAGATGATCAGGTTTTCGTAGCCCGCTTCATTCATCAGGGCGAACTGCCGTGCAATAACCGTCATGGTGGTTTCCAACCGGGTCAGGTCCACGTGATAGGCGATCCCGGTACAGGTGGTATGCCTCGGATCGGTCACAACATCCTTCCCGAGATTTTCCGCGAGGATCTTTAAAAAATAATGTTCCGCACCGGGGAAGAAATTCTGCCTGATGCAGCTCCTGACATAGAAATAATGATCCCCGGCGATCTCCTTCTGGAAATCTTTCCATGGAAGGTTCTGGGCGTCAGCTCTCATGATCAGTAATATTTTTGGAATACTGGGCAAGGAAGTATTCGTTCCATAAGGTCTCATCGTAATCCATCTGAATCGTTCCGGCGTATTCCTCTGCATCCTCTTCGATCTTCGTGAAACGCCGGGATGTGCCTGTGATCTCGAAGATCCTGCGGAGCTCATCCATCGATTCCCCGGGGATGCTCCTCAGTGCCCCTTTTCCCTCTTTATTGTAGGAATCCCCGAACCGGTTATAGATCTCGGGACGGTGTTTCATGACCCATTCCCAGACGGGACCCTGTTCCGGGAAAAGCAGGGGGTCCACCGCGTCGGCATGTACGCAATAACCGGTTGCCAGCACGGAATCGCCTATGATCTTTTTGAGGGCATACATCTGCCTTCCCCTGGATGATTTCATATACAGTCCGCTTTCGATCGAGAGGCTCCTGAGTGCCGAGATCAGCATGCCCGGGGTATTTCCCCTGGGACAACGGGTCTTACATGACATGCACTGCCCGCAGTACCATATCTTTTCTCCTTCCAGAAGGCCGGTCAGGACCTCCTCGTCTTCCACCTGGAGGGCATCGACGATTTCCCGCGGGTCGTAATCATAGAAGGAGGCGGCGGGACAGATGGCGGTGCAGGTGCCGCAATTGATGCAGGATTTCAGGCTGTCAGCATACCTGACGTCTTCTTTAAGTCTGGCAAACCATTTTCCCATCCCGGACATTTTAAACAAATGTATGAACCGGTTCAGATGCAGGGAAGCCTGTTAATACTTAAAGAAAAGGGGTATAAAACGCCGGGTATTTATACCCATTGGGTGGCGTGATCAGTCCACCGGGATGAGGTTGTTATGGACGGCATACATGACCAGGCTGGCCGAATTCCTTGACTGGGTTTTCAGCAGCAGGTTGGCCCTGTGTTTTTCGACCGTCCTTTTGCTGATATGAAGGCTACCTGCGATTTCCTGGTTCGAGGATCCGCAGCAGATTTCCCGGAGGACATCAAGTTCGCGAGGGGAAAGGGAGAGGGGAGGATCCTTCTGCTTTTCCACCTCCCGGATGCTCCGGATGACATGGTACAGGATCTCCTGGCTGAAATAGGTTCCCCCGGAATGCACCGAACGGATCGCACGGGTGACCTCTTGGATATCCGAATCCTTCAGGATGAATCCCCTGGCCCCTGCGTCGATCATCCGGTAGTAGTAATTTTCATCGCCGTACATCGTCAGGGTGAGGATTTTCAGTTCCGGGTGCCTTGAACAGGCCTCTTCCGTGGCTGCCACGCCGTCCATCACGGGCATGTCAATGTCCATCAGGACAATATCGGGGACCGGTTCTTCCAGGCGGTCGATGAATTCACGGCCGTTGGCGGCTTCTCCAACCACTGTAATGTCCGGTTCCCCCCCGAGCAGCAGGACCAGTCCGTTCCGGAAAAGCCTGTGGTCATCGACCAGAAATACCCGGATTTTTTTCATTTATCCGCCTCCTTCAGCTTTACGAGGATCTCGGCTTCAGTTCCCTTTCCCGGCCATGAAGCAATGGAAAACCTGCCGTTAATCGAACCGATGCGCGAACGTATGTTATGGAGGCCTGATCCGGGTCCCCTTTCCTGCTCGACCCGGTCCGCCTCGAAGCCCACCCCGTCGTCCCTGTAGCCCACGCTCAGCCAGTCCCCTGACCGGTCGAGGCTGAGTCCCGCTGTCTCAGCCTGTGCATGCTGCAGGGTATTCCCGATCAGTTCGCCCACTGCCCGGTAGATCACCAGCTCCGTCCCGGGGGCGAGTCTTTCCTTTCCCAGGTTTGAGGTGAACTCGATGGTAATGCTACCGGTTGAATTAATCTTATTGATGAAAGAGCGGAGGGAAGTTTCCAGTCCGAAATTCTCCAGTACATGGGGACTGATGTTGTCGGATATCTCCTTAAGGCTTTCAAGGGCCTCTTCCACCAGTTCGGAAGTATTTGCGATGATTTTGCGGTCCTTGTCGGACTGTGGCTGGCGCTGCAGGGCGGAAAGGGACATTTTGACGGATGAAAGGATGGGTCCGAGTCCGTCGTGCAGGTCCTTGGCAAAACGGCGGCGTTCCCGTTCCTCGGTCTGGATGATGGCATTCAGTACCCGCATCTCCGAAACCTTCCTGATCTTCTCAGCCTCCGTGATCGATTTGAATATCTTTTTAATGAACACAATGCTCACTGTGACCAGCAGCGAGATCAGGATCCCAAGCCAGGTGTTCAGCGTGGTCATGTCCCCTGTGTAATCTGGCACGAAGTAAGGGATGATCTCGAAAAGCCTCCGGGCGGCCATCAGGATCAGGGCTATGGATATCAGGATCCAGGAAAAATTGTAGCGCGTTACCCGGGTAAGGCTAATGGCCAGGGCCGCTGCTACGAACTGAAGGATAAAGGCTATTATCAGCCCGTAAAATGTGCTCATTTCAGGTTGTTTAGGGATTTCTGAAGTAAAATTATGAAAAGTTACTGTTTATTCATGATCGGAAGAAAGTATCCCGTATTTCAGGCTGATAATCTGAAAACGAGCCGGTGTTTTCTGGTAGGTAGGAATGTTAATCCTGGTTTTTCAATTCATTCAGGAGCTCCCTTAAATTGACGGCAGCATAGGTCGAGGCGTAATCGGACATGGCATAGGGTATGATCACATCATCGTTATGAATAATGGACCCGCAGGAATAGACCACATTAGGTACGTAGCCTTCTCTTTCTTCAATATTCGGTATGATCAGGGGGGTATTCAGCCTTCCGAGTTCTTTCCCCGGGTCATTCAGGTCGAAAAGAGATGCGCTGAGCACGTATTCCCGCATGGGACCGACCCCATGGGTTATTACCAGCCAGCCCTCTTCTGTTTCTATGGGTGAGCCACAATTCCCGATCTGGATCAATTCCCATGGGAACCTGGGTTGCTGTATCAATTTAGCCTCGCGCCAGACGGTAATGTTATCGGAAAAGGCAATGTAGTTGTTAAAGCCATCCAGGCGGCACAGCATGGCGTATTTCCCGTTGACCTTCCTCGGGAACATCGCCATCCCTTTGTTGCGGGCAATTTCACCGTGCAGGGGCAGTACCTTGAAATGGTAAAAATTCCTCGTATCAAGCAGCTTTGGCAGGATGGTCGTACCGTCATAGGCGGTGTAAGTGGCATAGTAAATCACCTGGTCGCTGTTTTCTTGAAATTTCACAAAGCGGGCATCTTCAATGCCATTTTTTTCGTTGCTCGAAACGGGGAAAATGACCCTTTCGGAAATATTGGTATCCAGTGAAAACTCAAGCTCGTAATGCGAGGATGCCAGCCACATGATCTGGTTGAACAGGAATTCCCTGTCGATGGTAAGGTGAATTGCTTTCCTGGCTTCTTCAATGCATTCCCGCAGCTCACCGTAGGTAAATTCATCGTTTAACCGGTCCAGGATTATATCCGGCGGGATGATTCCGTGAACTCCCAGCATTTCATCCAGTTTCCCGCTGAACATTTTTTTCTCGTAAACATGCCGCCTGATGTGCTCGGCTTCTTCCAGCATGTTGCCGGTCCGTTCCAGGGTCAGGTCATTATCCTTATCAAGAATACCCGTCCTGAACACAATCGATGAAATATGTCCCTCTCCGGTTGCCCTGAAACTCAGTATCACCCTTTTTTCACCCGGGCCGGTCTCCGTCTGGTCGGGATGCTCGACGATGGAAGGGTTAAAAAAGGCGGCCGATTCGATCGAGTATTCCATGGTAAAATAGGAACCGATCAGTATTTTCCGGGAATTATTAAGAGAATCGGGATCAATCTGCATCTCTTCGAACAGATGGGTGATCCTCTCAAAATTCTTCTGAAAAATTTTCGAAATATTCCTGTGCCGTATGGAAAAATCCCTGAGAATCTTGTTCAGGGCAAGGGTAACCTCGTTTTCGGGCATGTTGAGAACTGACCGCACGATATTTGCAGATCTGTCATCACCATTATAAAAAAATCGTGCGATTACCCGTGTGGCATCGGGGGAGAACTTGGCATCGTTCCGTTTTACTGAGAGTTGCATCTGGCGAGTTTTAATAATTCCTGTAAAGGTAATCGCAATAGTGAAATAACACGCTTTTTATCCCCCAATTAAATTCACCGTGCTTTAATATGGATTTCGGAAAATAAAACCTGCTCAAAATGAAGGGTATTCAGGTAGACAATTAAGTCCGCCGACCGGCCAGGAGAGTAATCCGTTTTTGGCCGGATTATTCCACGGTGATCAATTATTTAAATCGATGTTTAACCGTTTGGCTAACTTTTTAATCAATGCGCCAACATTGTAGAAGTCTATCACACTGATGACAGTATGACAATTTGCACACCTTACAAATATCAGTTCATAATTTGAATTGACAGGAGTTTCATTAACAACCTCAAATTCAGTGTGTGCACACTTTGGGCATTTAGACTGCTTATCCATTGCCATTTAATTTTAATCGACTCAAGCTCTCAAAGTTGAATGATTTTTAAAAATCCGGAATAATCGCGTGTTCACCTCTTGAAAATGTGTAAATCATGTAACTTATTACGAAAGTTATGTAACGGTTCCCGGTTTAAAGTGACATATTTTTGATAATACAATAATGTCCTCACAATCTTAACATTGGCATTTATAAAGATCACAAAATATACCCTGGCAGTAATGGTATGGATAGCGGGTGCAATGATAACGGGTTGCCAGTGGTGGGCCGAAAAGGCAGAAAATGTGCCGGTGAAATCCCGGAACGCGGGGATCGAAATGGCAGAGGACCCTCCGGAGCCGGACAAGGCCACGAAAGATACTATTCAACTATTCAGGAAATATGAAGAGAGAATGGTTGTCTACGATAAAAACATTGCCGAATTCAAGGCACAAATCGCGAAGGCAACGGATGAGAACAAAGCCAGATACGAAAAGAAACTGGCCGAGCTTGAACAAAAATACAGTGATATGAAGAAGATAAGGGAGAAACAATAATAGAACAATAAATGAAAGGAAAATCAAAATGAACTATCTTTACTTTATAATTCCGGTCTTCCTGCTGTTCCTGGTGGGAATAAGAATTGTACGGCCAACCCAGCGTGGCCTGATTGAAAGACTCGGAAAGTACAATCATTTTGCCAACCCCGGGTTTCACTGGATCATCCCGGTGATCGACAGACTGTATATGATAAATGTGACCGAGCAAATGGTGGATGCCGAACCACAGGAAATAATCACGAACGATAACCTGAATGCACGCGTTGATGCCCAGGTCTACTTCAGGGTTAAAGCCGATGAAGACAGCGTAAAGGGATCCATTTACAACGTAAATAATTACACCTGGCAGATCGTGAACCTTGCGCGCACAACACTGCGTAACATCATCGGTACCCTGACCCTCAAATCGGCTAACAGCGAGCGGGGAAAGATCAATGCCGATCTTTACAAAACCCTTCACAACGAGACGCAGTCCTGGGGCATTGAAATCGTCCGGACCGAGCTGAAGGAGATTGACCCGCCCAAAGATGTGCAGGAGACCATGAATAAGGTTGTAAAGGCTGAAAATGAAAAAATAGCGGCCATAGATTCTGCGACTGCAGCCGAAACGGTCGCCGATGGTATAAAACGTGCAAAGATCAAGGAGGCCGAAGGATACAAGCAATCGAAAATATTGCACGCCGAGGGAGAGGCCGAGGCCATCAAACTGGTCAATGCTGCAGCGGATAAATATTTTATCGGAAATGCACAATTATTGCGAAAGCTCGAGGCCCTTGAAGCATCGCTCGGAAATAATTCAAAGATTGTAATCCCTGCAGGATCAGAGCTGGTAAATATCATCGGAGAAATGGCAGGGATAGTGCCTTTTGAAAGAAAGCACAAGGAAGAATCAGGTCCCATAAAATAAAAGACATCAGAAAAATTTCCTGATGAGATTCCTATAATGGCCCGCTTATCCCGAAGAAGAGTTGTCATGATTGTCGCCCACCCCGATGATGAAACGCTGTGGGCCGGGGGGACCATACTGAGCCATCCTTCATGGCAGTGGTTCATTGTATGCCTTTGCCGGGGAAGCGATACCGAGCGTGCTACGAAGTTCAGGCACGCATTGCAGGTCCTGAAATCGGAAGGGACCATGGGCGACCTCAACGACGGCCCCGATCAGAAGCGGCTGGACGAAAAGGAACTCGAGCACACCATACTGGACCTGTTGCCTGCGAAGTATTTCGACCTGATCATTTCGCATAACCCGTCAGGGGAATACACCAGGCACATCAGGCACGAGGAAACGGGTGCGGCGGTCATTAAACTGTGGCGTGCCGGTAAGATATCTGCCTCTGAACTCTGGTGCTTTGCTTACGAAGACGGCAACAGGGACTATCTGCCCAGGCCTGTGGAAACGGCATCGATTTACCGTAAACTTACCAAACACATCTGGCTCAGGAAGTACAGCATCATTACAGAAACCTACGGGTTCGAAAAAAACAGCTTTGAAGCAGAAACCACCCCGAAAGCAGAATCTTTCTGGCAGTTTACAAATCCTTACGAGGCCGAAAGATGGCTCAGGGATAAAAAATTAACAAAATGAAAGTACTGGTATTGTATGATTACCCTGCATCTCCAGGGGGACTCGCGACGCAGGGGGATCTCCTGTACAGGGGACTCCGTGAAATGGGGATCGATGCTCATGCCGTTCATTTCGAATCGGCACAGGAAAAGGAATGGTACTACCGATGGTTTGAACCGGATGTCGTTGTCGGCGTGGGGTACTGGGGACATACACCGCAGCTGGTGCTTCACCCCCAGCGCTATGGCGTGCAGCCGGTTCCCTGGCTGGTTGCCGACGGCTTTATTGCAAATTACCAGGAGGTTCTTAATGCACTTCCACTCATCCTGGTGACATCGAACTGGGTAAAGGAGATGTACGTGCGCGACGGGATCGACGCCGGTATTATTGAAGTGCTCCCGGTAGGCTGCGATACGGAAGTTTTTATTCCCTACGACAGGGACGATACGAAAATCATGGCCGTTCGGGAATCCCTGGGTGTTTCTCCCGACCAGCTCATGATCCTGACGGTCGGCGGCGATGCCGCATCAAAAGGGGCACAGGAGGTAATGCAGGCACTTGCCATCAATGACATTAATTCGCCGGACTGGAAATACGTTTGCAAAGTATGGCCGCAGCCTCGCACCCTCCTGCAGAACCTGGCCGACCTGGCCATGGCGAACCGCCTGGGCATTGAAAAGAATGTAATGTACGCAACCAACACCTTTTCACGCAACTTCATGCCATACCTGATCGGGGCCTGCGATATCTATGCCGCTCCTTCCCGGCTTGAAGGCTTTGGCATGCCGCAGGTGGAGGCAGGAGCCTGCGGCAAACCCGTGATCGGCATCAAAGCCATGGGATTGCTCGATACGCTCATCCATGGTGAAACGGCATTCCTGGCAAAGGTAGCCCGGAAAATTTCAGTGAGCGAAATGACGGTTGGTGAAGAATCGGGATTTGAAGAAAAACACAAAGTGGTCTTCAAGGAGCCGAGGATCGTTGACTACCGTGCGGATGTCCAGGATATTGCAAAATATTTGATGATCCTTATGAAGGACCCGGCATTGCGGGAAAAAATGGGAAAGGCAGCCAGGGAACGCGTGGTTAAGCATTTCAATTACCGGGTCGTGGCAAAACAGTTTGTTCAGATCATAAACGATACGCTGGGAATTATATAATATTGTCCGGTTAATTTAATTTACGATACATGCAGACTGTGAACTGGCAGGAAATCGAAGATGCAAGGAAGGCTGCTATCTATGTGCTGATCCATAATTCGCACGGGCCCTATCACGGACTTCCGCGAACGGCAGGATGGGGGTACCCGGAGCCTTATACGCGGGACCTGTTGCTATCCATCCCTGGAATTGCAGTTTCCGGGAACAAGAAATTGCTGGAGAGCTCACGCAGGGTGCTGGAGACACTTGCCCGGAATCAGAGCGAACGGGGCCATATCCCCTCCCTTGTGCATGACGGGGAAAACCGCGGTTCAAGTGATACAACTCCCCTGTTTTTGCTGGGTGCCGGCATTTTCAGAAGAGTGTCCGGGGAACCGGACTTCCTTCATGAGGCAGTTGAAAAAGCCCTCACATGGATGGAATATCAGAGTCCCGCCGACCGTGTCCTGGTCGCCCAGCAGCCAACGAGCGACTGGAGGGATGAACAATGGGTGATCGGATATGGGTTGTTCGTGAACACAATCGTGTACAGTTATCTCCGGCTTCTGGGCCAGCATGAAAGAGCCGAAGGGCTGCGCCAGGAGATGTCCCGTTTCACCATCTCCGGCGGAATCATACACCGTCATGTCCATGAAGGCCTTGTTGTGAAGCATAAGCCCTATTATGCCTTCTGGTCCTATAAAATCCTCAGCAGCGAACGGTTCGACCTGCTTGGTAACAGCCTTGCCATCCTGTCCGGTATTGCATCCCAGTCGAGGGCCGGGGAAATGATCACCTGGATCGAGAAAGAGTGTTTAGCCATGAGGGAAAGAGGCGAACTGGCCATCGATCTGCCGCCGAATTTCTTTCCCTTCATCAAACCTGAAGATCCGGACTGG